>JAFIFB010000047.1 GCA_020832285.1 Balneolaceae bacterium
GTGTCGTGTCAACTGTAAAAGTGTGAGAGAGTCATCAGACGAGTCGTTCCGGGATCATCCCAATCATCTACATTGGTATATTTTTGAAAAACTCGTCAGATGACTTAACCCGACGTTTTATCTTTGACATAACAGTAGTAACCAACCTATACTTTAATTCCTGAGTCTCGGTAGGATTTGATTTTCCGGGGTTTCCAAAATCTTTTCAAAAAGTTCTGTCATTTCCTGTACTTTTTCCGGGTATTGATCAGCCAGATTCGTTGTTTCTCCGGGATCGTCTGCAAGATTAAACAAGTATGCTGCCGTAGTAACCTGTGGTGTTGTGAGTGGATTTTCCCGAGAATTATGTTTGTTTTCTATAAAACCAGGGCGGTTACTGGCGGCCGGAATTAGTTTCCAATCTCCTTTTCTAAAACCATGTAGATTGGTACCAGCCCCTTGTTGTATCAAAAAATCACGCCCTTCATCATTTTGCCCAATAAGAACAGGAAGCAAATTCTGGCTATCGGGTCCTACACCCTCAGGCATTTCAACTCCAACGAGATTTGCAAGTGTAGCCAACAGATCCACCTGGCTGAGTATTGCATCTGAAACTATTCCTTCTTCTATCACCCCGGGCCAGCTTGCAATAAACGGCATACGTGTCCCGCCTTCAAAAGCAGTATATTTCCCGCCACGAAAAGGACCGGCTGCCCTGTGATCGTTTGCATTTTCAACTGCACCATCATCATACCCATCATCAAAAATAGGACCGTTATCGCTTGTAAATATCAACAGGGTATTTTCTTTGATCCCAAGCTCTTCAAGTTCTGCCATTATTTGCCCAACGACCCAATCAAGCTCAACAACAGTATCACCTAACAAACCTGTTCCGCTTTTGTCAATAAACATTGGATTTGGTAACCGGGGAACATGACTTTCATGCATAGAAAGGAATAGAAAGAAAGGGTCATTCCGGTTCTCACGTATAAATTGGTTTGCAAGGTCAGTAAAAACGATCGGCATCTCTTCATCATCCCACCAGGCAGACTGTCCCCCATCCTGCCAGCCTATTCGGCTGATTTCATTCACAATTGTTCCTGAATGTTGAAGGTCTGCACCATACCTCAAGAGTTCTGGGTGGCTTACACCTGTTGGTAAATCCCCTACCTGTTCTCTATAGCTAACCCGCAACGGATCATCTTCATCACTCAACCCCACTACATAATGTCCTTCCACATACACGGTTGGAACCCGGTCATTGGTCGCGGGCAGTAAAAACGATTCATCAAAACCCACTTCCAGCGGCCCGGGCTTGATCTGGCTATTCCAATCCACATTACCTTCTCCACGCCCTAAATGCCATTTACCCACAACTGATGTTCGATAACCCGCACTACGAAGCATCTCCGGGAGAGTATAACTTCCTGGTTCAATCAAAAGTGGGGCATCTCCGGCTAGTACTTGTGCCCGTTCGTTGCGAAAAGCATATTCACCTGTCAATAGTGAGTAGCGGCTGGGTGTACAAGTTGCAGCCGTGGCATAGGCGGAAGTGAAACGGATTCCATCGGCCGCCAATTGGTCGATATGCGGAGTGGGAATCAATTCCGAGCCGTAGACACCTATGTCGCCATAACCCACATCATCAGCGTAGATAATGATGATGTTCGGTGGTGTGGCATCCAATTCATCATAAGAAGAATTGTCCCCCCAAATCATAAAAAATGATATCATTATTATTGTTACAATCAATATTTTATTCATAGATATTTTTGTTTTTGTACTGATTACAGATTCATTTCAATAAATGGTGAATCTTTATAGGAAAATTGTTTCTTGAAAATTCTGGTGGCTTTATCCTTTTGGTTTTGAGTAAAAACTTCAATGTCATAATCACTGGGCCTCACATCCGTCCACGAATACAAATAATAGGAATCTGTAATTCTCCCCTGGTTATCTACTATTTCAAAATACTAGGGATGGACTCTGACACCGTCAATTGTTGATTAACAAAAAATTACAATAGGTACTGAATCTTAAATAACAGTAACATAAAACAGGAATTAAGGCCTGTATGGAAAGTGAGGGTTTGTATTATAATTGCTGATCATATATGCTTCAATTTTTTGGACTATTTTGGGGAAATCTGCAGCCACATTTGTAGTCTCACCAATATCATTTTCAAGATTATATAATTCCATTTCAGGGTTCTTTTCAGAAAAAATATTGGGCTTTACTGCTTTCCAATTCCCATAGCGCACTGCCCTGTGTTCAAGCCAGTTACGAGGCATGGTATTGTCAGAGTTGCCCCACGAATAATTATAAACGTATAATTCCCAATACAGAAATTCATGCTCTGGTTGTTCCTCCCCAGTTAATTCTGGTAAAAATGAAATACCATCAATATCAGATGCATGTTTAACACCTGCGAGATCTGATATTGTTGGTAGAAAATCCCATGCTGCTGATATATGATTGCTAACTTGGCCTGGCTGTATCGTTCCCGGCCACCATGCAATCATCGGCACCCGAATACCTCCTTCATATAAATCTGATTTGATACCACGTAATGGCCCGTTACTGTTAAATAATGGTGTAGCTTGAGGAGTTGGCCCATTGTCACTTGTAAAAAAAACAACTGTGTTCTCCTCAATCCCTTTCTCAATCAACAGATCAAGTATTTTACCGACATCCCTATCCAGCATTGTAATCATAGCTGCGATATTCTTTTTTTGTTGATCCCAGTCCTTATCAGTGTACGGGGCATCATCTGGCACAACAAATTGGGCATGAGGCGGTGTATATGGTAAATAAAGGAAAAAGGGGTCCGCGCTGTCATGATTCCCAATAAGCTCTAATGTTTTATCTACAAATAGATCATGTGTGTAAATTCCTTGGTTATTATCCTTATTTTCTTCCAACTTCAATTTACTTTCATTCTCCCATATAAAAGTTGGATAATAATTATGGGCATTTATTTGGCTTAGATATCCCAAGGAATAATCAAACCCCCTTGAGTTTGGACCGCTTCCACTTCCTGCACCACCTAATCCCCATTTACCAATCATCGCTGTAAAGTAGTCTGCATGCTTTACATATTCTGCAATAGTTTTTCGATTGATTTTGTCAAATGGTGTGGCAAAATCTCCTTCAGAATGAGAGAAGTAATTACCTTTTACATAAGTATTTGCCGTATGCATTCCGGTCATAATGGATTCCCTCGCGGGCTTGCAAATACTTGCACCTGCATAGTGATCGGTAAACCTCATACCTTCTTCGGCCATCGCGTCAAGACGTGGTGTTTTTATTATTTCCTGTCCATAACTCCCTAATTCACCATATCCCAAATCATCAACCATTATAAGTATAATATTTGGTGGTCCTTCTTCTGGGTTCACCTGGGCTAATAAAACGATTGGTATTAGCAGTAATATAAATGTGCCGAAGAGCTTTGCTTTCATGGATTATAAATATCTAATAGATTATTTTTGTTCAAATTTATCCTGATAAAGTGGATTTGTAATTGGAATTTGGGCATCTACAGCATCACGGCGCGCCTCTATCATTGATCGCATTTCCTCAGCTTTTTCAGGCATTTCATTACTAAGATCATTTACTTCACTTATATCCTCAACAAGATTATAAAGCTCAATGCGGTCGTCTTCATAAAAATGAATGGCCTTCCAATCTCCAGCACGAACTGCCGTATAGGGGGTAGCACCTTGAGTGTGGTAATGCGGATAGTGCCAATACAGAGCCTCACGATCAAGTGTAACAGAGGGATTTTCCAATATCGGCATGAGTGATACTCCATCCAGATTTACAAAGTGTTCAGAGCTAGCCTCAGCACCGGTAATTTCAAGAATCGTAGGAAAGAAATCATGTGTAATTACAGGTTCTTCAGATACAGTTCCTTCCGGTATTACTCCTGGCCATCGTACAATCATAGGTACGCGAATACCCCCTTCATACGCAGTTCCCTTCCCCTCACGTAAAGGATAGTTGTTAGTTGGGGTGCCATCACCTCGATCCAACCCCCCATTGTCAGATGTAAAAATGATGAGTGTATTATCGTCGAGTCCCAATTCTTCAAGCTTAGCATGAACTCGACCGACAGAGCGGTCTACAGCCTCGACCATCGCCGCATATTCCGGATCCGTGTGAAGAAAATCCTCTCCCGAATCAAGTATTTGCTGATAATAATGAACCATATCCGGGCGCCCCTGTATAGGGGTGTGTACCTGATAATATGAAAAGTTGATAAAAAAGGGTTCATTTTGCCACTCTTGAATTAGCCTTACTACATGATTGGTTTTCATATTGGTCAGGTACAGCCCTTTTGTCTCCTTTTCGGGCGGAAAATTGGCAACCCGAGACTCCAGTCCATCGAGACCACTCCGACGATAGTCCCAAAAGTAAGAACCGGGAGCTCCCCACTGATTACCGGAAATATTTACCTCAAAACCACGATTATGTGGATAATAGGGTTCGACAATTTCCGGATCGTTCGATCGGGGGGTAAGATGCCACTTACCAATATGCGCTGTACGATAACCATTTTCACTCAGCAGATCGGCGATAGTATGGTGATGTAATTCCAGCTTTGCTGTCCAGACCGGCGGTTGAAGAGGGCGTTCGGCCCGCCACGCTTCTCCCTGGTTAACCCAATGTCCGTCAATCCAGTCCGTCACCCGGGTGCGTTCGGGTGCCATACCGGTCATTAAAGATGCTCGGGTGGGGGAACAGATCGTACTGGATGAATAGGCATCCGTAAAAAGCATTCCTTCTTTTGCTAACCTGTCTATGTTCGGGGTATTATATAGGTCAGAACCTGTAACACCTGTATCCACCCACCCCAAGTCATCAACAAAAAAGATAATTACATTGGGTTTATCATTGTTATCAGCAATGATTGAGAATGGTATTGAAATAGCTAACAAAAAAGTGAGAAAAAATTTGGGTAACACCCAATAAAAGTTTGAAAGCTTCATGTTAACCTTTAATCATACCCCGGATTTTCAACCATATTTGGGTTTTGAGAAGTAAAATTAATTCCAAGTGGATAATAATAGTATTCAGGTGGAAACCTTCTGGCTACTCCCTCTGGATTTTTAAATGAGATCTGATACTTTCCAGTATCCCAGTTATATACATAATCTAATCCCTGCATTCGGTAGCCATCCAGCACTTCTTCAGCAATTCTCCACCGCCTGAGGTCCCACAACCTGTGATTTTCGAATGCCAGCTCTACGGCTCTCTCATTGCGAATAATGTCACGATCCACACTAGAATACTGTGGCATACCAGCCCTGTTTCTTAATTCATTTAATGCATCCTGCGCTTCAGAGGTTCTGCCTAAATAAAATGCAGCTTCTGCCAGGTTTAAATAAATTTCTCCCAACCTAAACACGAAGTAATCGGTAGACTGTGGTGTTGATTCGGTATAAGCTTGTGTTTCATCTACTCTTTTCCTCACATGTGCTCCCGATCTATTTCTGTTTCGTGGTCCGGCAGCGGCAGGCCAAACACCCTCGATAGTACCACCAGTTAGACGCTCACCCTCAACAAGAGTTGCCGAGTGGAAATAAATGGTTTCACCTACGATATTATCGATTTCTGGATAATAGACTGACGCCCTGAACCTGGGGTCTCTTTGTCCGAAAAATTCTTCAGATGACCATTCACGGCTTGTTATTTCTTCACGAGGTATAATCCCGGAAGAACCATCCACAAAATCAAACAGCTCAATCATTTCATAAGCAACATTAAAATTAGAGTTCCATGTAAGTGCAGGTCCTTCTGGCAATCCCATTTCTGAAAATCTATGTCCTTTGTTTGACCCATCAAATATTTCTCCAAATATTACCTCACTATTATCTCCGATTGGTACATGGAATAAGTCATGAAAATTTTGAACTGGATCCGGGTTTTCATTATACAGCTGATATACGCCAGAGTTTATCAACTCAGTAGAAGCATCGTAAGACGCTTGCCAGTATTGTTGAGCATCACCTGAAGGAATACCTAATAACCCATCCATTTTTATATCACCGTACTGAGCTATACTGGCTGCATAGAGCATCGCCCTGCTTTTCAAGGCAAGTGCTGTTCCCTTATTTACCCGCCCTACATCATTTATATCGGGTAGTATTGAAATAATATCATCCATCTCAGCAGCGATAAAATCATAGACTTCCTGTTCTGTATTTCTGGCCACCATTATTTCTTCCGTGGGAGCATTCAATGGAAGTGCCCGTGTCAGTATGGGCATTCCGCCATACCTTTTCACCAATCTAAAATGCTGATAAGCTCTTAAAAAACGCACTTCTGCCGTTCTTAGATTCACAAATTCAGGGTTTAAGTCCGATGCTGCCAATTGTTCAATAATCGTATTAGCTCTACGAATGTTTCCCCAACGAAACTCATTCATAAAACCGGGCAGAGGGTTTTCAGTTGTAATTAACCTTTCAGCGAGACCCCTGGGGTTTTGCCAGGGAGCAAACAGGGTAATCTCACCAGCCATCACACTGGCAGTTAATTGGTGAAACGATTGAACGCCTACTTCATTCGAAAAATTAGATTGATTGTACACATCCATAATGTATGCTTCTGCAAGATTTTGATCACTCCAAACAGCATCATCAGTGATCAATCCCCGAGGGCTTTTGTCTACCACATCACATGCAGAAATTTTGAGCATTAATAATAAAATTATAAATGTCAAAGCTACTCCACGTTTCCTTAAATCCCACATAACACTTTTAATCTCTGTTCCTTTTTTCATATATGTTTAGTTTTAAAATTTTAATAATGAAAATCGATTGATAGATAATTTTAATCTAAAAATTGAGATTTACACCAAAGGATATCACCCTTACATTTGGATAGTTCCCAGTGTTCGTATTTCCAGGTATTTCCGGGTCGAATGAATCTTCAAAAACTCCCATCCGGGTCCATGTTAACAAATTGCTTCCTGAAGCAATTAAGCGCAGATTACTGATACCAACAGGATTAGTAATAGTTGTCGGTACAGTATATGACAAGCTCAGGTTTTTAAGTCTTAAATAGGTTGCATCAACCAACCAAAAATCTGATTGTCTGTTATTATTTTCATTCGTTCCGACACCGAAAAGCTCTACCCTTGGCAATCTTGCATCAGGGTTAACATTAACTGACGGATTATTCGGATCTGGCTGCCAGCGGTACTTATATTGATAAACATGAGGAGTTCCATCATTATCGAATGCGCCCCGGGCCCGGCCACCAATATTAAAATTGAACATGGACGCACCCTGAAATAATGCTGATAAATCAAAGTTTCTGTAATTAACATCAATATTTATCCCGAATGATAAATCCGGAAACATACCTCTACCAATTTCTGTCTGATCTCGCCATGTTAATTCTCCATCTCCATTCAGATCTAAATAACGAATATCGCCAGGTCTCAAAGTGGCATTACCCGCACCATCCTGATCAACATCATGATTATCGATCTCTTCCTGGGTCATAAAGATGCCATCCGATTTGTATCCAATCCATCTGTTTGTGTAATTACCCTGATTCTGAAAAAGCCTGGCTTCGTCTTCATCCTCAAAATCTGATTCCGACCACCGTATATACTTTTCTCGCGAATAGGTAACATTCGCAGATATAGAATAGCCAAAATCACCTATTATATTCTCATGACCGACCAGTAAATCAAATCCCCGATCCCTTGTTTCATTGATGTTTAACTGTGGTAAAGAAGCACCAAATGTGGATGGAAAAGTTTCTTGCGAAGTACCAAATATATTGTCCGTTGTCCTTTGAAAGAGATTAAACTCAGTGCTGAACAAGCCGTCATATAATGATAAATTTACTCCAGCATTATAAATTGTCATATCCAGCCAGGTAATATCAGGGTTTGGCAAAACGTCTTCACTTATAAGAGTCCAAACTCTTTGATTGGCAATATAATTTTGCGCGGTTCTGATAAAAAAGCCAGACAGGTAACGATAAGCCGCAACCCCCGAATCATCACCTGACTGACTGTATGAGAACCTGAATCTAAGTTCATCCACAGCATCAATATTGAAAAAAGGTTCATTGTTCAATGACCAGGAAGCTGATATACTTGGGAAATAGCCCCACCGCGTATCTTCTGGGAATTTGTAGCTTGCATCAGCTCTCATTGTTGCTTCAATGCGGTATCTTGACTGATAACCATATTGAAACCTTCCTACATAACTGGCCCGGCCGGCCTCACTGAATGACTCCATATTATCTATCCCGTCTACACCTCCGGCAAATAAAAATGGTATTTCAGGAGAAATCAAATCTCTACGAAATGCATTAAAACTTGAATTTTGTTCATCAATCCACTCTGCCAATAATAGTGCAGAAAAATTATGATCGCGTATTATCCCCTGATAATTGGCCATTATTCGGGGATTCAGAGAATGATTACGATGATCTGTATTAGTCAGAGAATTACCTCCCCTGGCCCCACGAAGTTGATATTCGTCTTGTTCCGGATCATAAGAGTATACTTCAAATTCTCTTAAATGATTTTTTATACGGTCAGAAGTATAATTGTATGACAATCTGGCTTCCAGTTCCAAACCAGTCAGCCAAGGAACTCGATATTCAAAGGCAAGTATACCATCCACATATTCAGAGTCTTGAGTCAGTGTACCACTGTAATCAGCAGTTGACGCTGCCCGGGGTGACTGATTGCCAAACCCTGAATAAGCCGGACGTCCATCTGGTATGTTCGGATTCCAGATTGGTTGAGCTCTGTTTAATGCATTAAAAACTTCGTTAAGGCTTTCTGCTGCTCTTTTTCTTCTTTCGGCTCTTGTTGATAAATTTAGAGAAAAGGTCATGTTTTCTGCTACATTCGCATCAAAACTGGCTCTTACACCATACCGCTGAAACGTATAATCCCCTGAGCGGAATGCACTATCCTGATTCATGTGGCCTGTTGAAATAAAATAGGTATAATCTTCATTTCCCCCACTGACACTTAAATTGTAATCCTGCATAGGCGCCCATGGTTTAAAAGTTGTGTCCCACCAATTATAGCTTTCAAATCCTGGCTCACCCGACCTGTATCTTTCTATGTCCTCTTGAGAAAATCTAGGATCAGTACCACTGTTAATATCTCCCTCTCTATACATCTCAACCCATTGTGCTGCATTCACAGTATTAATTAACTGAGTAGGTTGCTGGAAGCTGAGATTAGAACGCATATTGAATGAAGGTCTTCCAGTCTCACCTCTCTTTGTTGTCACAAGAATTACACCGTTCCCTGCTCGTGCACCATAAATCGCAGCTGATGCATCCTTCAGAACGCTAATACTTTCTATATCATTTGGATCAATAAAATCCAAGCTCCGCTCCATACCATCAACCAATACAAGGGGGTTTCCAAAACCACGTATCTGAAATTGTGTACCTGACTCACCCGGTAAACCTGTTCTACTTACCGTAGTTAAACCAGGGACTCGTCCACTTAGTAATTCTGCCGTATTACCAACCGATGCCCTTGTCATCTCAACGCTGCTTATTTGTGATACACTTCCGGTAAGATCCTCTCTTTGCATTGTGCCATAACCAACCACAATAAGATCTTCACCCATAATTGCTCTGGATTCAAGTTCAACATCAATTCGTTCTCTGGAATCAACAGGAACTTCAAGTGCCTCATATCCTATATAAGAAAAAATAAGAGTATCCGATTCTGTTGGTAAGGTTAATTCATATAGGCCATTAACATCTGTTATTGTCCCTGTTGATGTACCCTTAACAATTATATTCACCCCCGGAAGCGATTCCCCTGTTTCTGCATCCACAACGGTACCAGTAACCGTTTCCTGGTAAACATCCAAAATCTCCTCTGCATCGTTAGGAGCAATCCCGATCGTTCTGTGG
The DNA here is from genome assembly GCA_020832285.1 of Balneolaceae bacterium. Taxonomy (GTDB): domain Bacteria; phylum Bacteroidota; class Rhodothermia; order Balneolales; family Balneolaceae; genus Rhodohalobacter. The sequence goes on from JAFIFB010000047.1 coordinate 9,895, forward strand.
CTTATCTGACTGTAGGTCAAATCAGAACCATTGAGAAGGCTTTGCAGTATATCGCTCAATTCTCGGCCCTGATAAATTACCTCAACATCCGGGATCATTTTCTGTTCCAGAAGTTGACTTCTGTATAAGAAAAGAACCCCGAATTTTTTTTCGAGAATGGAAAGCGCTTCTTCGAGTCCGGTGCCTTTTTCGATTAATTGCTCATCAGCTCCTTCTGAAAGGCCATGGCTCAGAAGAGGATGATTCATCGTTTGGGCTGTAGTCAATTGCGGCAAAAACATCAGCACAATCACTAAGAGCAGGAGTATCGTATGGTAGGAATTTTTCATGTTATGGTTCCTTGTGTTTATGTTACTGTTTCTTTTTTTTAAGAATTCATTTTCTCTATGAGAATCCGGTCATTGATCTGCCTGATACGGATGTCCAGTACCTCTGAAACTGCGTGGATCAGTGCATCCAGGGTGAAGAAATCCACGGCTCCGGAAAGCTTCAGATCCAGCAAAGAGGGATCTTCCACTTCTACATCCACTCCATAGGTTCGTTCAATCCGTTCAGCGAGATAAGAGAGAGGAGTCTGATCAAAGTAAAGATGATCGAAAGCCC
>JAFIFB010000050.1 GCA_020832285.1 Balneolaceae bacterium
ACGCAGATGTTTTCGCTGAGTCTCGCTGATCTTCTGCGTAAATCTGCGGATAACTCAGCGATAATCTGCGAGAAAGGGAACAGATGTCATTAGAGGTTGTAAATTACTTTCTTTTTCACAAATCGTTTTGGACAGTATTGAAGTTAAACCGTAATTCCGTGTCCTATCTGGTGGAGCGTTCGTTCCACAAGACGAGCCCCGGGTTCGGTTTTCACCAGCTCGATGGGTGTTTTGTTTCCGAGAGCAAAATTGGGTTCTTTGAACCAAACAGATGCTTTTTCCATAGATCCGAAAATTTCTGAAGCAAGATCGGTGAGACGTGCTATGCGAAAACTTCGCTCGGATTCATCGGCAGGGAGAATCGCCTCTTTTTTTCGGCGATCAAGGGTTCTGGGAGAGATCAAAAGAAGTTCGGAAAGATCTTTATTTGAAATTCCGAGGCGATCCTGGATTATTGACAAAATACCGGTTGCAAGGCCACTGCTGATTTTAGCAGATGCTTTCGTAAGATCCCAGGCAATATATGGCTCTTCTACAAGGCTTTCTTTTTCCTCTTTCTGAAGTTCAGTGTACTTAAGTTGATTTTTTTTTGATTCCATAGATTATGCCACTTTGCTTATATAATTACGCCAAATTACGCATTCTCTCTCGGATTTTCAAGTAACACACTCAGCAATACAGGTTTCCATTAATGATTCTCGAATTATCCGGAACTTCCTCTCCTTTGAAAGTTTAAGTTAAACAGGCTTGAATGAATCAACTTTTTCAACATTTTGATTATCCGTACCTTTAGACGGGACTTTAACTGATTGACAAAATTAATATGAATGCAGTAACCATTCCCGACTTTCATCAAACTATACCGATCGACAAAGTCGGGGTTGAGGAGCGTATGGCACGTCTCAATAAGAGAAGCATCAAAAAAGAGTCGAAACTTCAGGGATTGAAACTGGCGCTCAGCATGATCGACCTCACAACTCTTGAGGGCAAAGATTCCGAAGGAAAAATAATCCAGTTATGCAATAAAGCCCGGACCCCATACACCCCTATGCCCGATCTGCCAACAGTTGCCGCAGTTTGCGTCTACCCGAATCTTGTTGATGCCGCCAAAAAAGCATTGAGAGGTACCACTATCAAAGTGGCGAGTGTAGCTGCGGCATTTCCCAGCGGTATGGCAAGATTAAAAGATAAACTCGAAGACACACGTTATGCTATAGACCAGGGAGCAGATGAGATTGATATGGTGATCTCGCGCGGAGAGTTTCTGAAAGGCAACTACAGCTATATTTTTGATGAGATTGCCGCAATAAAAGAAGCTTGTGGTGAGGTTCATCTGAAAGTAATCCTCGAAACCGGTGAACTGGAAACATATGAAAATGTTAGAAAAGCCAGTGATATCGCCATGTATGCAGGAGCTGATTTTATCAAAACTTCTACCGGTAAAATTCAGCCCGCCGCTACACAGCCCGTTACAATGATAATGCTGGAAGCGATCCGCGATTTTTACCGTAATACAGGTCAAATGGTGGGCATGAAACCCGCCGGAGGCATCCGCAAAGCTAAAGAAGCCTTGCAATACCTCGTTCTGGTAAAAGAAACACTCGGAGCAGCCTGGCTTACACCACAATGGTTCCGGATCGGAGCCAGTTCACTCACCAATGATCTGCTCATGCAGATTGTGAAACAAGAAACCGGTGTCTACCAAAGCATCAACTATTTTTCAAACGATTGATTTCATGTCTGAACAAACTCAGGAAAAATCCACCGATGAATCCGCCAACGGTTCTCCCAAACCAACTTCACCCAATGCCGACCTGAAACTCGATTTCGCTTCATTTTGGGAATACAGCGAAGCTCCTGAGAGCAGCGATCATGTAGAGATTACAGAACGATACGATCATTTTATCAACGGTGATTTTGTGAAACCGGCAAAAGGCCGCTACATGAAATCGGTGAACCCTGCCACAGAGGAGGTTTTCACTGAATTTGCCGAAGGTACTTCTGAAGATGTAGACAGCGCCGTAAGAGCTGCCCGTAGAGCGTACGAAAAAAAATGGTCTAGGCTTTCCGGTAAAGAGCGTGGAAAATATCTGTTCAGACTGGCCCGGATGATTCAGGAGCGGTCGCGTGAACTGGCCATCACCGAATCGATGGATGGAGGCAAGCCTATTCGCGAATCGCGCGATGTGGATGTTCCTCTTGCCGCAGCTCACTTTTTTTACTATGCGGGATGGGCCGACAAACTAAACTACGCTTTCCCCGGCAGAACACCAGAGCCGGTTGGGGTTTGCGGGCAGATCATTCCCTGGAATTTCCCGCTGCTAATGCTTGCATGGAAGATTGCACCGGCACTTGCCACGGGGAACACCGTCGTGCTCAAGCCAGCTGAAACCACACCGGTCACCGCACTGAAATTTGCCGAAATCTGTCTGGATGCAGGCCTGCCTGATGGTGTTGTAAACATCATTACAGGAGCAGGACTCACCGGAGCCGAAATTGTGAATCACCCCGATGTGGATAAAATCGCTTTTACCGGCTCAACCGAAGTAGGAAAAATCATTCAGAGATCTCTTGCCGGATCAGAAAAAAAATACACCCTTGAGCTTGGCGGTAAAGGCCCGAACATCGTTTTTGAAGATGCCCCGATCGATCAGGCCGTTGAGGGAATTGTCAATGCTATCTTTTTTAATCAGGGCCATGTCTGTTGTGCAGGCTCCCGTCTGCTGGTTCAGGAAGGAGTCGCCGGCCGCCTCATCACCAAACTGAAAGAGCGGATGGAAACCCTGATTGTAGGAAACCCACTGGACAAAAACACCGATATAGGTGCAATAAACTCAAAATCCCAGTATGACAGAATTAACAATTATCTGGAAATTGGTGTCAATGAAGGAGCTGAAATTTATCAAAGCTCAAACACCATTCCTGAAAAGGGTTTCTTTTGCCGCCCGACTCTATTTACCGGAGTGAGTCAAAGTAACCGCATTGTGCAGGAAGAGATTTTCGGCCCGGTGCTTACAATTCAAACATTCCGTACACCCGATGAAGCTGTGGAGAAAGCCAACAATACACCCTATGGCCTGGCAAGCGGTATCTGGACAGATAAGGGCTCCAAAATATTCAAAATCGGCCGACAGGTGCGCTCCGGAGTGATATGGTCGAACACCTTCAATAAATTCGACCCAACCTCACCTTTTGGTGGTTACAAAGAAAGTGGCATCGGAAGTGAGGGCGGACTGCACGGGCTGCATCCATACGTAAAACTAAAATAAAAAAGTGTTATTCATGTATCTCACGTGATTTCGCTTAAACAGGAAATACCCTGAGCGGAATACTCACACTATCCATGAAAAATATTTAAACGGATTCCATAATATCTGAAAACTATGTCAGACAGAATCGAAGTTTTAAAAACTTATAAAACATATGTTGGCGGTAAATTCCCGCGGAGTGAATCAGACCGCACTTATAAAATCACTGATCCAAAAGGGAAACAGATCGCCAATGCATGCCGCTGTACCCGAAAAGATGTGCGTGATGCCGTGGTTGCTGCTCGGTCAGCTTTTAACGAATGGTCGAACCGTTCGGCCTACAACCGCGGTCAGATTCTTTATCGCATTGCCGAAATGCTCGAGGACCGAAAAGATCAGTTTGTTAAGGAACTGGAAAAGTCTGGTACCAAATCAAAAGAGGCAATGAAACAGGTAGAAGCTTCCATCGACAGAATCATATATTTTGCCGGATGGACAGACAAGCTTAGCCAGGTATTTGGAACAGTGAATCCGGTGGCAAGCCCCCACTTCAATTTCAGCTCACCCGATGCAACCGGTGTGGCAGGCATAATTGCACCAGATGAAGCTCCGCTGCTTTCAGCCGTCTCACTGATAGCCCCTGTTCTCTCCGGTGGAAATACCTGTATTCTGCTCGCATCTGAAAAAAACCCTCTACCGCTCGTCAGTTTCGGTGAAGTGATTCATGCATCTGACGTTCCCGGCGGAGTGGTAAATATTCTTACCGGCCATCACAGCGAAATGGTTGATCATCTATCGGCCCACATGGACGTAAACGCTGTATTCAACACCACCGCAGAAAAAGAAACCCGGAAACTTATCGACGAAAACGCATCTATAAGCGTTAAAAGAGTTACACACTACCCGGAAACAGACTGGTTTAATGAAAAACACGAAAACCCGTACCTGATTCTTGAATTCATGGAAACCAAAACTACCTGGCATCCGGTCGGAAATTAATTTATAGTTCAAACATGAAATACTCCAGATTACTGATTCTTTTTTTAACACTGATCCTCGTCAGTTGTGGTACTATCGAAACCGCTACGGAAGACGAGCCTGAAGTACCGCATTTTGATGTAGATGAGGAGATTGCAGAAGCGTATTTTGACGAAGAAGATGAAATGGACGAACTGGACATGTTTCTCTACGAATATCGCAGCCAGCTTACCGATCAGTTTGCATCATTGGAGCAAGATATACCCGAAAAGTTTCTCAGGGAAGTGGTGCGCGATGAAGGAGGAGCAGATCGCTATGCCGGATTTCGTGTTCAGATCATTTCCACCAGGGATGTGGCCCTTGCCGATTCTACAAGAGATGATTTCAGGGCATGGGCGGCTGACCACATCAGCGGATACGATGTGGAAGCATATGTCTATTTTCGCCAGCCTTATTACCGGGTGCGTGCAGGTGATTTCAGGAACAGAAATAAAGCTATTGAATTTTCCCGGCTGCTGAAGGACCGCTACCCGGAGGCCTGGGTGGTTCACGATCGTATTGAGCCGGACAATGTGCCCTCAGATACCTCTGATATCCGGCTGACGGATCCCAGTGAGATTAATCTGATAAATATTGGCGTGGATTAAACCCCTCACCAGATGAACAGAACAAAACAGCGAAACCAATGGCCTTGCATAAATGTAGTTAACAATTGAAGGTTTTTATTAAGCACTTATAAATTTCCGGTGATAGATAAGTCGTCTGCATTTAAAATCTTACAGATACTCTTCTTTCTGCACTCTTCTTAATCAAACTGAGTATTTTTCGGCGAATCAATCCGCTGAAGGGTCCCATCAAAAACCAATAAAACCTAAACTTGCGGTAGCTGCTGTAGTCGGTGCAAAAAATTCGGGTTTCGGTAGAAAGTTCCGTTTTATTGGCCTTGAGTTGTCTGACATTGAAATTCCATGCAGCTTTTGCAAATCCCGGCTTTCTGAACCGTACAAAAGTCTTCTCATCTGTTTTTAGAATCTCACCATTTATTTTCCAAAAACGTCCGATAAGCCCCAGCAGCAGTTCGTTCTCCGGGTCCTCTCCCAATAGCGCGAAACCAACCTCTTCTGACCCCTTCAAAGTCAGTGCCGTAGCGGGCAACCCCCTCATCTGGAAGAGTAAACGAATCACGGCAGAGCTGCTCATGTCCAATTCCTTTATCGCCGTGTAAACCTCAGGGACAGAAGCGTGAACGGTAATTGAGTGTACCTTGTTAAACTGAAAGTCCGGCAGAAAGTGGTCAATGAGTTTCATGACAGGTTAATACAGCTATTCCGGCAATTTTGTTCTGTTTTCTAAAAAATATACCAAACAAAACTAATAACTATGCCATTACTTGATAGTGCCAGCAAGCAATTTCCAAAATTGAAAAAGCTGCTGCGCAAAGAAATTCTGATCATGACAGGAACCCTATTTCTGCTGCTCTTTTTCTGGGGAGGGATTGAGCTCCGGGACGTGTTTATTGTGGACCGCGCCCAGCAATTTGATGAATGGCTGCTCGTTTCCGTTCGTGATGCGGAAAATCCTCAGTATTTATTCGGCCCGCACTGGGTGGATGAAGCTGTTCGCGATATCACGGCAATGGGCGGCCCTGCAGTTCTTACTTTTATGGTCATTGTGGTACTGGTTTATCTTCTGCTTCAAAAAAGTTATCGCGCAGCCACACTTGTACTTATTGCAACAGCAGGTGGCTTGCTCATTAGCCTTCTGCTGAAAGACTTTTTCCTCCGTGATCGTCCCGATATTGTTCCCGCACTGATGGTAGAAACTTCCCCCAGTTTTCCCAGCGGGCACTCCATGATTTCAGCTATTGTGTACCTTACTCTCGGTTCACTGCTAACCAGGCTTGAAACCAGTCCGCGTATCCGGGTTTATATCATTTCCATTGCCATTTTCGTTGCTGCTCTGGTAGGTATTTCCAGGGTGTTGCTTGGTGTACACTATCCAACTGATGTACTGGTCGGATGGATTGCAGGTTTTTTCTGGGCCACGCTCTGCTGGTTTTTCATGTTTGCACTACAGGAACAGGGTGTAGTAGAGGAAAACGCTCTTTTACCCGAAGAAGAACCCGAACCTCTGTAATTTTCCTTTATGAATGAGAGATTTTGGCTAAATTAATCCAGATTCGGACATCATAAACAGCTTCAGGTTGTACACAGAATCAATCAAGTATTCACGCTTCAAACTTTTTAACAAACCATTTCACTGTTTTGTGCAGCAGGGAAACAAAATCTTGTGAGGGGGCCCAGTTCAGTTCATTTTTGATTTTTGAGGCATCCACTGCATAGCGAAAATCATGCCCGGGGCGGTCGGTAACAAAACTAATCAGATTTTTATAGTCACCATCCGGACCCTGCCCTTTTTCATCGTTCAAAATCTCACAAATGAGATTTACGAGTTCTATGTTTTGCCATTCGTTATCTCCGCCGATATTGTATTGCTCACCTGCAGTTCCCTCATGGAATACTGTTGCAAGTGCCTGGCAGTGATCTTCCACAAACAACCAGTCGCGTACATTATCTCCCTTTCCGTACACAGGAATTGGTTCACCGGCCAGGGCTTTCCGTATGACTGTAGGAATCAGCTTTTCATCGTGCTGGTGCGGACCGTAGTTGTTGGAGCAGTTGGTAATAACCGTGTTCATTCTATAGGTATGAAAGTATGAACGAACCAAAAAATCACTACCCGCCTTGGAAGCCGAATAGGGAGAATTGGGAGCATACGGCGTGGTTTCACTAAACAGGCCGGTATCACCCAGGGTTCCGTACACTTCATCGGTGGATATGTGCAGAAAACGCATTGATTCCTGTGTACTGGCATCATCAAACCATAGGAGGCGGCATTCATCCAGCAGATTAAACGTTCCTAAAACATTCGAATAGATAAAAGGCTCAGGCCCCTTGATAGAGTTATCCACATGCGATTCTGCGGCAAGATGAATCACTCCATCCGGCTTCCATTCCTGAATAATTTCTCTCACTGCAGTCCGGTCCACTATATCAATCTGTTCGAAGCGGTAACGGTTTGAATCTTTAAGAGGGTCGAGATAACTCAGATCGGAAGCATAGGTAAGCTTATCTATATTGAGTAGCTCTGCATCAGGGTAATTTTTGTGAAGGTAAAGAATCAGATTTGAGCCGATAAAACCAGCCCCGCCTGTGACAATAATTTTCATGTGTGAGTGAATTTTTGGTTATATGCTTATGGTGAATCAATAATTAAAAAAGGTCTTCTTCCGGTAAATCCCTGAGAATCGGCAGCCCGGTGTCTTTATCGGAAATAATTGGTTCTTCAACCTGCCAGTCAATGTCCAGTGCAAGATCATTCCACTTAACACCCCGCTCCGATGGCTGATGATAATAACTGCTGCATTTATAAAAAACCGTGGCTTCATCAGAAAGAACAGAAAAACCGTGGGCAAATCCCGGTGGAATATAGATCATATAACGATTTTCAGCGCATAGCTCCGCACAAATATGTTTGCCATATGTTGGCGAGTTTCGACGAAGGTCAACAGCCACATCCAAAATTCTGCCATTTATTGCCATCAGAAGCTTAGCCTGGGCATGAGGCGGTTTTTGATAATGCAATCCCCGCACTGCACCCTTTCTGGAAGTGGAAATATTATCCTGCACAAACCGGTAAATCAAGCCTTCTTTTCTGAACACCTCTTCCCGGAACGCTTCCAGAAAATGTCCCCGCCGATCCCCAAAAACTCTGGGTTCAATCAAAAGCACACCTTCCAGCTCTGTAGGTTTGAATATGAAGTTCATAAATAAAATTTTTTAAATTGTTTCAGCCAATTTGCCGAAGCAGCCGGCCAAGACCACTTTTCCATTCGATCATTTGCAACCCGTATTCTTCAGCTTTACGGGTAGAAAGTAAGGAAAAAGAAGGGCGTTTTGCTGCAGTTTTAAACTCATCAGATGACACCCGGTTCATTCGAATATCGACACCTCTTTGCCTGAAAATCTCTTCGGCAAACCCGGCCCAGGTTACGGCTCCTTTGCTGGCAAGGTGAAATGTACCGGAAACCTCTTTTTGTAATAAAAACCAGGTTTTTTCCACCACATCAAACGTATATGTGGGGCTTCCAATTTGGTCATCCACCACATTGAGTTGATCTCTTTCAGCAGAAAGTTTAATCATGGTTTTAACAAAGTTTTTTCCATAACGGCCACAAAGCCATGAAACCCGGACCAACAGCCAATCAGCGGCACTTTTTTCCAAGACCCTCTCCCCTGCCCGTTTTGATTCTCCATAAACATTAACCGGACCAATCGGGCCATTTTCGGAATATCCGTCGGGATAGGTATTTCGGTCATTCTGATGGCCGGGAAACACGTAATCCGTACTGTAGTGTACCAATTTTGCCCCGATTTCCATACAGCTATCGGTCAGGATTTTTACTCCGGTTTCATTCACAAGAAAGGCTTTTTCCCGGTTTGCTTCAGCATCATCTACCCTGGTATATGCGGCACAATTAATCAATATATCCGGTTTCTCCCGACTCATCACAGTTTTTACTTGCTGGAGATCGGTGATATCCAGGTCAACTGAAGAAAAATCAGAAAACGGAACTTTCTGATTCTTTAAAAAATCCACCCATTCTCGTCCTAATTGTCCGCCTGCACCGGTTACCAGATACTTCATAAATCAGGAGAGTTTATAAGCGAGTTGATTGGCGATTTTGTACGATTCATGTGTTCCGGCATCGGTCCACCAGCCATCCAAAACGGAATATTTCATCGCCCTTTTTTTAATATAGTGGTTATTCACTTCTGTGATTTCAAGCTCTCCCCTCTTCGAAGGTTTAAGGGTTTTGATCAGCTCAAAAACTTCTGGATCGTACATGTAAATTCCAGTCACAGCATAGTCAGATTTAGGCTTTTTTGGTTTTTCTTCAATTCCGACGATATTCTCTCCGTCCAGCTCTGCCACACCAAACCGTTCTGGATCTTCCACTTTTTTGATGAGAATCTGAGCACCGCTGCCATGGTAATTTTTCAATGCTTTTGAAAGTCCTGTTTCAAAAATATTGTCACCCAGAATAACTGTCATCGGTTCATCTCCGGCAAAGTTTTCAGCCAGTCCGAGCGCCTGTGCTATGCCTCCTGCCTCATCCTGCACTTTATAAGTGAAACGGCATCCGAAATCTTTACCCGAACCCAACAGGTTCACCACATCACCCATGTGTTCAGTTCCCGTAACAATTAAAATTTCAGAAATTCCTGCTCCGGTTAATTTTTCAATAGGATAAAAAATCATCGGTTTGCTTCCCACGGGAAGCAAGTGTTTGTTTGTAACTTTGGTAAGTGGATATAATCTCGTTCCGGTCCCACCGGCTAAAACGATTCCTTTCATGTATGAATCCGCAAATTTATGAACACATCCGCATATCTCTCCGTCCCAGAAAACTTGAACAAAACAGACATCCGGAGCAGGTATTTTTTCCGATACAAGAATAAGAAAAAAATTACTGAAGCTTTAATTCAATTCCATATCAGTTTTGAAGGCGTTCGTATTCAGATGAATGAGCAGGATCTACCTCCCTGAGAAGATTGTAAGCTTCAAGACGAGTTTCAACATCCGCATCTCTGAATAAGGCAACAATTTCGGTATACTTCGAACTGAAAAAAATATCGAACAGGTAGTTATTACTGGTAACTCTTTTATTCTCTCTGAGAAGTTCCAATGCATTAAAAATCTGAGTTCTTGCAATTTTATCATCAATGGTAAACTGATCTAATCCCAGGCGATGGTATCGGTAAATTGCCCTTCTCAGATCTTCATAGGCAGGATTGGACAGGTCCGTAATCAATCCGTAGCGATTTCTTTGTGCTCCGATAGACCGCCCCCACCCTTGCACACCGGAATTTTGCCCCAAATCAAAAACGTTTTGTGCCTGATTAAAGTGGCGCGAACCGCCAAGTTCGGCAAATGTATCATAATCAAACCCAAGCATGATATAGGCATAAAAATCGATGAAACTGGTAAGATCATCGAACTGCATATCATCGTGAATTAAATTTTTATTGCGGGGATAATTAAACCGCCAGTTGTTATCGCTCAACACAATAGCGAGAGATTGCTGATTGGTGTTGTAAATGGGGCGACGCATGGTAAACACCACTTCGGCCGTATAGTTAAAGTTGCTGTCAGCCCCGGTGAGTACCACCTGGATGTTGCATAAAATCCGTTCATGCTCCTCGAATCGGTCATTTGTCCATCGGTGATTATTCAAATAATCCTGTATATCTCTCTCAAATTCTGAAATATAATCGTACGAAGAACCACTTATCTGACGGTCGTTTACAGAAACCGAACAGTTAAACTCCTGTGCATAAACCCCCTTCCCCCAACTCACAAATAAAAATAGGAGAAGTATCATAAGTCCAGACCTGAAATCATTACGGTATTTCATAAAATGATGATAAAAAAATTTCTGTAAGATTTCTTTGCTTTTCGGTTCATACTTAAAAAGGCTTGGTCAAAACCCGGGAAATATAACCGGGTGGAAAAATGAGTTCTGCCTGAATATTCCGGGTACCTGATTCAGAACCATTGAACCAGGCACTTGACTTACATCTTGGGTTACCGTCGCCAGCTGAAAAACGGGATCTGTGACTGGGTCAAGCACATGTTTCATTCATCATACAACAATCAGCAAAAGGAACCATGACAAAGATTCAAATGAGCCAGCTGCGCATTTTATTTATTGCTTGTATACAACTCTTTCTCCAGGCTAATCCATCAGATGCACAGCATGTGATGGGTGCCAAGCATCTTGCAATGGGACAAACCGGTGTATCCGTACCTGCATCCAACTGGTCGGTTTTTTCAAATGTGGCTATGATGCCAACGGATCAGAACCGCGTTTCATTTTATGGATTTCGCTATATCGGAATTGCAGAAATTACGGATATGGCGGCCTCCATCAACTTACAAACCTCCCGGGGCACACTGGGTGGCGGAATCCATCGATACGGTTTTAACCTCTTCAATGAAAATCGTTTTTTGATGGGCTACAAAAACAATCTTGGAAACTTTCATTATGGTGCATCTTTCTCATACACACACGTTGTTCAGGGCGGAGCGTATGGATCGGCAGGAGCTGCCGGAATTGATCTTGGGCTGGCCGCCAAAATTACCGATGGCCTCTGGTTTGGAGCTCGTGCCACAAACATCAATCAGCCAGTGTATGGCGATACAGACGAAGAGCTGCCTCGAGAACTTGCTGCCGGTATCAGCTACCTGCTTACATCTGATGCTCTGGTAACCACTGAATTTGTAAAAGACGTGATGTTCCCGGTTTCGTTCAGGGCCGGGCTTCAGTTTGAGATTATCTCCTCTCTGTTTGCCCGGGCTGGTATTACCACCGAACCAGAAACCTATTCATTCGGATTCGGCTATCTGGCTTATGCCTGGGAAGTGAACTTCGGGCTTCAACAGCATAACCCACTCGGCCTCAGTCCTGCACTTGATCTTGCAATCCGTTTCTAATAATGAATTATTATCCCCGGCAAACATACCGAAATTACTGTGTGGCGATGAGTCTTTTTCATCGGTTTTTTTGCGGAGTATTGATCAGCTTGGCCTTTCTGATGGCTAATCCAACTACCCTATGGGCACAGGAGCAGGACACAGTAAGAGTTCTGATTGAGCACGATCTTGAGCGTGCCATCGAAGAGATCGACCCGGAAGAGTCAGATCTCGACCTTGAAGAGCTTGTAGAATTTCTCGAAGAGCTCGCCAACAATCCAATGAATGTAAACCGGGCTCCGACAGATGACCTGATGCAGATACCCGGCCTCAATTTTCGCCTGGCACAAAATATTGTACGGCACCGAAGCGAGAAGGCGCCGTTTACAACCATTGAAGAAATTGAAAACGTGAATGGAATTGGCCCGGCAACTGTCAGTCGCATCAGGCCATACATTACTGTGGGAACCGGACTTGAACGGGGACGTGATTTATATTTGAACCCGCGCTTCTGGACAAATAACAGCCGCTTTGAAGGGTTCTCGCGTTTTCAACAGGTGTTGCAGGAACAGGAAGGCTACACCCGGCCGGATACACTGGGAGGCTACCTGGGAAGCCCTATGAAATATTATCAGCGGTTTCGCTATACCAGTAATCATCTCTCACTGAATTTAACGCAGGATAAAGATCCCGGCGAACCACTGAGCGGACCCACCGACTTTGACTTCAACTCCTGGCATATTGCCCTTCATGATCTTGGCCGCCTTCAAACCATTGTTATTGGTGATTATAGCGTGGCTTTTGGACAAGGCTTGTTACTCTGGAGCGGTGGTGCCTTTGGCAAGGGGCGCGATGTGATCAGCGGACCGTCAAAAAATGAACGGGGAATTCGTCCCTACACATCAGCACAGGAGGCACGGGGATTCAGCGGAGTGGCTGCTACTTTTGGGAACCGAATTCAACTGACAGGATTTTATTCAAACCGGCAGCGAACTGCATCTGTAGCTGATGCCGGAGAAGGTCTCGTAAACTTCCCCACCGAAACCGGATTTCACCGGACTATTCATGAGAGAAACAGGAGAAATAATCTCGGCCAGGAAACTTATGGCGGGCGTGCAAGAGTACAGGTTCCGCATGGTTTTTTGGGAGTATCAGCCTTTCATAACCGGTTCGACCAGGAGATTGCACGAGGGAGTCAGCCCTATCAGAAATACAACTTTGCCGGCACCGATATTTCAGGCTACTCCGCAGATTACCGTCTGCTGCTCGGCAACACCATTCTGTTTGGAGAGGCGGCATACACAAATAATGGCGGTTTTGGAGTTTTGACAGGTTCGGAGTTTGATCTCGGAAGTCAGACCGATCTGCTATTTATCTATCGATATTACGAACCCGAACTCCAGGCATTTTTTGGCGCAGGCTTTGGTGAACAGTCGGGAAGGCCACGTAATGAAGAAGGATTTTATATTGGCATCCGGCATGCGATCAGCAGCCAGGTGCGCATTAGCGGGTATTTTGACCAGTTTCGGTTTCCTGCTCCAAGATTTCAGACACGCCAGACTACATCCGGTTATGATTGGCTTGGCCTTGTGGAATTTACACCGTTCAGAGAGCTGAATATGTATGCACTTTTCAGGTTTAAAGTACGCGATGAAGAGTACGCTGCCACTGATGATCTTGGCCGCAGTATAAGATTGCTTGATGATAACAAACGAACCGGGGCCCGCTTCCAGGCCGATTACCAGGTACACCCGCGAATACGCCTTCGCACCCGGTTCGATATGGTCCGTGCCCGTGCTGCTGTAAGTGATCCAGGTTTGGGATACCTTGTGTTTCAGGATATCCGGCTTCAGGCAACCCAAAACCTTCGTATCGATGCACGAATTACCATGTTCGACACCGATGATTTTGAATCCCGGGTTTTCCAGTTTGAAAACGACTTGCTATACGTCCTTTCCAACACAATGCTTTTCGACCAGGGGCAGCGCATGTACGCTCTGTTCTATTACCAGGCTGCAGACTGGCTCGATATATGGATAAAAGCTGCAACTACCATATATGAAAATCGAAACGTTATTGGCAGTGGTCTCGCCCAAATTGATGGAAATCGAAGGAGTGATATAGGAATACAAGCTCGTATTCGATTCTAAAAATACTCACAAAGAAACAAAAAACAGAATCAAGCAGACTGTCATACTCTAAACAGTTTAGGCACTTAACTCATTAAATCTAATCTTTTTATTAAAAAGCGCTTCCACTAAAAATAATATTGCATAAAACTCAATTTATAGCATTATTAAGTAAGTGTCCGGCAAGACATATAAAAAGTTCTCGAACTCTTCTAAACCATCGACATGAATTCAAATTTTAAGGAAAAATCCTCCTGTGGTGTTGGATTTATCGCAAGTCGCAAAAATGAGTACTCCCATGATAATCTCAAGAAAGCCCTCCATGCACTAAGTTGTGTAGAGCACCGCGGTGCCTGCAATGCCGACCTGATCTCAAGTGATGGTGCCGGTATTATGGCTGACATTCCATTTAAACTATTCGGTTATGAAAAAGGAGAAGTTGCTGTTGCTACCATTTTCGCCCCTCACGATGCACATCGTCGACGGAAAGCCCTGCGTGTTTTTGAAGATACATTCCAATTTTACGGACTAAAAGTTCTTGAATACCGAACTGTACCCGTTGACCCGACCGTCTTGGGTGAAATCGCCAAAGAATCAATGCCATTCATCCTTCACGCTATCATCAAGCGGCCGGAATATTGCCGTACAGACAGTTCGTTCGACAAACTATTGTTCAACGCAAAACAGATGACGAGAACCAAAGAAAAAGCTGAGGGCATTGTTCGTGAATTTTTCTTTGCATCTCTTTCGGCAAGAACGATCGTTTATAAAGCGCTGACCAAAGCCGATACCCTGCAAAAATTTTACCTGGATCTTCAAAACCCAGACTTTAAAACCCGTTTCACTCTTTTCCACAGGCGCTTCTCAACCAACACGAAAACATCTTGGGACAAGATTCAGCCCTTCCGGATTATTGCGCATAACGGTGAAATCAATACGATCACCGGAAACCGTTCCTGGGCAATCTCCAGGGAAAAATATCTTGGAGTTCCAAAAGATGAACTTTTAACCCGGGAACAGATCAGCGACTCCGGATCGCTCAATGAGATGGTAGAATCTCTTACCTACCGAAGCAGTATACCATTTGTGGAAGATATTCTTGCCATCATGATCCCCCCTGCCACACACGGTAACAGCTTCTACAAATTCTGGAGCCGGGCAATGGAACCCTGGGATGGTCCTGCATTTATCTCCTATTCTGATGGTTCTTCCATAGGCGGCCGCCTCGACAGAAACGGATTCCGCCCTTGCCGCTGGATTGCCACAGATGAACACCTGTTCCTAAGCTCCGAAGCCGGATCATTTGAGATGGATGAAAGCCGTGTGGAAGCCAAAGGCTCGCTTCAGGCTGGTAATGGCATCAAGATGGATTTGAATACCGGGAAAATTCATTTCCGTGATCCAAGTTATTCCCGTGAAAATTACGACGCCAAATTTGAACATCGACTTGAAAAACTGATTCCTGAAGTGCTGGACGAAGCTGATCAAAGTTTCGCAAACCTTCACCTTTTTAAATATACACGAGAAGATATCCAGAACCTTCTGATACCGATGATAACAGACGGAAAAGAACCGATTGGTTCAATGGGTGACACTGCCCGTCCTGCCCTCTTCTCAGACCAGCCGCGATCATTCTTCGATTACTTTTACCAGAATTTTGCCCAGGTTACCAATCCCCCGCTCGATTATATCCGGGAAAAAATGGTCACCGATCTGAGCATGTACCTTGGCAAGCGTCCCAATATATTTGCTCCAAAAGAACTTCTGCCTCAATTTCCGGGCTTTGAAATTGAAAGCCCGCTGCTTTCTCTCGGCCAGATGAAAACCCTGCGCGGTATAAACGATTCGCCCTCAAGAATCAAAACTGCCGAGTTCGATATGATCTTCAACCGTGATCATGGTGAAGTGGGATTTCGGTCCGCTATCCGGGATATCACATCGAAAGCCCTGAAATCTGTACAGGAAGGGGCTACTATGCTGATTATTTCAGACAGAAATGCCACTTTCAGGCAGCCGCCAATACCAAGCCTTCTGATGCTCAGATCACTCGTGAATGTACTGAACGACTCCGGCCTGCGCCTGAATGCATCAATTGTGGTAGATACGGCTGAGGTAAAAAATACCCACCATTTTGCAGCAATGATCGGTTTCGGGGCTACGGCAGTTTGTCCCTACCTTGCTCTTGAATTTGCGCGCTTCAGTGACAACCGAAGCTTCCAGGATCTCTCTCCTGATGAACGTGAAGCAAACCTCATCAAATCGTTCAATACCGGATTGTTGAAGATAATGTCGAAATCGGGCATATCTGTAGCCCGAAGCTACCAAAGCTCAAAACTTTTTACCGCACTGGGTATTGGAAAAGAGCTCAAGGACCTTTTCTTCCCCGGACTTTTCTCTCCGATGGGTGGTATTAATATAAAAGAAGTTGTACGTCAGATCCTTGAGCATACTCAGATTGCTGAGAAGATGGACGAAAGTGACAAGCCGATTCACACCTATCAGTATAAGGAACACAATCGTGGTCAAGAAGGTGAAAAACACTCCATGACCAACACACGATCGAAGATCATCCATAAACTGGTTCGTGATAACCAGCTCACCCTTCACGATCTTGAACTCTACAACGAGTACCTCAAGCTCGGAGATGATTGCGACCCTGTGAACCTGAGACACCTTTTCACATTCAAGCCCACTAATAATGAAGTAAGCATTGATGATGTTGAACACCGAAGCGAAATTACCAAACGTTTTGGTTCCGGAGCGATGAGTTTCGGCGCGATCAGTGCTGAATCCCAGCGCGATATTTTCCTGGCTATGAAAGAACTGGGTGGCCGATCCAACAGCGGTGAAGGTGGTGAAAATCCATTCTATTACACCCTCGGAATTACAGCATCCATAAAACAGGTAGCCAGCGGCCGTTTTGGCGTGACTGCTGAATACCTGATTGCGGGTGATGAGTTTCAGATTAAAATTGCGCAGGGAGCCAAACCCGGTGAGGGCGGCCAGTTGATGGGTGTAAAAGTAGACGAAAATATCGCCTTTGCACGCCACAGTGAGCCGGGTTTCGACCTGATCTCTCCTCCGCCGCTTCACGACATTTACAGCATTGAAGATCTCAAGCAGCTTATTTATGAACTAAAGCAGATAAAACCGGAAGCCAGGGTAAATGTGAAGCTGGTATCCGGTGAAAATATCGGTACAATTGCTGTGGGTGTTGCGAAAGCAGGCGCCGATGTCATACACATTTCAGGAGGTGACGGCGGAACCGGCGCAGCCACACTAACTTCTATGAAGCACGCCGGACTCCCGTGGGAAATTGGCCTGCTTGAAGTTCACCGAACACTCTGTGAGCACGGTCTCCGTGAATTTGTAGAGCTGAGAACAGACGGAGGCCTCCACACCGGGTCCGATATTGTAACTGCTGCACTTTTAGGCGCTGAAGGATTTGATTTCGGAAAACTTCTGCTCATAGCCGAAGGCTGCGTGATGGCGCGTATCTGTGAAAAAAATACCTGTCCTACCGGCATCGCCACACACGACCCGAAGTTCAAAGCCAAGTACAAAGGCAACAAAGATCATGTGATCCGTATGATGGAATATCTCGCAGAAGATGTGAGAAGAAACCTTGGCAAAATCGGCGCTAAATCGATTGAGGAGATCATTGGGCGGATTGACCTGCTGACTCTGAAAGAAGAACATCAGGAGCTGGTAGGCAGCCGCCACATCGACCTGAGCTACTTTCTGGGTGATGCCCTCCACAGCTACAACCAGCAACCTAATCCATTCAACGAAGGTATTAGTGACTTCAACAAAAAATATATTGACCTGTGCAAAACAGCTGTTGAAAAAGAGGGCAAATTCTCCGCTTCAGATAAAATCAATACGAGAGTCCGTGCGGCACTTTCCACTCTCAGCGGCATGATAGCCAAGAAGATATCGAACAAGCGCACGGCTGAAATCAAAGAAAAAGGCCTCGCTGAATCTGATCATCGCTTCAGCGGAAAAATCGACCTGGAATTTGAAGGAAGCGCCGGACAAGGTTTTGGTGTATTTCTCACGGAAGGTTTGAATATAAAACTATGGGGTGAAGCAAACGATTCAGTCTGTAAAACTATGTCAGGCGGCTTTGTGGTGATTAATCCACCCAAAATCTCTACATTCGACCCTGCCGATAACGCCATTATCGGAAACTGTGCTCTTTACGGAGCCACAGGCGGAAGACTCTACGTACACGGCCTTGCGGGTGACCGTTTTGCTGTAAGGAACAGCGGTGCTGTTGCAGTAGTGGAAGGCACCGGATTGCACCCTTGTGAGTATATGACCAACGGAACCATTGTAATTCTTGGCCCGGTATCGAGTAATGTGGGGGCGGGCATGACCGGCGGAATTCTCTATCTTAGAAAAGATCAGGTTCACCAGATCAACAATGAATACGTAACTCCTCTGAATGTGGACAGTTCTTCTTCGAAAGAACTGAAACGACTTCTTCTGGACTATCACAAACATACAGGAAGTGCCACGGCTGAGGAGTATCTTTCCGACTGGGAAAATGAAAAAAACAACTTCGTGAAGCTGATGCCAATTGGTGTGCTTGCCAAACAGCGAGAAATTATGGAATTGAAAAAGGCTGGCAAAAAAGTGAAGAAGTAATGGTTATTAAATTCAAATTCTTTCCAGACTCAAATATAAAACCTTTCTGAAAAGCAGGGTATTTCATTAAGAAGCTGTGATATCTATAATTCTTTCGCACTCCACTGTAACTAACCATCGCTTTTTTCTGCGCATATTATACTTGTAAATACAGGTGTATAACTTCCTGTTTTGATGTGATCTGTATAACCGCACAGTACACGTTTATTGAGCTGAAGAAGGTTTTCTGGTTAATTTAATTAATTAATATGCGGGAATCGTCAAAGATAATGTGAAAAAGCAGGGTTGATTTTTAAAGTATTTGGATTGCTGATTACCCTGTTTACAGGATTCTGGTACGATACAACAGAGAAAATTATTTAGACTTAAACTGATAAAACCGGGATACGTTCAAAGTAGTAAAACCAAGAGAGTTGGAAGACCTTAGGCATTCAATAAAGAAAAATCTTGAACTTTCTTAAGCCGAAGAATCAGCAAAACCTAAAAAGCCAAATATCCTGGAAGAACTAATATATCTCGTAACATCGATTTGAATTATAGCCCAACTGATTGGATTTGTCGGTTTCAACAGCGGTGGAATCATCAATATTCTAATGGTTATTGCAGATTACTATCTGTAATTCTGAATAGAAGAGTTTTATAAAAAAAAATCATATTAATATGAAATCATTAATTACACTCACAGTAACGGTAGGCGCAACAGTAATCGGATTTGCTTTAGGTTTGTTATTTACATCCGGTAAAAGAGATATACATACTGATTATGTTGATGAAAACTTCAATGATATTTTTGATACAGTATCCCATTCTTTAAATAACATTGAAACCAAAATCGCACAACTTTCAAAACAGGGGAAAGCTGAAGCTAAAAAGAAGGCTGCTGATTTAAATTCAAAAAAGCATTAACTCGACTGGTATTTCGCCCAAATTGCCTATCCAAAAGCCTATATCTGTGAATTATACAACACAGACGTTTTTATCTGTAACGCCTTTTTTACCCTGTATTTAGATATTACCATTCAGTGAATAAATCATGTTTACTGAATCGGGTCAAATAACTATTAGCAATTTAACCCTAACTCATAAAGCAGGTACAAGATGAAATCTATACGATTAATAATAACCTCCATATTTTTACTATTTGCCTTTTCCTCAATGGCTGTTGCACAATCAACAAACATTACGGAAACTTTTAAGAAACATTTTAACGAAACCGTTCAGAAGGTTCAGCAAACTGAGAGTGCCGATGAAAAACGATTGATTCTAAATGAATCATTTACAAAAATGATCACAGCCTTAGATCGCATCGAATCTGATGCAATCTTATCTAAAGATAAAATCGCACAGCTTCAATCATACAAGCTTGGAATTACAGAAATGCAGAATGAACTAAACGGTTTGGATGGGTTTGATGAAATTCTGGATGAAGATCTTGATGACTTCTCCAATTTCTCCCAGGATTTTATGGAACAGGCTAACCGCACAATTACCATTGGCCTGACTTCGGCTCTTTTGCTAATTATCATACTTATATTATTGGTTTAATAAGCGTGAGCTTTATACATGAAAATGGTAAGGAAGACTCCCTTCATTAAAGGAGGGGGTTTTTTCTGCCAAGTTCCATGATTTCAAGTCGTGCTCACGTTAAATCAGGGTTATGCTCATCTCATCTTCAATATCTAAAATCCTGATCTGGTTAGCCATGATCAATGCATTTATTATTTCAGGGTGCAGCCACACTTCTGAACTCTACCGGGTGGATTCACCGGATGTAAAGGATCCCATGGACTATTCTATAATCTACTACATCCATGCAAATTCCGATTACCTTTATCATGATGGTACCGGGAAACCAATCCTATTCAAAAAGGGATTAAAAACATGGTATAAACCGGCAAGATTTGGCAAAAGGCCCAACACATCTCCTCACTCCGGCTGGGCATGCAAGCCGATTACAGATCGAAGTTTCCCGCGTGTAAACTCATAAATTATTAGAGTTCAAGGAATCTTTGTATGTTTTCCGCTTTCTTCTAAACAATTTCCAACAGCTGAAATGTATGCCTCTGCACTAGATCATCTGCGATAACACCTGGCTAATAGTTACCAAATAAGGTTCCTATACTCACGAAGCTTGTAATTAAAATATTGGTAAGAAAGGCGTAGAACGAAATTCAGTAAATTCGATAATATGAATCTGCAGTAAATAGGCCGTCCAGAAATTATCTCATGTCAAAAATTAAACGACGGGCAGGTCATTCATCGGATGAATTTATTTAAACTGAGCCAATTATGATGATTGGGATGATCCCGTATCAACTCGTCAGATGACTCTTCCACACTTTTACTGATGATAAGGCACTTTCAATATAACCGATAATAGATACGTTTTTATACAATGAGGATTTTTCAGGAAAAAAACCATTCAGAGCAGACCCGAAAAGAGGAGATCGCCAACGCGATCAGTCACGGAGTTGGTGCGTTGGCGGCTATTGTGGCCGCTCCTTTCCTGATTTACTACACTGTTAATCATGGAGATCCACTTTCCGTTGCTGGGGTCAGCGTTTTTATTGCCTCAGCAATTTTACTCTACCTTTCATCTACTCTTTTTCATCTCTTACAGAATAAAAAAGCAAAAAACGTTTTTCAGATTTTTGATCATGTAGCAATTTTTATCCTGATCGCCGGCACCTATACGCCGTTTACAGTTGGGATATTACATGGGCCCTTCGGCTGGTTTATGCTTGCGCTGATATGGTTCGTGGCGATTATCGGTATTATACTCAGGCTTTGGCTGGGCAAATCAAACATGAAAATTTACGTGGTCTTTTATCTGTTGATGGGATGGATGATTTTTATCGGTATTAAACCCCTAATTGAAAATATGGAACTTGCCGGCCTTCTTTGGCTGGCGGTCGGCGGTGCTGCGTATACACTGGGAATTATCTTTTATCTTCTTCCGCACCGAACCTACTCACATTTCGTATGGCATTTGTTTGTCCTGGCAGGAACTTCCACTCATTTTATGGCGGTGATGTATTACTCGTTTTGATTATTAAAACTTGAGTGATTTCATGATTTTTATTAAAAGAAATGCATATTCTGGCTGAAGAGTATTTTTTGTAAAAACCCCCTCATTTATGAGGTGCCCATATCTCCCGTCTGATACCCGACCTGCTCTAATTGATAGCGGGATATTTCGCAGGATTGACTTCATGCATGATAGAATACACACTTTCGATTACATCATCATGGCTGGGTTTGGAGAAGTAATCGCCATCGGAGGCGAATGAGGGTCGATGAGCTTTGGCACTCAGGCATCTTGCCTCACTGTCCAGATGATAGTATCCACCCTGTTCATCAATTACCTGTTGCATCATAAATGCAGTAGCACCTCCGGGAACATCCTCATCAATAAACAGAATACGGTTGGTTTTTTTGAGAGACTGCAAAATCATCTTCTTGCGGTCGAAAGGGAGCAGTGTTCGAGCATCTATCAGTTCTGCGGAGATTCCCAGCTCATCCAGATCGGTCAGAACCGACTCCACAAGGTTGCAAGTCGCCCCGTAAGAAACCAGCGTTATATCACTTCCTTCTCGTAAAATTTTCGGTATTCCCAGAGGCAGTGTAAATTCACCCAGATTCACCGGAAGCCTCTCTTTCATCCGGTACGCGTTCAGCGGCTCAATCACCAGAGCGGGATCATCACCCTTTATCAGTGTATTGTAAAAACCTGCGGCATCGGTCAGGTTTCGCGGTACACATACGTGCACCCCCCTTATTCCATTTATTATCATACCCATTGGTGAACCAGCATGCCAAATCCCCTCCAGACGATGTCCTCTTGTTCGTACAATCAGCGGGTAAGCCTGGCCGCCTTTTGTTCGGTATCGCAAAGAGGCCACATCGTCACTAAGTAATTGAAAACAGTATAGCAGATAATCCAGATATTGGATTTCGGCAATCGGGCGCAATCCTCTCAACGAAAGGCCGATCCCCTGTCCCAAAATAGTGGCTTCACGAATGCCGGTATCACTCACCCGGAGCTCACCATACTTTTCCTGCATACCTTCAAGGCCAAGATTTACATCACCCAGTTTCCCCACATCTTCTCCAAAAACCAGTGCGTTCGGATATTTAGTAAAAAGTGCATCAAAATTGTTTCTGAGCACAACGCGGCCATCAACATTTTTTGAACTACCGTTATATACCGGTTCAGTTTCCTCAATATTCAGCGGTGAAAAAGGTGTTTCACTGTAGAGGTGGGAATTGTAGCGTTCTTTATTCAGCTTTTTCTGGTCTTCAATCCAGTCGAGCAGATTGCTCCTTGCATCCGATTCCTTTCCTCTTAAAAGCATAGCAGCGCGGCGTGCAGCAGAGATTACATCCCGACGAATCGGTTTACTTTTCCGTGATAGAGATGTCAGGATTTTTTGTAATCCATCCAGTTCGGAATGATTTTCAATGACATGCTCAAGAAGGGCCACGATTTCATCTTTTTCACGCAAAATCGGCTCCTGGAATTCCTTCCAGGCAGCTTTATGCTCTCGGCTCACCTCTTCTTTCGCCTCTTTATCCATTTCATCCAGTTCGGATTCTTCTGCAATACCTTCGTTTATAATCCACTCTCTGAAGTGAGTGATGCAGCAGTTTTCGATTTCCCATTCCAGACGTTCATCATTTTTGTACCGTTCGTGTGAACCTGATGTGGAATGGCCCAATGGCTGGGTTACATCCTCCACATGTATCAATACCGGAACGTGCTCCTCCCTGGCAATAGTAGCTGCTTCATTATAGACTGAAATTAACTCCTCGTAATTCCAGGCTTTCACCGTAAAAATTTCAAAACCGGGATCTTTCTGAGTTCGTTTAAACCCTCTCAGAGCTTTTGAAATACTTTCTTTTGTTGTCTGATACTTTTTAGAAACAGATATTCCATATCCGTCATCCCACACAGATATCACCATCGGCACTTGAAGTACTCCGGCTGCATTGACAGTTTCCCAAAAATGCCCTTCCGATGTGCTGGCATCCCCAATGGTTCCCCAGGCTATCTCATTACCGTTATTGGAAAAGTTTTTAAAATCTTTCAGCTCACTGCAGTGGCGATAAATTTTGGATGCCTGTGCAAGGCCCAGAAGCCTGGGCATCTGTCCTGCCGTGGGAGACAGATCAGCTGATGTATTTTTCATTTCGACCTGGTTGTACCAGGTACCGTCTTCTTTCAAAAGGCGACTTGCAAAGTGGGCATTCATCTGACGGCCACCAGAATTAGGTTCCACATTAATGTCGGTATTGGCATAGACCTGGGCAAAAAATTCACGAATTGTCAGTTCCTCTATTGCCAGCATAAAAGTCTGATCTCGATAATATCCAGATCTGAAATCCCCTTTTTGAAAAAACTTTGCCATCACCAGCTGGGGGATCTCTTTGCCGTCTCCGAAAATTCCGAATTTAGCTTTTCCGGTAAGCACCTCTTTTCTTCCCCGAAGCGAAATCTCACGACTAATCCTGGCAATCCTGTAATCATTCAGAATTTCCCGTGTTTGTTGCTTTGAATACGTTAGTTGTGTCACTTCGTTCGCTGTCATGATTCTTACATTTCAGTACATAATTGAACGTCTGTGTGCCCAATGAGCACTCAGAATAATAAGAGGTTAAGGCCTATTTACAAAATCAGGGACGCGTAAATTCCCATCAACCTACTGCACCTTTTAATTGTAAACTAATGCTTTTCAATACATTGCCTTTCACCGGATTTTTTATTCACTAAAGCCACCTTTGGTCATGTTCATCGGATTGAGTGCATTTTCCAGTTCTTCTTCCGAAAGATCAGTCATCTCTTTAGCTACATCAAAAACGGCCCGGTCTTCAGAAAATGCTTTTTTTGCAATTTGAGCGGCAAGGTCATAGCCGATCAGCGGATTAAGAGCTGTCACGAGAATCGGATTTTTTCCCACCATTTGGTCGATCACCTCTTTCCGTGCGGTAAGTCCGCTTACAGACAGATCGGCAAAATTGCGTGCAGAGTTTGCCAGGATTTCAATAGACTGCAGCAGGTTGTGTGCTGTAACCGGCAGCATCACATTCAGCTCAAAATTACCCGACTGTCCCGCAATTGTAATGGCTGCATCATTTCCGATCACCTGTGCACAAGCCATGGTGAGGGATTCTTCTATGACCGGGTTCACCTTCCCCGGCATTATAGATGAACCCGGCTGCAGTGCTTTAAGCTGTACTTCACCAAGGCCGCTATTTGGACCTGAATTCATCCACCGGAAATCATTGCCGATTTTCATCAGGCCAATGGCAAGGGTTTTGAGTTGCCCGGAAAGTTCCACCGGAGCATCGACCGTTGCCTGCGCTTCAAAATGATTTGTGGCTTCTTTAAAATCCACACCTGTTGCTGAAGCAACTTCTTTTGCAAATCTTACACCAAATTCCTTGTGTGTGTTGATTCCCGTTCCAACAGCGGTTCCGCCCTGAGGCAACTCTTTAATTCGTTTCATGGCCGATTCAACCCTCTCAATGGCCAGCTCAATCTGCCGGGCATAACCGCTGAACTCCTGCTGAACTGTGACAGGCATAGCATCCATCAAATGGGTCCGGCCTGTTTTTACCACATCTTTCAACTCTTCACCTTTTTCCAGAATGGTTTTATGCAGATGCTTCAGAGCAGGAATTAAATTTTCTTTTACGGCCAGTACAGCAGAAATACGTATAGCCGTTGGAATTACATCATTGGAACTTTGCCCGAAATTTACATGATCATTAGGATGGATCACAGTTTCCGTTCTCTCCTTAAGCTCATTGGCACGTTTTGCGATCACTTCATTTGCGTTCATATTGGTAGAGGTTCCCGAACCAGTCTGAAAAATATCCAGCACAAAATCGGAATCGAACTTACCTTCTATTATTTCTGAAGAAGCTTTTTGGATGGCATCGGCTACAGTGCGATCAAGCAACCCAAGATCGGCATTCACTTTGGCTGCAGCTTTTTTTATCTGTCCAACCGCGGCAATGAATTCTCGGCTGAACCGGATTCCACTGATCTGAAAATTTTCAAAAGCACGTTGTGTCTGAGCGCCGTAGTATGCTTTTGCAGGTACTTTTATTTCGCCCATGGAATCTTTTTCAATACGAAAATCTGACATAATTATGAGTTGGTTAATGATGATTCTTTTTATGAACTTTTTTCAACCAGTTTTATTCACAAATAATAGTTACTGGTTTTTTTGCAAAGTCCATCAACAAGATACATCAAACAAAGTTTAAAAATTTATTCAACAGAATATTACACACTGTGATTCGAGTGTAAGCGATTCCCGCATAATGAAATTTTTCTTGCAGGTTGCGTTGTCTCAAAAATGGCCATCTCAACGTACTTAAGCACGTTTTTGCCAACATTATCTCCCGGTCGCTGTCGGAATTGCATCAACCAAAATTCTTGGTAATTAATGCAGTTCAAGTATACAAATACTTTGCACCGACCTTCTGGAAGCACTTCCATGATCAACTTTACGAACAGTTACAATAACTGGCAAGTAGTTGTCAAATGGTTAGTAACACACTTGTTTGAATATCCTCTGAACTTATTATATAAGGTAGGATTTTTAAGGCAAAAATTGAAAAAACGAGGAGTGGTTTCAGGTAATCTTTTTGCTGTACATCCGATAACGTTTATCAATTGTTCCGCCGATTTTTTCTGCTACGCGAACCATTTGAACGTTATTCTCCAAAATCCAGCCCACTTCCGAAGAGTAGTAATTCCGGATAAGGCCGTTTTCAATCGCTT
This sequence comes from Balneolaceae bacterium, assembly GCA_020832285.1. Taxonomy (GTDB): domain Bacteria; phylum Bacteroidota; class Rhodothermia; order Balneolales; family Balneolaceae; genus Rhodohalobacter. The sequence goes on from JAFIFB010000050.1 coordinate 26,334, forward strand.
CGCGGTGAAGTAGCACATCGATTCCCCGTCCCTGGTATTCGGGAATTACACCCATCAGGGCCGTTCGGATTTTGTTTATTTTTTTTCTGTTCCAGAGAATTCTAAAAATACCAAACGGAAACAGCCGCCCGTTCATATCTTTAAAAACTTGATTATAATCTGGCAGTCCTACCGAAAATCCAACCGGTTTGCCATCTATTTCTGCAATGTGAGCAAAATCGGGGTCCACAATGGTTTTCAGGTCTTTGGCTAAAACATCGAATTCTTCGGTAGAGAGAGGAATAAAACCCCAGTTATTTTTCCATGCACTGTTAAAAATTTCACGTATAATTCTGACTTCATCCCGGATTTTTTTCAGATTAATCCTACGCACATTTATTCCGGGTATACGTTTCTTTACAATTTCAATGGCACGGTTTGCGCGGTCGCGGTCCACACTGTCCTGTGTAACCAGATATGTAAGCAGATCCATCTCTTTTCTGTAACCACAGCTTATGAGAAGTTTATCGTAAAACGGTTTGTGGTAAGGCATCATAATGGAAGGGTATTTATCAAATCCATCCACCAGAATACCGATTTCGTCCATCATTCCTGGATTTGCAGGTCCCAGGATATCTTCAATTCCTTTCTCGGCAAGCCACTCCTCTGCTGCTTTGAAAAGCCCTTCAGCAGTTGACAAATTGTCAATGCATTCAAAAAAACCGAAAAAGCCGGTTTTGGTTTTGTGATATTCGTTATAGCGATGATCGATAATTGCTGCAATTCTGCCTGCGGGTAACCCATTATGTGTTGCTGCAAACAGAGCAATTTCTGCGTTGTTGTAGAAAGGGTTATTTTTGGTGTCGAGCAGCTTTTTTTGTTCTATAAGAAGTGGTGCTACCCAGTACTTATCGTTTTTGTAGTGGCTGTAGGGAAAATGAATAAATGCTTTCTTCCCCTCTTTCGAGTTGATGAGTGTAACTTCGTTCGTATTTGATTTTGGCTCCACTACTGCCTCATTCGATGTCTACCAGTGAACGGCCGTTCTCATCAATAATACCGTGTTTAATCCCAACTGTTCTGAATGCATCCAGAATTTTATCGAGATGTTCATCGGTATGTGTTGCCATATAACTGGTTCTCACCAAGGCTTGCCCCTGCGGAACTGCTGGAGGTACCACTGCATTCACGTACACACCTTCTTCGAAAAGGTCTTTCCAAAACTGGAAACAGTTCATCATATCACCAATTACAACAGGAATGATGGGAGTCTGGCTTGTCCATACATTAAAACCGAGGTTCTTTAACTCTTTACGCATGTAATTCGAAATTTCTTCCAGTCTTTCAAGTCTCCAGGGTTCTGCCTGCAAAATCTCGAGTGATTTAAGCACTGTGGCTACATTGGCAGGCGGCATGCTTGCACTGAAAATATGTGCAGGAGATTTGTGACGGATATATTCAATTACAGCTTTATCTCCAACGATAAAACCACCGAGTGATGCAAAAGATTTGGAAAATGTTCCGGTGATCATATCCACATCATCCATCAATCCAAATACTGAAGCAGAGCCTCTTCCGCCTTCTCCAATAACGCCAATCGCATGGGCATCGTCCACATAAAGGCCGGAACCAAATTCCTCGGCCAGTTCTACCAATTCGGGAATCTTGGCAAGCGTACCCGACATGGAAAACACACCATCAGTTACAATAATTTTTCCTGCATCCGGATCAGAACGCTCCATTAGTGTACGCAGGTGATCCATATCATTATGGCGATAGCGAATGGTTTTTGCATTAGAAACCTGTGTCCCCACCACAATACAGGCATGATTATCTTTATCTGAAAAAATAATATCGTTGCGATCGGCAATGGTCTGAATAGAACCTTCATTTGTTTGATAACCAGTGCTGAAAAGAACACAGGCATCTTTTCTCATAAACACGGCAAGTTTCTCTTCAAGCTCAAGGTGCAGATCAAGAGTTCCGTTTAAATACCTTGAGCCAGTACAGCCAGTGCCATAAATATTGATAACATCCTGGGCTGCTTTAATGGTACGCGGGTCATTCGTCAGGCCGAGGTAATTATTCGACCCGGCCATGATAACATCAACACCCTCAATGTTTACAGTTGTACCGTCTGTTGCCTGAAGCGGTTTAAAATAAGGGTATAAACCAAGTTTTTTTACCTCATCCGCCATCGTAAAGTTGTAGGCTTTCTGAAAAACTTTGCGGTGTGAGGTTCCGGTTTTAATATCGCCCATTCTGATTAGGTTACATTTCACATTAAACAGGTAAATATACCGAGTATTAAGTTTCTATCAAATTAAGAACCCGAACTCTTGTCGGATTCATTCAGTGTTCGCAAAAACAAAAGGTACCTTTCCACTACTGTATCCCAATTGAAATGTTTCGTAACATATTCTTTTGCACTTATTGACAGTTTATCCAGCCCATTTTTTAATATTTCGTCAATCTTTTCTGCAAAAATGTGAGGTTCTGCGTGCGGGACACGATATCCATTCAATCCCGGTTCAATTACATCACGAATACCTTCCAGATCAGACGCAATGGCAGGTACTCCGGCACGATTTGCTTCAAGCAGGACGATACCAAACCCTTCCATGTCGCCTTTAACCGGTATGTTTGGCATCACAAAAAGATCGGCGGCAGCGTAACAGGTGTTAAGTTTTTCAGCTGACAATTTTCCGGCAAGAATTATTTTTTCTTTTACTTTTGAGGCATTTTTTGCCTTTTTAATGTTTTCATGTTCAGGGCCATCACCAACTATCAGATAAATAACATCGGAATTGATTTTTCCCATCACTTCCTGAATGAACCATTGATGCCCTTTTCTTTTCACCTGCCGTCCAACAGTGAGCAGCAACCTTGACCGCCTGAGATCAACCTCGAATTCTTTTTCAATTTCTTTACGTGCGGTTTTTTTATCGGGAAGATTTCGCTGAACTTTTACATCATATCCATTTGGCAGTGCTACTCCTATTTCAGGATTCATTCCCCGCTCAATACATGCCTGCCTGGTGGCTGAAGATACTGATATAACACCCTGTAACCGGTTAAAAATATAAGGCAGATACCACTGATAAATCTTCACAGGAAGTGTTACATCCTGTCCGTGATTAATGGTAACACATGGAACCGATAGTTTTTTGATAAAAAATGGAAGAACTCCTGCTGTAACCATCGAAGAGAAAAGAATAACATCTGGCTTGAAAGATCGGATTTTACCCGGAATTTTCCATAAAAGTGTAGCCAGAAAAAAGAATGTCTTCAGGCCGATAAACTTCCAGGAAGAGTGTAAAATTAAAGTTTCAATTTGTACATCATCCCGCCGCCTTATGGCTTTCACCATTTGAACGCTTACATTTTGCATACCCCCGACATTCTGCAGCGGCTGGTCTTTGGGCGGATGTAGATGTGAAATATATAGTATTCGCAAGTTGGTTATTTTTTTAACTCCAGCACTTCTTTATAGTAGTTGAGAAGTTGTCCGTTCACATTGGCCCAACTATACTCTTTTGCTTTTTCGAGAGAAGCATACGCCATTTGTTTCCGCAGCTCCAAATCAAGAATCAGTTTTTCAATCAAATTAAAAAATTTATCCGGGTCATTTACAGAAACCAGATAACCGTTTTTTCCATGTTCTACCAAAGATTTACTTCCGGTGGCATCGGCAACAACACAGGGCAAACCACTTGCCATCGCTTCCAGTGTAACATTTCCAAACGTTTCCGTATCCGAAGGGAAAAAGAAAATATCACTGTTAGCATAAGCTTTAGACAATTCTTCACCTTCTAAAAAGCCGGTAAAAATGGTTTCCGGCATCAGGCGCATCATCTCTTCAGCTCCAGGCCCGTCGCCTACTACAAGACTTTTTACTCGTTTGTGTTTAAATTGGAGCCTGTTGACCACATCAGAAAAAAGCTTCAAGTTCTTTTCCCAAACCAAGCGGGAAATAAAAGTTACAACAATATCACCCTCCAAAAAACCCTTTTCTTGCCTCCACATTTCATCTCGTTTTGAAGGGTGGAACCGATCAAAATCAATTCCCCTTGCCCAGATCCTGAAATCGGTTTTAATATTTTTCTCCCGGAGGGTTTCTGTCATTGAGGGCGATGGTACATATACATGCCGGCATTTGGCATAAAACCAGGCCAGGTATCTCCACATCAGCGGTTCCAGAACCGAAAGTTTGTAATATTTCAGGTAGCTCGAAAAATGGGTATGGTAAGAAGCTACAACCGGTTTTTTGTTATTTTTAGCCCACTTCAGTGCTTTCAGGCCGAGCAGGTCAGGTGTGGCTATATGAACCAGGTCTGGATCAAACTCCTCAAGCTGAAGCTGCTGCTCTGATGGTAAACCAGTTGAGATCCTGTATTCAGGCCTTCCGGGCATTTTCTTCGATGGCACGGCAATCAGTGTTCCGGCATGATCAAGAGCAGGTTTGCTAATGGTGGGCCCGAAAACCACTACCTCTACTCCCTGCTCCATTAAAAAGGAAACCAGCCGGTTCAGTGTTAATGAAACTCCATCACGAATGTGGTTATAGTTACCCGTAAAAATTGCTACCTTGAATTGGCTCATATTTTTTTAAATGCCATTTCCATCTTTGTATCTTGATGCGTTAATCGGGCCGGGTATATTTGCCCAGTCTGATATAATATCAACAAATGCAAAGTATCCATTCAAATAAACCGTTCAACTTATTACTATGTCCGGCCTGACCGGACTCTTTAAAGCGCTTGAATATACAATTAAATGAAAGCTTTTGTTACCGGAGGAACCGGATTTATCGGCAGTCACCTCACAGACGCACTTATTGAAAATCCTGAATGGGATGAAGTAAAATGCCTGGTACGAAGCAGTGAAAAATGGCTGGAGGATAAATACTACACAAAAGTTAATGGTGATCTGCACTCTATTAAAGTCATTGATGAAGCAATTGAGGATGTTGACATCATTTTTCACATTGCGGCAATTGTGAAGGCCCCAACTCAAAATGAGCTCGACTTTTCGAATGTTGGAGCAACCGAGAACCTGGTGAGACTTGCCAAAAAAAAAGGAATCCCGAAAATGGTCATCCTCTCCTCCCTTGCCGCATCCGGACCAAGTAATGGAACACCGCGTACCGAATCCGATCCTCTTGAACCGGTGAGTATGTACGGGAAATCGAAAAAAAAGATGGAGGAGATGGTTCATGAATTGGCAGACGATAATATCTCTATAACTATTCTGAGGCCCCCCGCTGTTTATGGCCCACGTGAAGACCAAATCTACACACTCTTTAAAATGATGAGTAAAGGAATCGCGCCTATCGTGGGAGACGGTGAACATCCCCGACTTTCTATTATATATGTAGAGGATTTGATCCAGGCTATTCTTAAAGCCGCTCAGCAGAAAGAAAAGGGTGTTCATACCTATTTTGTGAGTGGTGACCGTGATACAAACTGGAACCAGATCAAAGATATTGTTACCACCGTTCTTAACCGAAAAGTTGCATCAGTCAAAATCAAACCCGGATGGGTAAAAAAAATTGCAGGAGCCGTTGAAACAACGGCGTCATTTTTTGGTATTTATCCCGTTATTAACAGGGAAAAAGCGAACGAGATGGTGCTAGAATGGACCTGTTCCCATCAAAAAGCAATCAAAGAACTGCACTATCAACCCGAATACTCTCTTGAAGAGGGTATTTCAAGAACTCTCAGATGGTATAAACAACACAAGTGGCTCTGAAATTTATGACCGAAAAAATTAACATAATTCTGCTTTTTTCTTTTCTGTTTTTCATCGGCTCACTGTCCTCGGCAGATGCACAGTTGCTCAAAGACCTCAGCCGTCAGATCGAAATTCCTAATATCAAAAATATAAACAGCACCGAAACCCATCTCTATGCACTTTCAGACACTGAAGGCCTTGTTGTGTTTCGCGCATATAGCGATTCGCTACAATGGCTCTACTCCTCTACAGGCATGCAGGAGCGGGGACACATACTCGAAAGCGACATTCGGTTTGCCTATCTTTACGGAAATAACCGCCGTCTCACTGTTATTGAACCAACTTCGGTTTTGGGGGTTTATTCATCCACAGTTCTTCCAGCGCAGCCAAGGTCCGTCAAGCGAATCGGCCTGCAGCTATTTATTGCGATGGGACAGAATGGACTCGGTAAGTTAAGCCTTGAAACGCCCGAAAGTGTCGATTCTGAGGTTACATTTTTAAGTGATGAAGCTAATGTGACTGACCTGGCCAGCGACCATCAGCAAACTCTCTATGTACTGAAAAATGACAGACAAATTTCCATCTATGAGGTGGATGATGACTACACAGAGAGGCGGGAACAGGTAAATATAGACCGCTCACTTGATCGCCTGTTCCTCGCAGGTAACGAGCTGATTGGCACCGACAGTAACGGCACTATTTTTCTGATCAATTCTGATGGTAATACGCGCACAGTGGCACGGGTTTCCGGACCAGTGGAACGGCTGAACATCTGGAACGATAAATTGTTTGTACGCACCAATGATGCTGAGCTCTGGACCGGCTCCATGAACAGTGATCTCGAATTGTGGAAAGCAGAATCAGAGGCTGGCAACTTCTTTAGCATTTCTGAAGGTGAGCTTTGGGTTTCTGAATATAATTCCATTGCACCGGTAATTCTCCGGGATGATTACACTTCCGCCGCATCTGGTGAATCCGGCCGATTCTCGCTGCGATCCATCTCCGATGTGGTCTTGCCATCCGGACGGCCACTCATTCTGCCCCTCGAGTTCGACGGCGATGTTGAACTCAGCCAGATATCATTTAGCTATAATGCATCTTTCGATAATGCACGCATTCGCGGAAAGACTTTTTTCTGGCAGCCTTCCGCCAATCAAACCGGCCGCCATCCGGTCACCATTACTGCAACTACTGCGGCAGGAGAAACGGACAATACATCTTTCACAATTGACCTGCGGTCCTTTAATGCGCCGCCCCGGTTTACACCCTCACGCCCTGTCACCGTTGCTGTAGGTGAAGAATTTGAACTTGAGATCACCGCTACTGATCCAGACGGGCGAGACCAGGAACTGATCCGCTATCTGGGAGTAGATATACCCAATGGTGCAGAAATTAATGAACAAACCGGGCTTTTTGTCTGGACACCCAATGTCCGTCAGGTGGGTGAGCACAAATTTCAGGTGATTGCAACTGATCAATACGGAGCTGCCGCATCGCAGAATTTTACGATTAATGTGATTGAAATTGACGAGGGTGACCCCGATGCAGACGATATTTTCGATTCCGAATGAGCCACAATTTTTCTGACTCCATTCTGAACTGGTACCAAAAAAATAAGCGCGATCTTCCCTGGCGGGATACGGATGATCCTTACCTTATCTGGGTTTCGGAAATTATGCTTCAACAAACACGTGTGGATACGGTAATTCCCTACTATCACCACTTTATCGAAGCATTTCCAACCGTTTATAAACTTGCACAGGCCAATCAGCAGCAGGTTTTGAAATGCTGGGAAGGGCTGGGATATTACAGCCGGGGACGAAATCTTCATCAGGCAGCTCAAACTGTGGCAGAACTGTTCTCTGGTGAAGTACCATCCACTTACGAAAAAATCACTTCCCTTAAAGGAATTGGCCCTTACACGGCCGCCGCAATCCTGAGTATCGCTTTTCAAAAAAATTACGCTGTGGTTGACGGTAACGTGATCCGTGTGATAACCCGATATTTCGGCATTCGTGATGACATTCGGAAATCAGCCACTAAAAAGCTTGTTCAGGATCATGTAGATGAGCTGATCCCCGAGAATCAACCCGGTGATTTTAACCAGGCAGTAATGGAACTTGGAGCATTAATATGCAAACCACAGAACCCGGAGTGTGAAAAATGCCCGGTTTCAGCTCATTGCATCGCCTACAGCAGAGTGGAAACCGAATCAATTCCCTACAAATCAGCAACTAAAAAAGTACCTCATCATCACATTGCGGTGGGACTGATATTGAATAAAAATAATGAGCTCTTGATTGCACTCAGACCAAATGACAGCATGCTCGGTGGATTATGGGAATTCCCCGGAGGTAAAAAAGAGAAAAATGAGTCCCTCAAAAAAACCGTTCAAAGAGAACTCAAAGAAGAATTGGAGGTGGATGTGGAAGTATTTGATAAATACCGCGACCTGAAACACGCCTACTCCCATTTTAAAATAACCCTTCATGCCTACTGGTGCCGGATCTTGAATGGTAACCCCCGCCCAAAAACCAGCCAGAAACTGAAGTGGGTTTCCCTTGATGAAATTCGTGAATTTCCCTTTCCCAAAGCAAACAAAACCCTCATAGACAGCCTGAAAAAGCTTGATGACCAAAACCTGAGCAGATTTCTGAAACGATGAATCCAAGTCCGCCTCTCAGAAAACGCTCCCTAAAAGCTCTTTTTGAACTTAAACCTTACCTCGACCGAATCAATAATCAGGTTGAAGAATCAGGCTATATTCAACATGACCCGGTTCAGTTTATGCACGCTTTCTCTGCTAAAAAAGATATGGAAATTGCTGGTTTCCTGGCTGCTACGATGGCTTGGGGACGACGTGATATAGTTGTGGCAAAAGTCGACAATTTGCTAAGCCGCATGGATTATGCACCTTTCGATTTTATCATGAGCTACAGCCCGGCCCAATTCGAACGTTTCCGGACATTCAAACACCGAACCTTCAAACCGATTGATGTTCATGGGTTGATTTCAGGGCTTCAGAAAGTTTACGCACAGTATGAAGATTTGGAGGCTTTTTGGCAGCAATGCTATCACAAAGGAGTGCAAGAAAAGCGTCCGTTTCTGGCTGTTTTTCACAATGATTTTTTTAGTCTGTGCGATGACCTTGCCAATCGTACCAGAAAACATATTTCTAATCCCGAAAAAGGAAGCACTTGTAAACGTCTGTATATGTACCTGAGATGGGTCATTCGAAAAAACAGCCCTGTTGATCTCGGTATCTGGAATTTTATTGAAAGTTCCGATCTTCTGATTCCATTTGACGTTCATGTAGCACGCCAGGCCAGAAAATATGGTCTGCTAACCCGCCGTACTAACGATTGGAAGTCCGTTCAACAGCTCACCGAAACCCTGCGCATATTAAATCCAGATGATCCCGCCCGTTACGACTATGCACTTTTCGGAATTGGTGCACTCAAATACAAACTACCCCAACGTTTTCTGCTGAATCGGATATAGTTTTCTTTTGATCACATTTTTGTTCCATTCAGTATTATAGTACAGAAGATTCTAAAAATACGACCCTTATTTGGTGCTGCTTCTCAGGCGAGGAACAGACGATGCTGATATGCAAATATTCCCGGATAAACTTTCATGACTTACCTCTGGAATTACAGTAAGTGTTTGATCTTGTTAGCTTCTGAACTGCTGTGAAAAAATCGCTTGGTGAGTTAACAAGGTTAGGCAAAGCACACAAAATAAAAATTGCGCCTTTGTTTGTTCGTTAAGCATATTTTAGGCATTTTACACGTAAAGTTCGTTATAAAATACTTCTTTCAGGTTAACAAGAAACCATTATTCCGTTCGTTCTTTTTGACAGTTTCTTTAAACCATTACATCATTTCAATAAAATTAATAAAGCTCACTTTACGCAGTTTGAAGATAAAGAATGTGGAGTGTTCTGACGGGGCAACATTCAGTTCTGTGAAAGCTAACAGATTACAGATAAACGAATTTTATGGAAACGGCTAATAAGAATATCACAGTAGCCAGGCGAAGACTAGGACAGGCTCTTGTTGACGAAGGAATTATCACCCCCTCGGAGCTTGAAAATGTGATGAAAATTCATCAGTCCGAACCGGCATCCATCCGCAGGAGAATAAGTACAATCGTAGTAGATGATTTAAAGGCCGATCGCCACCGGGTGATGAAAGTAATAAGCCGACTCTATGCATTCCGGGAGGTGATGAAAAATGAAACACCTTCCGATTCCCTGATCGATAACATCCAAAAATTGATGGATGAGCTTTCCGATGAGGTTGCGGATGAAATGATCCACCGCAAAACCATTCCTTACAAAGCAGATAAAGACCTGATTGTACTTGCCTGTGCCGATCCAACTGATCCTGAAGTTTCTGCACTTGCTGCGGGGCTCCCCTACAAGCTTTATGAGCTCACCTACTGCCGGTATGAAACGGTCGAAAAAATCATCAATAAAGTATATGAGCAGAAAAATGAATTTCTGCGAATTCTCGATGAGATAGAACTTGAAGACCCCGAACTGGATATACAGGAAGTTGACGAGGAAGAGCTCGATGCCGAAATCAACAAAAGCATGCTCAACTCTTTGGTTGAAGGAATGCTTGTTGAAGGAGTCAGAATGGGAGCCAGTGATATTCACATCATTCCCGGCAAAAGAAATGTAACCGATATTCTTTTTCGGCTTGACGGACGCCTCAGGGTTTGGCATACTCAGCCCAATGTTAAACCAGAGGCCATTTCTGCAGTTGTGAAAGATAAAACACTGAATGTAGATCGCTTTGAAAGAGATTCCGCACAGGACGGTTACATTCAGCGAAGAATTGACAGTACGAACATCCGTTTCAGGGTTTCTATTTTGCCGATGGTAGGGGAAGAGTTTGAACGAAAGTTTGAATCGATCGTAATTCGGATTCTCGACGATCGTAAAGTGATTACCGATCTTAACAAACTGGGTCTGCAGGAAAAAGCTCACGAAGATTTTTACAAAGCAATCACGAAGCCCTCGGGCATTGTAATTATTACCGGCCCAACCGGATCAGGAAAATCCACTACACTTGTTGCTGCTCTGCATACGGTAATGAACCCGGAATTTAATGTGCTAACCATTGAGGAACCGGTAGAGTACCTGATTAAAGGTGCCCGTCAGCTTAAAATCTCTGAAAACATGACATTCGATCACGCTCTGCGGGGAATTTTACGCCACGATCCGGACATTGTTCTGGTGGGTGAGATTCGTGATTTGAAAACTGCCGAAGTTGCCATTAAACTTGCTAATACCGGCCATCTCACATTCTCCACTCTTCACACTAATGATGCACCCAGTGCAGTAGCCCGCCTTTTTAAAATGGGTGTGGAACCATTTTTGATAGCAAATGCCATTAACCTTGTGATGGCTCAGCGACTTATCCGAAGGCTTTGTAAACACTGCAAGCGTCCCATCCGGGATGAGAGTAAACTGCATACCGCGATCGGCCTCGGTTTTTCAGAACAGGAACTAAGCGAAAATACTATTTACGAAGCTGTAGGTTGTGACAAATGTACAAGCGGTTATGACGGACGGATAGCCATACACGAGGCACTCTATTTCGACAAAACCTTACAGAGGATGATTTTTGATGCAGGTGACGAAATTGATGAAGATGCCATACGCCAGTATGCAATTAAAAACGGAATGCTGACTCTGCGGGCGTCAGGCAGGCTGCGTATCAAAAACGGCCTCTCTACTATAGAGGAGGTAATGGCCATTACGCTTGAAGATGCGTAACCATTGAATAAATTATGATTTATCAATCGCTGAATAAGTTATTAACCCGAATTCGATTATTGAAAAAGTCTCCCTGTTTCCCCTTTTTTCAGGAGGCCTTTCATTAACAAATTCATTAATCGAACTCAGGTTATTAGCCATTTTTTAAATCGTTCTGTTAAATGATAGGCATTGGGTGCACTTTTACGAATTAGTGATAAAAACCTTATCAGAAATGCAACCTGCAATTGCGCACTATTTGGTTTCGGTCTCGATTAGAGGTGGATTTTTATTATAACTTTGAGTATTAAAATATTTTAATATTTTTTATATTTAATAATCAGGGTGCTGCAGATCGGAATGCCCGGGCAAATTTTTTTAAGAGTTTGAATTTGTTAGTCAACTGATTTTATGCTTTGGAAAAATCCATTTCCAAAAAACATAAAAATCTTAGTTTTCAAATTCAGTTTAAATGACCTTTCAATTTCGACAGGTTTTTGCTGCCTTGGCTCCTGTTTACAGCTTATGGCTTATTTTGGGATGTAATTTACACTTTAGCGCTGGCCTCAGAAAGGTTCATGCAGGTTGTAGCACTTACAATTCAAAAAAGTACAGAACAAAACCACAAACTACGGGTGCAGTATGCATCAAGGTGTGAAATAATAAATACATGGAACATCAAAACAGCGATATGCTGCAAAATGCACGTGTTCAGAAGATACTCGAGGAAGTACCTTTACTATTCCGAAAATTTTCACCGGATGATATCAGGGCGTTTATTCTCTGTGGTGATCTTGAAGAATACCGTCACGGGGATGTTATTGTATCTGAAAATGGTGGATTGATCGAATATGGATGTTTGATTACTGAAGGTTCGGCATCTCTGTATAGGGAAGATGTTTATTTCGGGACACTGAAACCGGGTGATTTTTTAGGTGAAACTTTCCTTTTCAGAAAAATTATTCCTGCAGGCACCCTTGTTGCCTCTGAGTCAACGGCTGTTATTAAGTTCGACCGGAAGGAGGTTCTTCATTTTTTTGAAACACGACCCGACAGGCTTTTTAAGCTTTTTATCGTAAATCTTCTGGAACTTCAGAATCAAAAACTTATACAGGCTGGAAAAAAAATTCTCTACATTCATAAAAAGCTGATGCAAAATTCACAAAAAGATTAAGTGCAAATGGAAGCTGTGGCAACCCAAACTGTAAAATCCGCTTTAGACCGATACCTGTCTGATGTCCCCGAAGAGCTTAACAATATTGATCTGGCTCAATACCTGATCAATATTTTATTTGAAATGCCTTCTGAAGACCGGAAGATGTTTCGAAAGTATCTTGAAACCTTTCTTAAGCAAATGGATCAACTGGAGGCCTCAGATATTGATCTTGGTGGAGAAGGTTGTCAGGGCAAAATATGGTATCGTATACACGGAGTTAAAAGGCCCTGGCAACACAGTGAAGACTATTCATTTAACGAAACGAACCTTCTGCTTTTAAATTTAATGAGTGACGATCAGATGGAAAACCTGATCGTTAAGCGAAGTATCGATTTTTCTTTCTCGCTATTATCAGACAGGCACCGCCGTTTTCGTGGAACCATCTACTTCGACATGGACAATCTGGCCATGAATATGCGGCAAATCAGCAATGAAATCCGTCCATTTAAAGATCTTAACCTGCACCCCGAAGTAGCCCGCCATCTCAGCCTTAAATATCTTAAATATGGCCTCACATTGGTTACAGGTATTACCGGTTCAGGTAAGTCCACTACATTGGATACAATCATTGATGCCAACAATCGCTCGGTTCGTGGTCACATTGTAATTGTCGCCTCTCCGATAGAATTGATTCACAAACCTCAAAAGTGTATTATCCGCCACAGGGAAGTCGGTCGTGATGTTGCTACGTTCCGGGATGGAATTGTTCAAGCTATGCGACAAGACCCGGATATTGTTGTAATCGGAGAACTTCGGGATGATGTTGCCATACGAAATGCTCTTGAAGTTACTGACTCGGGCCACAAAGTATTTTCAACACTTCACACTGCGTCTGCGATGGAAAGTGTAGACAGAATAATCGGTGAAACCCCGCTGAATGAACAGGAGCGTGTACGTAATCGTCTTGCTGATGTTTTAACCTGTGTAATAAGTCAAAAACTTGTTAATACCCGAGAGGGCAACAGGGTTCTTGCGAAAGAAGTTCTGGTTGCTACGCCTCCGGTTCGTGCGGCTATCCGCAATAATAATATTGCAGAAATCTATCAGATGTTAAATGAAGGCGGACAACACGGGATGCACACAATGGAACAGGATTTAACAAGGCTTGTAAAGCAACGTATCATTACCCCGGATGAAGCCGTTAACCAGGCTAATAACAAAACCAGAATTAAACAACTTCTTCGCTGATTTGGTTATTAACCTGCAGTAATTTTTTACAAATAATCTACAGTGGCAAAAAAAGAATACATAGGAATAACCCATGAATATGACAAGCTGAGAATTGCAAGGCTCCGTGTAGTAAAGCATGGCCTTGAGCTTGTTGAGGTTGAAGCACTTGATCTGCCCACACCGCTCACCACAGGCATGGATCAGGGTATGGATCTGTTCGATTCATTCGATGATTCTGATGATCTCGGTTTTTTTGAAACCGGCAGTGAGGGAGAACCGCTTGACGCCGGAGATAATCTTCTTGATGATTTAGACGACCCTTCTGCCCCATCCTCACCAGGCAGTGAATCTGCCCTGGAGGATAGCTTCGACATGACCAAAATAGACGATGATGTTGAAGTAGCCGCTGACAATGAACGCTTGCTCGCCGAATATTTTACAAAAGAAGGCAAAAAAAAGATTTACGCAGGCCTGCATATTCCATTTGGGAAAACCACATTTCATTTCCTGAAAAATGTGGATCCCGCAAAAATGAAAAAAAATGCTCGGCATGAATTTTTCAGGGAAAAACTGCAACCTATTGCAGACCGTGACATTTCACCCGACCATTACTCCTGGGTTAAAATTGGGGAAAATAATTGCCTGCTTGCTTATAATCCGGATGAGTCAGAGCTGATTAACCTCATTGAACTTGCTGAAACCTACTATAACGGCAAAGTTCACATCAATGAACTGCTCCCGGAAGAAAGTATCTGGGCAGGGCTTGCAAGAGCAAACTATAACCTGCAGGAAGATGATATTACCGGCCTGATCGGACTGGGTGAATCTTCAAGCCGAATCGTTTTTATGAAGGGGCAGGAAATTGTAAATACACTCCCTATAATTACGGAGGGAGAAAGTTCAGATGATGTACTCAACACCGTTTTCAGTAAAATTCTCTTCGAAATTGACAAAGGTAATCTGCCCAAAATCACCCGGCTTTTGGTGACGCGCTCCTCAAGACTTAAAGAAACCGTCACTTCTTACCTGAAAAAGCAGTTTGAAGATGTAGAAGTTGACTACCTAACACCACATCCAGACAATCTTAGTTACTCTAATGAACTGTTGAATTCACCGGTTTACCTTCAACCCTATCTCACAGCGATTGGAGCTGCCTGGGCTGCAAGTAAGGTAAATGAGAAGGAATTTTCACAACTCTCACTCCTGCCGGAATATATTCTGGAAAAACAGCGTATGCTTAAACTAGAGTGGCATGGAATTATAATATTAGTACTGATTGCCCTCACCCCTCTTTTTATTAATACACTGTACAACTCAAAAGCCTCTGAACTGCAGGAACTTCAACGGGAAAACACCCTTATCTCCAGCCAGATTGAAGATTTAAGGCCTATTGCTAGCATGACCGAAAGCCTGATGGCAGACCTCCAAGAACTTCAAGCTGAAAATGACCGTATTCTCGAACTCGCACGCTACAGCCAGCAGTGGTCAGAAACACTTATAAAGTTGAACCAGGGCGTTGGGGATATTTCGAACATCTGGCTTACTTCGGTTCGATCATCTGATGCTCATGTAAATATTACCGGGTATTCTCTTACAAGACAGCAGGTGCCCATGCTTGCAAACCTGTTCAGTGATGCGAATATCCATCAGGTAAATGAAACTGAAATTCGCGGTCAGGATGTTTATAACTTCTCCATGCAGGTGAACAGCATTCGGCAGGATCTTGACGAATTTTTGCTTGAAATGCCCGATGCCAACTTTGAAATTGAGCTACCCGAAGAATATCAGCTTGAACTTAGTCACCTCCGTGAACATCTGCCCGCGAATCAATCTGATGTACCGCAAGCCACTCATCAACAACCTGAAGAGCCAGCAGAGCCTGCAGCTACACAGGATCCTTTACAGGATATGCCTGTTTCGACAGACCAGCCTGTACAAACGAAAACCCCTGAAGAGAGGGAAGCCGTTAACCAAACACCTGAACCTGAAACCAATACCGAGCCGGTACCAGAGCCTGCAGAACAAACAGAACTTCCATCCCCAACTACGACGGCCGAAACAGATACACCCCAAACTGAAAATCATCTACCCGAAGAAATAGAATCGGTTTCGCAATTAGCGTTTACAGAAAAACCGGATGAGTCTTCCTACGGCGTGATGGAACCAGAACCAGTTCAGCTTATTGGTGCATATACTATTGTTTTGGATTTTATTGAACAGAAAGAAGAGGCTTTCACAAAATATCAGTCACTAGCGAAAGAGGGGTATAAAGCAACTCTTTGGGAAGCAGAAATGACACCCGGACGCAAAGTGTGGCGTGTAGGTATAGGCCAGTTTGAAACACTGAACCACGCACTTACAGCCGCTCAGGAGCTCCCTGAAGTATATGCAAAAAATAATTTTATAATACGCATTCGATAGACCATGAAATACAGTATACGAAATTCACTCATACTGATATTTACACTATTGCTGATGGTAGGTGGCGGATGGCTGTATGTTCAGAACAAATTCAATGATGACATAGAAGCGGCAATTATTGAACAGGAGCAGCTTTCGATTGAACTTGAGGAGGTTGAACTTGCAGCAGAATTCTTCGAAGAAACCCAGGCACACTATAACCAGGCATTATATGTCAGGCTGAACCATCCCAAAGAGTTATTCCCAACACACAACTCAAGTCACTTTTATAATTACCTGCAAGAACTGAACCGGGGTATTTCTTTTACCAATTTGAACTTCGCATTCAGGGACTCTGTACGAAACAGTGACCACGGAATTGTTAATGTAGAAATACGTGGAGAAGGTCGTTATGAAAATCTGGTTAATTACTTATACAGGATTGAATACAGCAGGCCACTTGTAAAGTTACAATCTGTACAGCTTGAAAATATCACCAACTATGAACGGCTGGATCGTGTAAATTTTCAAATCAATCTGGGTGCTTATTATCGTCGCGGAGAATGGAGTAACTACATTGCTCAGTTACAATCTGCCGGGCCTTTAGGTAACATCACCCACAACCCTTACTTTCCTCTCATTCACGAAGTACCGCCAAATGATGATAATCTTCCCGAAGTTGAAAACAGCAGACTTGTGGTGCTCACTGGCAACCGCGCCCACATTGTCGATCAAACCGGGAGCCTGATACGGCTAAATATTGGAGACAGAGTATATCTTGGAAGGCTTTCAGATATTAACCTCGACCGTGGAGAAGCGGTGTTTCAACTGAATCGCGGAGGGATCAGAGACAGAGTGAAACTGGCTCTCCGTCAAGAATAACAGACAGGAACAGACATGAAAAATCTTAGCATTTTCACAGTATTTTTATTCATTGTATTATTAAATATCCAAACTTTACTTGCTCAAGACCGGCTGCCATTCAGGGAGTATACCAATCCTGATGAAATGATTGTTCTTTCTGCGGATGTTAACTTTCACGATGTTCTGGATATTATAGAAGAACTCTCGATTGAATTCAGAGATAAAATCTTTGTTAACCGGTCAACATACGAAGGCCCCATTGGAATTGATATTCCACGTATGCACTGGGAGGATGCACTTAATCAAATCCTTGCACACAATAATATGTACATGATCGAAGCACCCCGCTACTTTGAAATCATGGATATACCAGAACATGAACTTCCCGAAGAAGAACGAATTACAGAGCGTGAAGAACGTCCGGTACGTTTCGATTCCCGAGAAATTGAAATTTCAGCAACTTTTTTCCAGGGTGACAAACGGCTCATTCGGGAACTGGGTATAGACTGGAACAGTATTCAGAACGATAGAGTACGTGTTTCCAACTTTGGCGCTGCAAGTGTGGGACAGGATGTATTTGAAGTGGAGGTAAACTGGACTGATATTTTCAACTCCGGATGGGATATAAATGCTCTTTTCAGTGCATTCGAAACCAGTGATAAAGGAGAAATCTTATCCTCACCACAAATTAAAGTACTTGACGGAGAAACCGGATCCATTCAGGTTGGCCAGGATTTTTCTATCAAACAAAGGGATTTTGCCGGAAACATTACCGATCAGTTTTTCAGCACCGGCACCATTTTACGGGTCACACCTCAGGTACTTTATCATGAAGGGCAGCCATTTATTTATATGACCATTAATGCAGAACGCAGTACAGCTCAACCCGATCCGATAAGCACTATTGTTAATAAACAGGAGGCCGCTACAGAAATTCTTTTATTGAGTGGTGAGAGCACCGTTATTGCAGGATTATATGAAACTGAAGTCCAAACTACCCGAAGAGGAATCCCTATTTTAAAAGATTTGCCCGGATGGTTTCTTGGCCTGCGTTATTTATTCGGATACGAATCGCATGAAAACGTTGTGCAAGAATTGGTAGTACTCATTAAAGCAACCCTTGTTCCTACCCTCGAAGAACGCTTAGCACAGCCGATGAGATCTATGCCGGAATTACTGGAACAACAAAGACAGACATTTCAGGAAGAAATTCATCAGATACAGCGGGATGATGAAGAATAATTTTATGGTTTACACATTGTTTATGATGATAAACTACTATCGAGTTATATGATAAAGCGACAGGGAAATCATCGGACAAGATTTTGTAAAATTAGCCCTACATGATGATTGGGATGATCCCAATTCGACTCGTCTTTTGACTCTCCCTCACTTTTACAGTTAAAACGGTTTTACGTAATATCAACTCTTATAAGACGGGTAAAAGTGCAATTCAATACACTTATAGCATCACTTCCTTCTTCCTTTATTAGTCAATGAAAATGAATTGGAATCTGCGAGATTCTGTCGGTCGACAGAATCACGCAGTAATATCATACGTTAAACTGAACCACTAAATGCGTCAATCTTATAATTTTACTAATCTTCAGACGACTTTACGCTAACACAGGTATGAGCATTTCCAATATCCAGCCCTACAGCTCTCGTGCCTGGATACTCAATTTTCTGAGAGGCATGTAAACAATAACCCGTACTTGCCATTTCCATAGGATTATCAGGTATTTCGATTTTCAGTAATCCTTTAAATTCATCGTAAAAAGATTCAACCAATTCCCGATAATAAGCACCTCCTCCTACCAATACGAGGGTACTGGTTTTACTGAAATCATCATCATTCCAAGTGTTTTTGATTAAAGGAGATATTACGTTTTCATAATATTGCCTGAGTACACTTTTTCGAAGATCTGAAAGGTCAATCCTCCTTCTGTTGAGAATAATGTTTCCTTGTTTCAGTGCGGTATCGAATTGATGTTCGTTTCTAAGACCCAAATAGTGAGTATTTGAAAGTTCTTTCATTGCAGAGTCAATTGCATATCTCAGCCCATTACCGCTGCTTAAAGTTCTTTGAACAAATCCATCTTCAGTAGTTAGTCCAAACTCAAGAGTTCCATAACCGAGGCTCACTACAAACATGCTTCCTCTGATTCCCATTTCTCCTTCACGTGCAGCAACAATAGCACCAAAGATTTCCGGTATAAGATTAATTCTTTCAATATTTATGGGAATGTCCTCATAACCACTGCCGCCAAATGGCCTTGTATCACGGGTTACACTTTTAATTTTACTGATGAGTTCAGAAGCAGCTTCTTTATTCAGGTTATAGGTAGAATGCGGAAATCCGGTTGTTATAGATATAGGTTTCGTTCCCACATCTTCCGCAGCAATTAAAAGTCCCGCTTTTAATAATAACTGATAGTCCAGATCATCAGGTGAACTATTGATTCCTTTGTGAGGAGATTTACCTTCAGCTAATGCCAAATTACCTATGATATAATCTTCATTGTTGTGTTTTATTTTTATAGCATCAGTTGTATCTGTCGTTACGTTCAACAGTGAAGAATTATAACTTTCTAATACACTTGGAAAAGTCGTGGTTTTCATGTGGGATTATCAGGTTATTTAGTGTTGTATTTTTAAGATAAAAAAGCAGTAAATAGAATCCAGTTGATTATTACACTTATAAATGTTGCTTATCTGCAGAAGTCAAACAACCATACTGCCAACGTTTATTAAAATACTATTTTTTATCTGATATTAAGAAATAAGTACAGATCATTTTGTAAGGTTTTATCATATCGATAAAAAATATAAAACTTAAAACCGTTGTCAAAAGAAGTATGATAACTCTTTGGAAAATTCTTCTCATTTGGTGAAAGTATCTAACAAATCCTTTCCACAAGTAATTTTCACCATTTCTGTGAATCATACCTGATTAAGATATCAATCGTGGCCAAATTATTATTTTTAAAAAATATTATTCACAGCACACATTATTCTTACAAAAAAAAAGGGTTGCCGCTATAGAATAACGGCAACCCTTACCTGTGTTAACAGATTTTCAACTAATTATTCGATAACCATCTCAACTCTTCTGTTGAGCTGACGTGCGGCATCTGTTTCGTTTGGTACAAGCGGCCTTGTTTCGCCATAAGCTTCAGTTCGGATTCTGTCTGCAGAAATACCGGAATTAGTAAGAAACTGTCTTACGGAAGCTGCTCTTCTTTCAGATAAACCCTGATTATATTCTTCAGTACCGATATCACATGTGTGTCCGGCTACAGTAATATTCTTTTCAGGATTTCGTGCAAGAGCACGAACTACTCTGGCCAGTATTGGCCTTGCTTCATCACGTATTACCGAAGAGTCAAATGCAAAGAGTACATCACTGTCAACAGTTAACTCAACGCGGTCCATTTCGGCAACGAGTCGTTCAAGATCATTAAGTCTTCTTTCAAACTCATCCATTCGTTCTTGCAGTGCGCGAATGTGTGCTTCATTCTCGTCAATTCTGGCGGTGTTATCGTGTACCCGCTCATCCAGCCCGTCAACTCTGTCTACAAGTCTTTGGAAAGCTGCAGGATCAACACCAGGAGTATACCGATGCCAGTCTCCATCTCTGTCGCTGCTGCCAAACTTAATTTGCAAACCAGCAGTCAAACTGCTCCAATTGTCCGGAGTTCTCCGATGGAGGTCGATAGTTCTTTCAGGGCGTGTTCTGTGCCCGTCAATGATATCTGAATTGGATATGTGATAATCATACTGAGCAAAAATATCGATTCTGTGAGCAAGATTAAACCTTACACCTGAGCCAAAAACTGCAAAAAATGCTGGTTCAGAGTGATCCTCACCGATATATTCATCAGAGTGGTTCAATTGTGGGTTCCCCATTGAGGTTTCCACATCATTAAAAATAAGCCCCAAACCTGCTGTTGCATACCAGTTCACGGTTTCAGAGTTTGAACCGAGTATTCTCAACAAGTTAAACTGAGTTGTCAATGAAGTGGTAAAATAACTGTTTTCAAAATGGCGGTCATAATAATTGCCCGTATCTTGAAATCCGTCTTCATCACTTGAGGTAAATGTACCTAAAGAGAAATTAGATTGAACTGCAACAAAAGGGCTTGCCGCATATCTGATATTGAAACCAAATGTGGGATCATACTCAGTCCCAATATTCATATGGCCCTGTGTTACTCCACCAAAAAGTCCAATACTTAGTCGGTTGGGCTCTTGATTATTATCCTGCGCAAGTGCCGGGGACGCCGTAACAAACGTTACAACAAGCGCAGTAATTAATAGTTTAGAAATTGTTTTCATAATTCTGATTGGTTAGGGTTCGTGTTACTATTGTTTCGGCATACATTTATATGGCTGGAAGAGTCTGTTGTTCCCTTCCAATTAGCATTTATTTTTAGATTAGAAAGTTTAACAGCCTTTATTCGTCCCTGCGTTAACTTTATTCATAACAATTAAAAATAAATAAATAATTCCATATTTGGAATGTTTTCAATGTGCTTAACAATCTTTTTTTCTTTTTTTAAAAAATTTAAATAAGCATGTATCAAACTACCATTCGGTCATTCCTCCAATTTGCCGGATTGTGGCTTAAATTATTCTACATATAACTAATATAAACAAAATTCATAGTACTTTCTGTTTTATAACATATCATACTCTTTTTCAAACGATTCTAAAGATAATTGAGTGGAACAATCAATAGCGTAATATAGCTTCTTTTTTATGAAAAGAAAAAAAGGCGTTCGTAGACTGAACCTTATAAAAATAAAATGGTTGAACCGGTGAAATTGACAACCTGAAAAGTTCATATGACAAGGCTAAGATAGTAACTTTAACACCTTTCTTCTCCACTCGGCAGATGAATACACAGGCCTGCTTACATGAAACATCATATCTGTCATTAACAAACAGCAATGTACTGAAATGATGATGGAGAGAACTTATTTTAAAAGGATCAGCAATTTTTCACAATCATTAAGGAAATGCATGTAAATATTATCTGTGACTTCTTAACAAAGGCTGGCTGTTGAGCATATTATCTTTGAGTTTCTGATTTAGAATAATTTTTTATGCCCAAAATAAGTCACTTCAAACTCTCTGTGTTACATCCCAGGTTGGCAGCATAAACGTTTGTCGAGTTGATTTTCAACGAAATCCATGAACCGAAAAGTGACCTCCTCTTAATAAAAATATCACTCTAGTGTTATGTCAAAGATAAAACGTCGGGTTAAGTCATCTGACGAGTTTTTCAAAAAATATACCAATGTAGATGATTGGGATGATCCCGGAACGACTCGTCTGATGACTCTCTCTCACTTTTACAGTTGACACGACACTAGTTTCTGAATTATTCCAACTCCTGAAGTTTCTCTAAAAAGCGTTCGTCGGCAAGATGAGATTCAAATATACCGGGTAGCTGATCCCGGTCTAAGACTGCCCTTGTATAAACATAATGGACACCTGTATCGGACTCTTCATGTTCATGATTGAGCTCATAGACATCAAGTTCCATTTCCCGAACTGCATTTCGAAGGTTAACAATAAAGCCGGGTTGAGAATATTCTCCATCTGCATCTTCTTCAACCAACAATATACGGGTATTTTCAGCATGGCGGTCAATTTCGAAACGCAGGTTTTGCAAAGCAGTTTCAACAGAAAGTTCTGCGGCTTCGGAAGAATCAGAGGAAGAAGCCATTGAAAAACCGAAGAATGAAACACTGTCTGCCTTAGAAAACACCTGCCCGTCATACCAATCAGGTGTTTCAGTAACCTCTTCTTCAGGTGCTGGTATCTCCTCCTCTTCCCCTGGTACGGTTTCCTCCTGAATGCTTTCAGTGGGTGAACACGCTGCGAATAAAAAGATAAGCAGCAATCCTGCTGATAAATATCTCATAAGATGAAGTTATTGCAATTTATAGAAGCCTATAGCTCCTTCTTCGGTTTTCACTTTCAATTCCAAAGATCCGTTGTTTTTCAGAGAGTTCGAAATTTCTTTTTCGATCACAGTAAGGTCGTTTGCCTCAACTCCATTCACCTCGAGCAGTTCGGACCTGTCACGAATACCACGATTCCAGGCTTCGGAATAGGGCTGAATACGGTAGATGTAGATGTTAAATTTGTCAGGATCTTCGGGAGTTGAAAGTGCACGAAGTGTAAAACCCATTTCTTCAAATTCCTTTTGCTCAACACCACGTTCCCTTCCATCTTCAGGAATCTCCTCCCAAAACTGTTCC
This sequence comes from Balneolaceae bacterium, assembly GCA_020832285.1. GTDB lineage: Bacteria > Bacteroidota > Rhodothermia > Balneolales > Balneolaceae > Rhodohalobacter. The sequence continues at coordinate 49,735 of JAFIFB010000050.1, forward strand.
TCTTCTTCATTAAACTCCTCAATCCTCGATGCAGCTGGAACAGTTACTTCTCTCTCCTTCAATCTTAAAGATTGTTTAAATGTGTCCCCTGACCTCCAAATGGTAAGTTCAATATCATCATGTGGCCGAAACATCGCTACTTTCTCCTGAAGCAGGTTCGATTCGTTCACAGTTTCACCGTTCACGGCCAGAATAACATCATCCGGCCGCAGATTTGCCTCTTCGGCAGCACTATTATTGCCAATTCCTGTAATTGCAACTCCCTCAATCTTGTCCATCCCAATGCGGCGCGCAATCCGATTGTCCACGGTTTGAATAGCCACTCCCATCATGCCGCGCTGAACTTCACCAAATTCAATAATATCGCTTGCCACTTTTAAGGCAAGGTTACTGGGAACAGCAAAACCATAACCCTGATAACTTCCACTTTGTGTTGCAATTGCTGTATTGATTCCGATCAGTTCGCCGCTCGTATTAACAAGTGCACCACCACTGTTTCCGCGATTAATGGCTGCATCGGTCTGGATAAAACTTTCAATCCTGTAATCATCATTAATTATCTGTACATCGCGGCTCAGTGCTCCAACAATACCCGCCGTAACGGTAGATCGCAGACGAAATGGATTTCCAATTGCCATTACCCACTCCCCTACTTCTACTGTGTCGGAGTTTCCGATAGTTGCAGGCATCAAATCGTCAGCATCAATTTTAAGGACGGCAAGGTCTGTACTTGGATCACGTCCTACTACACGGGCATCAAACATACGCTTATCATCCAGCGTTACTGTAATGCCATCGCGCATGGCCTCTTCAATTACGTGATTGTTAGTGAGAATGTAGCCATCAGAAGTAATAATCACACCAGAGCCAACCGAGCGGGAACGAGGTGGCATAAAACGTTCCCAAAAACCGTCCTCTTCACCCTGTTCTCCGCGAATGTCCCTGTTGCGGTTCGAAATTACCGTTTCGATATAAACCACTGTTGGAGTAACCGATTTGGCTACAGAGCGAAACAGAAAGCGGTCATCAATTCTTTCCAGGTCTTCGTGGCTCCATAATGGGGTGGCACTGCGATTCACCTCGGTTACGCGAACTTCGGCCAGGTCAAATGAGAAAGACCCCTGACGGAAGAGCATCAGAATCATTCCGAGCATAACGCCGATGAGCAGTACAAGTATTGCGGAAAGTATTTTGTCTCGAAGTTTCATATCAATGATTTAGTATCTTTTCAAAAATCTCATCCGATTTCCTGGGCTGAACTCCTTCCACATGATAACGAATATACCTGTCTAAATATTCAATTAACTCACTTAGTTCACTGTTGGGCAAGTTTTTTTCAAAAATTGACGTTTTTTTTGATGTTACAGCCTGCTTCAGATATTCAAACTGGTTATCCGAGAGCAAAACTGCCTGATCCCCCTCCGGTTCTGCCGAAAAAGATCCTGTCTGAATGTTGATATAACCTTTGGAACGTACTTCTGACAAAAGTGTTTCATCAGTCTGAAGCCCGATTCCAATCCGATCCAGAATCCGAAGCTGAATATACGGGAACATCTTTCTGGATACTTCAGCCCTGCCATTCATCCACTGCAGTAAATTTAGTAAAAAGTCGAAAAGTTCCTCGTTTACTTCATTTTCATGCAGTACCTGCCCGGACAGTTCCATCACTGTTACGGCAAGTGCCATTTTTTCAATGTCGTGACGAAGTGAATCCAGTTTTACTAATGGAGTTGCATCCGATAGTGTTTGTACACTTCGGGTTGTTTTCAGGTAGAAAACCACTTCAAGAGCCTGGGCGGGAACCAGAAGAGCGGCAAACTTGCTTTTGGGCCGCCTCGCTCCTTTGGCAATCACTGCCACGGTACCATGTTTCCTTGTAAAAAGAGTCGCGATAAGACTCGACTCTTTAAAGTCAACAGTTCTTAATACAATGGCCTGGGTTTTTGTGATCATGTTGGATCGAGACTAATACAATTGACTGACTGAAGATTCATTGATCTTCAGACGGATCGAAAAATTGATTATTCGTGAAGCATCTTTTTGTCTTCAAGTACCTGAACACTGGATGGCAGGAATGTAAGGGCCGTTATCAGGGTCATCCCGATACCCACAACCGCCATAATTCCAATGGACTGCAATCCCGGGTGAGTTGTAAACAATAGCCCGGAAAAGCCCATCATGGTAGTTAGTGAGCCAACTGTAATATGCTGTCCCGTACTCGATAATACTTCCCACATATTTTTTCTGCCTTCATCACGGAAACGGTGTGCAAGATGAACGCCATTATCGCATCCGATACCAAGTATGGCCGGCAGAACTACAAGGTTGTAAAAATTAAATTTTAAACCGAAAATGAGCATGATTCCAAATAGCCACAAAAGGCCGATGATAAGAGGAATCAGTGCAATCAATGCCCAGCGCAGATTGCCAAATGAGAAAAGAATAAAGAAAAATACGATGATAAACGTAGCAATCACCATGTAAGGGCTCTCGTCCCGCATTAATTCCAGCATCGATGCAGCTACTATGGATGTACTTGCAGCGTGATAAGTTTTCCCGCTTGCCAGTGTTATGTCTGAAAGCTCTTCTTTAAAAGCAATAGAGTTTCGCCCGTCTGACAGTCCCCGATTCGGATACACAATAACAAACCTGCCAATCTCCCCATCGCGTGTCATGAACCTGTTTTTCAGGAAATCTGGAATCAGGTCTTCATCCAGTGGTTCAGTTGTTTGAGTACCGCGCCGAAGTATATCAAGTGTTTCGCTCTCCTGATCGACAAGGAATGTATTTCCAAGTAATTGACGGACTGTAGAAATTTTATCAAGTTTTTCATTGGCCAGTTCCTGGTCTGGCGGAAACCGTTCCTGCAAAGCCTCCACTTCCTGAATCATGGTATCCGGATTATCTCTTTTTCGCTCTCTCAAAATTTCAAGAATCTCGAACACATCATCATCATTTTCAGCCACAATATAGGCCGGGTTTCTGCGGCTGCTTTCATCCACTCCTCTGGAAAATTCCCGGAACTGTTCATATTCTTCAAATACAGGCTCCAATTCACCGAACTGATATTCAAACCGGAGATTGCCCGACAGAGTAATCACAATTACCGAAATCAAAACTCCAAATATGACAATTGTTCGTGCAAACGGGAAACGGCGAATCAAAGGATTGATTTCAGCCTTTTCAGATCGTTTAATAAGCAAAATCCAGTGCCAGCGGTCGAAAATCACAAGCAGGGCAGGCAAAATAAAAAGCATACAGAATAAGGCCAGAAGAATCCCAATACCGGCAATAAAACCAAACTCTGAGAATCCTCTGAAGTCGGCAAACATCAAAACAAACAGGGCGGATGCAGTGGTTACAGCACTTACAAAAATTGCCGTACCTGTTTTCTGATAAGCCTGAATGATACTGCTTTCAACTTTTCCGCCCGAAGCCCGAAACTCTATATATCGTGCATAAAAATGAATCCCGTAATCGATTCCCAGGCCAAACAGGATCACAAATAGAACGGAGGTCATCGTGTTGAGCACGCCAAGGTGAAAATAAGTGATACCAAACGTCCACATTAAACTGATCAAGAGCGGAATACCGATAACGAGTACCGGTATTGGCATACGAATAACATGCTGGAAGAAGGTATGGCGCTGTTTACTCCGGTCTCCCCTTCTGTAATTGATATATTTTTTCCCGGCAAAATAAAACATCACCAGAAGAATGACGCTGGTAATTCCGAGGGCGAAGCTATTAAAGACATCATCCATAATCGATTCGAACTCATTCAGATGACGCTTAAGCCGTCCGCCATACTGAACTTCCATTTCGGGGTGATAGGAAGCCGGATCCATCGACGTGATCAGTTCGCCGTAGGTTTCGAACATATCTTCAAGATAACGGATATCACTCTGAGAACCTGTTGGAAAGAGAGTCAGAATTACCAGTGTACTGTCTTCGCTGACAGGATATTCAGGTGGGATAAGTTCATCATAGGAGTCTTGAAACCGGTCGATATTCCGCTCTTCTACCTCTTCATCGTCATCAAAATCATCAAAATCCACAAAAAACGGGTTAGCCTCCTGCCGGGCCTGTTCAATTTCATCTTCCAAAAACTGGATTATTTCGTCTAGTTCGGTGGGTGTGGCAAGATAGAGAGCATTGTCTTTCAGTATCTCAGTATCCCGGCGAAATTCAGCACGATTAAAATAATTGAATCCCCTGCGCGGATAGTAGAGCTCCAGACTTTTCTCGACAAGTTCTTCAGCAAATCGCACGTTTGCATCAAAATCGGGTGATTTGATAGCCACCTGCATTCCTGTTTCACCGCCCGAAACCTCCTGAAGGTTATTCAGGGCGATCACATTTGGATGTGTTGGCGGCAACAAGTTCGCGATATCGGTATCTACGGTAAGCTTCAGAGCGAAGTTACCGGCTAATACAGCGATTATAACTGATATTATGATCACCCAAAAAGGATGGCGAATATTGAACTCTACAAGAGGTTGTAAAAAACGAATTATTTTTTGCATCAAATCAGTCTGATATGTCCAGATAAATCGCGTAACTTAACGATTTTAGGGTAAATAAAAGGAATAAATAATGAATTATTACACTTCCTTTTCTGCTGTCCCCGGCATTTTGTAAATGCGGTTGTAAAATTTTTCACTAACTCAGGTTAGCCTGAAACTAAAATAGAATCAGGTATGTGATGATAGTTTATTATTCATTTTTATCTTGTTAAGGTTAACTTTTTTTTCACGATTTTAGTGTCAAATCTGTATCATTTTATTCAACTTTTTCGAATCAACACTAATTTTTATATATGAATCTGCCTGAGAGCCGCAGAAGAATGAAAATTATCGGTATTACACTGCTGATTTACGCGATGCTGGTTGCATCACACGAAGGTGAGTTTTGGCCATTCAGTATCTACCCGATGTTTTCTCAGGCGGGTAATCCGTGGACCCGTGCAATGGTTATGGATGTGACCGATCTTCCGGATGAAGAAATCTGGCTAAACCAGCCCCTTGAAAGTAAAGCAGGGACACCCGTGGCACTCAGAGAAATCGGGGTTGATCAGATCGACTACTCAAATTTTATCTCAAAAACCGAAAACTGGACAGATTCTCGCCGGGATGCAGTACGTACGATGTTTGGACCTGAAAACATAGGCGAAGCACGATGGATGGCTGCAAAGGTTCACGGGCGAATGATCGGGGAAGATTCTGTGGCAGTCCAGATTCAGCCATTCCTACTTGTTACTGCCGATTCGGTTTATATGAACCCTCTTCTCGATGAATCGGACTATTTCCTGGAGGAGAACCCATGAAGTGGCATGAACGAATCGGGCAGCAGCTATTTGAACCTGAGCGGGACCAATCTCCCGGTGAATTGATTTTCTTTAAATGTTTTGAGCTATTTGTGCTCGTTTGGGCCATCAGTTATGCCTGGGATTGGGGTATCTACTCACAGCTCCGGAATGTTGAGGTTGTATTGCCGCTGGGCATGGCTAATTATATTGATGTATCACTTTTTTTTGATCATAACCTGGCCTTAATCAATGCCGCACTGATCACCGTTCTGGCACTTTTCAGTTTTTTCCGGGCCGGTCCAAAATGGCTCTACATGGTGGTTCTCGTGCTCTTTCACATGCAGTACGTTATTCGATATTCTCAGGGTGAAATCCCCCACAGTCAGAATCTGATTGGCATGTCGGTGCTCTGTTTTGCGATCGGAGCGTGGTTTTTTCCCGGCAAAAAAGAGATGCCCCGCTTTGTAATGGGCTCCATCATCTTTTTTATTGGACTGGGATATACTTCGGCCTTTTTTGCAAAACTGATAGGAACCGGCATCAATTGGTACGACGGCCGCCACCTCTGGCTTTGGATCAGTGAGAAAAGTATCGACATTTTATCGAGAGAGGGTGTGTATAATCCCAATTTTCTGCAACAGATGGCACTGGGCAGCACAGCCGTAGCATCGGTCATTCTTCTGATCGGGTGGTTCACGGAACTGATCGGGTTCACAATGTGGTGGAAAAAACTGCGCCCCTACACCACTACACTGATTATCGGGATGCATTTTGGAATCACTCTAACGATGAACATCCGGTTTGATGCTTTTGTGATGCAGCTCATTCTGGTCGGCTATCCCTGGTACAGATTGATTGACCGGTACATTGAATCAGCCCCTGTATTAATAAAAAGATGGGTTTAAATGAATAAAGCTTGTTGTATTATAATAGAGGCTGTCCAAAAAGACTAAATGATCTAAAACCTGCCTAAATTATTTAGGAATTAACAAGATCCGATCTTTTCTGGCCCACCCCCCCGTCCCCTCCCTCCGGTGAAAACACGCCGCAAGGAGGGGTGCTCCTTTTCAATGCCTTGACAAACTTAAAAATTTTATGTTTTAAGATCTTGAAAATCACTTTTTGGATAGCCTCAGCCAGTTAGGAACGCACAATCGAGGCACTTGTGCCAGCAAAAGCCAGCCAAGTTTGCCGATCAGATTCTATCATATTTTATAAACGAAAAATCTTCGTAATCTTCGCGCCAGGTTTCTTTCCAGGTTTTGCCGATCTGATCGCGGTATTCCGGAAAGAATGTATCCCCTTCATATTTGTTTTTAATTTGGGTGATGATCAGCTCATCAGCAATGCCCAGGGTCTGCCGGTAAATTTCACCGCCGCCGATAATGAACACCTTATCATGATCATGGCCATTTAAATGTTCAATAGCTTTTTCAACAGAAGAAAAGGTTGGAACATGACCGTAGTTTTTCGACCGGCTGAGCACTACATTTTCACGGCCTGGCAGCGGTTTTTCATCAAGCTCTTCAAAAACACCTCTCCCCATCAGCAGAGGAGAACCCATTGTCGTTTTTTTGAAGAATTTAAGATCCTCACTGTAGTGCCAGGGCAACGTGCCGTCTTTACCTATAACAAGATCAGGATCGTGGGCAACAATAATTTTCAGCTTCATACAGCTACCGGAAATCGGATAACAGGATACGGGTCATAGTTTTTCAGCTCAAAATCATCGAAATCGAGTTCATCAATCGGTTTCTTTTTGATATGGAGAGTGGGCAGCGATTTTGGCTCGCGCTTCATCTGCTCTTTAAGTCCTTCCACATGGTTTTCGTAAATATGTGCATCCACAATTGTGTGAGCGAATGTACCGGGTTTCAATCCGGTTTCCTGGGCAACGGCAAGCGTGAGAGCCGAATAGCAGGCGAGATTAAAGGGAATACCAAGTGCAATGTCTCCCGATCTCTGGGTTAAATGGCAGTTCAGGCGACCGTCGGCTACGTTAAAAATATACATCAGGTGGCATGGTGGAAGCCCCATTTCTCCGAGCAGTCCGGGATGCCAGGCCGATACCACAATCCGTCTGCTGTTCGGATTGGTTTTGAGCATGTGAATAGCATTTTTCACCTGGTCAAACTCATCGTAACGCCACTCCTTTTCATGTTTGTCACCAAGCTTTTTATATACCGCCCCATCTGCTGCTTTTGCCATTGGGAAACGGCGCCAGAGCACCGGGTAGATCGGCCCTACATAGCCGTCTTCATCAGCCCAGGCATCCCAGATGTGGCAATCTTTTTCATCGCGAAGCCATTTGATATGGTCTTCCCCTCTCAGGTACCAGAGCAGCTCCAGAATTACCGACCGGAAAAAAACTTTTTTTGTAGTTAAAAGCGGGAATCCTTCCGAGAGATCAACTTTATAAAATTCAGCAAAATTTGAGAGCGTCTTTACACCGGTCCGGTTTTCTTTCCACACTCCGTTATCCAGTACATTCTGAACCAGGTCTAAATATGCTTTCATAAATAGTTGTTTTTATCTGTTTTTTTAAACTCATATAGTGGATATTCTAATCACACCGTTTGCAATATAGCGGCTGCAATACTAAAGTAAATAAGCAGTCCTGTAACATCAGCTATGGTGGTTATCAGAGGGCTGCTGGCAACAGCAGGGTCGATGTTGACTCTTGTGAGGATAAAAGGAAGCAAAGCCCCTATCAGATTTGCCACCAGTACAATACAAACCATCGAAAGTCCAACCACCAGGCCAATTTCCCATCCGCCTCTGAATAGTCCAAGTACTCCGCTTGCCAGGCCCATTGCAAGTCCAAGCATTATCCCAACAAAAATTTCTTTCCCTGCTGTTCTGATCCAGTGAGATAGTTTAACATCACCTATGGCTATCGCTCTAACCATAATAGTTGCAGACTGCGCGCCGGTATTTCCACCACTGTCGATCAACAGCGGAATAAAAAAAGCAAGTGCAATCGCCGAAGCGAGAACTTCTTCGTAATATTCAATTACCCCGGATGAGAGCAGGTTTACGATTACAAGAATCAGCAGCCAGCTTACACGTTTGGAAAAGAGACTTAAGATACTGGTTTCGCGGTAGGTTTTCTTCAGCGGAGCAACGGCAGCACCTTTATGAAAATCTTCTGTGGCCTCTTCCTGTGCAATATCAATAATGTCGTCAATCGTCACAATTCCGATCAGAATTCCGTCACTATCAACCACGGGCATTGCCACACGATCATATTTACTGAGCATTTCCACAGCGTGTTCCTGGTCATCAAATGCACTTAGTGCCACAAACGTATCATCGGTTATGTCGGCAATTTTATCCTGAGGATCAGCAAGTATCAACTGGTTAAGCCGCAAATCATCAATCAGCTTTTCTTTATCGTCTACAACGTAAAGCACATTTACCGTTTCTGCACTGAACCCGAACTTTCGCACGTGGTTCATAGCTTTATCCACAGTCCAGTCGGCCTTAACTTTCACATAGCGGGAAGTCATTTGCCGGCCCACACTTTCGGGTGGATACCCTAGCATCTTTTTTACTTCGAGCTGTTCTTCAGGCCCAAGGGAACCGAGTACTTTTTGAGTTAAGTGACCTGGTAATTCTTCAAGAATGGCCACACGATCATCTGGTTCAAGATTGGACAGAACTTCCTGTAGCTGCTGTTTGCTTAACAGATCTAAAAGTTCAACCTCCTTGGCATTACTAAGATGAGTAAAAACCTCAGCGGCTTTCTGTTTTTTTAAAAGCCTGAAAACCACCACTCCAACTTTAGAATCAATTCCCTCGATAAGCTCAGCAACATCTACTGCAGGAACATCCTGCATGGATTCCTTGAGGGTAATCCAATCCTTTTTTTCAATTAATTCATCAAACTCGGGTTTGAGTAAATGTGAAATCATAGCAGGTATAAGGTAAAAAAAGTGGCAGTCTCTGTTTATTGAAAATCAGACTGTTCGAAAATATCAAAAATAAGCAAAAGCTTTACCTTTATTTAGAATTAAATTACCGCAGTTCGGCTGAATGCCTTTTTATATTCCGATGTTCTTGAGAGCATTTTTTGCGGCAATCTGTTCGGCTTGTTTCTTGCTTTTTCCAGTGCCTTCGCCCAGTTTATCATCTTCTACATAAACGGCCACGTGAAAGGTTTTGTCGTGTCCTGGCCCTTCTTCTTCAAGAACAACATATCTCGGCAAATTCAGCTTTGCTGCCTGAGAGTGTTCCATCAAAAGACTTTTATAGTTATCAATATTATTTACGATTTGATCAAAGTCCAGAAACTCATCGAGATTCCATTGAACAAATTCATGTGCTTTCTGGTACCCTTTTGAGACATAAATGGCTGCAATCAGAGCTTCATAAACATCTGAAAGAACACTTTTTGATAGTTCTATTCCCTGGCCTGCGGCACGATCGCCAATTTCAAGAAGATCGTTCAGTTCTAATTTTATGGCAAGTTCATAGAGTGTATCTCCCCGAACTATTTTTGCACGCAACTTGGTGAGAAAACCTTCATTTTCTGTTGGAAATCTCTCAAACAAAATTTCGGTAACAATCAGATCAAGTACGGCATCTCCCAAAAATTCGAGCCGTTCGTAGGTTTCGAACGACTCGTACTTTTCATTATCAACAATGGATCGGTGCCGCAATGCTCTTTGGAATAGCTGAAGGTGCTCCGGTGCTATTTGAAACCGGAGCTTTTTTTCGAGAAGTATTAATCGGCCGGTTGGCTCTTTGATGTTTGGATCAGGCTGTATCCTGAACCACTTTTTGAGCCGGTCAATCATCAATTATTTTTCAAATTTCTTGAAGATGAGAGTGGTATTATGTCCTCCGAAACCAAACGCGTTATTCATCGCGTAAGTGATTTCTCTCTCCACAGGTTCATTCGGTGTGTAATTGAGATCACATTCAGGATCGGGATTTTCCTGGTTAATAGTGGGTGGAATGGTGCTGTGATAAATAGCCAGTACTGTTGCCAGAGATTCGGCCGCACCTGCAGCTCCCAGCATATGACCAGTCATCGACTTTGTAGAGTTCAGGTTGATTTTATATGCATGGTCTCCAAAAACCTTTTTGATCGAATTGGTTTCAGCGATATCTCCCAATGGAGTGGAAGTTCCGTGCATATTAATGTGATCAATGTCATTAGCTGTGATCCCAGCCATTTTAAGTGCACCATTCAGTGCAAGAATTACGCCGCTGCCATCCGGGTCGGGTGCAGTAATATGATGGGCATCAGCCGAAAAACCGTATCCAACAATTTCGCCGTAAATCCGTGCATTTCTTTCAAGGGCTGAATCGAGTGATTCAAGAAAGAACATCGTAGCACCTTCACCAAGAACAAAACCATCGCGATCTTTATCGAACGGACGGGATGCACGTTCGGGGTCGTCATTTCGGCGTGAAAGTGCCCTCATCGCCGAAAAACCGGCTACACCAATTCTCCATACAGGTGCTTCGGTACCACCACAAACCGCCATTTCAGACTGTCCGTAGCGAATGGAGTCATATGCCAGGCCAATATTATGGGACCCGGTGGCACAAGCTGAAACAGCACAGTAATTCGCTCCTCTGAAGCCATATTTTATGGAAATTTGACCAGCAGGAATATCCGGAATCAGCATCGGAATAAAGAAAGGTGTTACCCCTCTTGATCCGTTTTCATGCAATGAAACCGATTGTTCATAAAATGTATTCATTCCGCCGATACCTGTACCTACAATGACAGCTACCCGGTCTTTATCGATACTATCCAGGTCAACATTACTGTCTGCAATGGCTTCATCAGCGGTAATCATCGCATATTGTGTAACCGGATCGAGCCGCCGTGCTTCTTTCCGGTCAAAGTAATTATTGGAATCATAATTTTCGATCTGCCCTGCAAATTTTGTGGGTAAATCACTTGTGTCAAAATGCTCAATAGGGCGTACTCCGCTCTTACCGGAGATAAGACCGTTCCAAAAGTCGGGAGCGGTCTTCCCCAAAGGTGTAAGTGCGCCGATTCCAGTAATTACTACTCTTCTTCCGGCCATAAAAATTAGGTTACTTTCTTAAGTGTGTACTTTAAATCTTAACTGCTTATGATTTTTCTTGAATATATTTAACAGCATCGCCAACAGTTGCAATATTCTCTGCATCTTCATCGGGAATGCTCATGTCAAACTCTTTTTCGAACTCCATAATGAGTTCAACAGTATCGAGAGAATCAGCTCCCAAATCGTTTGTAAAGTTAGCATCAGTAGTTACTTCTGATTCATCAACTCCAAGTTTGTCTACAATAATTGATTTGATTTTTGCTTCTACGTCTTGTGACATATTTAGACCTATGTTTGATTATGAGTTTAAATAAAAGTTAGTTAATTAATTTTTTTATCCCTGAGAAAATACAACATCTCTGTATAAAATAACACGCATAACTAAATGCATTCAGGCATTTGCAGCTTACATGGCCATTCCGCCATCTACGCGTACTACTTCACCGGTAATATACGAACTCAGATCAGATGCAAGAAATGCAACTACATTTGAGATTTCCTCAGGGTCGCCGGCCCGGCCCAGTGGTGTTTCTTTTTTAATGGTGTCGAGTACTTTTTCACTCAGTTTTTCTGTCATTTCCGTTAGAATATAACCAGGAGCAACAACATTGGCACGGATATTCCGGCTTGCCAGCTCTTTTGCAAACGATTTGGTAAAACCGATTATTCCGGCTTTGGATGCAGCATAATTGCTCTGTCCTGCATTTCCGGAGATTCCAACTACAGAACTGATATTGATAACAGAACCGCCTCTTGCCCGCATCATCGGTTTTGCCGCAGCTTTGCTGTAATTAAAAATACTTTTCAGATTTGTGGTAATCACATCATCCCATGCTTGCTCGTCCATTCTGAGGATGAGGTTATCCTTTGTGATTCCTGCATTGTTTACAAGCACATCGAGTGTACCCCACTCTTTTACAATCTCGCTGATTACTTCTTCGGCTCTTGCAAAATCAATTGCGTCGGCCTGAAATGACATTCCTTTTACACCTTTAGCTTCAATTTCACTGACCACTTCAGCAGCTGCTTCAACCGATCGGGCATACGTAATGGCCACATTTGCACCGAGCTGAGCCAGCGTTAACGCTATTGATTTTCCAATTCCCCTGCTTCCGCCTGTTACAAGGCAGTTTTTTTCTTTCAAATTCATTGTAATAAAATTCTATTCGTATCCTTCTATGTTTGCATTTTTTAGCGTTCGCTTTACAAGACCCTGCAATACTTTACCAGGCCCCACTTCAATAAACGAAGTTGCGCCGTCTTTTTCCATATTTAAGAGGGTTTGCGTCCAGCGCACGGGATTGATAAGCTGATAAAGCAAATTGTGCTTTATTTCTGAGGGATCGGTAGTTGCTTCTGCTGTATAGTTACTATAAACCGGGCAAGTGGGTTCCGAAAATTCCGTTTCATCAAGTTTTACCTGCAGTGCATCAAAGGCAGGTTTCATCAATGGTGAATGGAAAGCACCACTAACAGGCAGCATTTTAGCGAGCCTGCATCCTTTTTCTTTGGCAAGCTCCACTGCTTTTTTTACAGCATCTTCATCGCCGGAAATGACAAGCTGACCCGGACAGTTGTAATTGGCAGGAACTACTGGTTTCTGAATGCTTTCTGTGGCAATTTCGCAGATCTCATCAACCACATCATCATCCATTCCGATAATAGCAGCCATCGTTCCGGTATGAACCTCTCCTGCATTCTGCATCAGTTTTCCCCGGAGGGAAACCAGTTCCAGAGCCTTTTCGAAATCAAGCACGTCTGCAGAAGCCAGTGCCGTAAACTCTCCAAGGCTGTGCCCGGCAACCATATCAGGTTTTTGCCCAAGTGTTTTAAAGAGAGCAAAAGAGTGAAGAAAAATTGCAGGCTGGGTGTATTGTGTTTGTGTGAGTGTCTCAGCCGGCCCCTCGAACATAATATCACTCACAGGATAGCCAAGCAATTCATCTCCTTTAGTTAAAAACTCTTTAAAGGGTACCTTTTGCTCGAAATGATCCTTTCCCATTCCAACTTTTTGCGATCCCTGTCCGGGAAAAATAAATGCTTTCATCATTTTTTATTTATTCCATTCCAGGTAAACTGCTCCCCATGTAAGTCCGCCCCCAAATGCCGACAATATAAGTTTGTCACCATTATTCAGTTTATCTTTCCAGTCGTAAAGGCAAAGCGGAATGGTTGCTGCTGTGGTATTTCCATATTTATCAATGTTAACCATCACTTTATCTGTACTGAGACCCATTCTGCGGGCTGTGGCATTGATAATTCTTAAATTAGCCTGGTGAGGAACGAGCCAGGCAACATCATCACCTGTAAGATTGTTTCGCTCCATAATTTCAAGGGAAACATCGGCCATTCCTTCGGTTGCTTTTTTAAATACGGATCTTCCGTCCTGCCGCAAAGAATGCATTCTATTTTGAACGGTTTCAATCGATGCAGGCCTGAGACTGCCCCCTGCAGGCTGGTAGAGCATGCACTCCTCATCACCTTCCGTATGGTGAACAAAATCTATCAAACCTCCGCTATCGGCCTCTTCAAGCACAACAGCACCCGCAGCATCTCCGAATAATATACAAGTTGTCCGGTCGGTGTAATCTACAATTGCACTCATTTTGTCGGCACCCACCACCAGTACTTTCTTTGCCCGACCCGATTCGATCATCATGCCACCCGTTGAGAGAGCATACAAAAATCCGGAACAAGCCGCAGACAGATCAAAACCATACGCTTTGTTTGCACCAATTCGTTTTTGAACAAGTGCCGCTGTTGCGGGAAATATATAGTCGGGTGTAACGGTTGCTACTACAATTGCATCAATCTCGGAAGCGTCAACGCCGGCCTCTTCAAGAGCTTCACGTGAGGCTTTTTCAGCCATAAATGCAGTAGCTTTTTCCGGGTCTTTTAAAATTCTTCGCTCAGAAATGCCGGTTCTGGACTTGATCCATTCATCGTTAGTATCAACCAGTGTTTCAAGTTCAGCATTGGTTAGAACATAATCCGGTATATAGCGTCCCACACCGGTTATTTTAGCTCGCTTTACGCTCATTAAAAAAGTTGTTATTTATTTAGAGATGATACAATTTTATCATTGATCTTGTATTCAACACATTTTGCAGCATTTAAGATCATGTTTTTTATTGCCGTGACCGAACTGCCTCCGTGCCCCACAAGGCATAAACCATCTACACCAAGAAACGGAATTCCGCCAACTCGTTCGTAATTGAACTGTCCCATCGTTTTTTCAATAATACCATAAACGAGCTTTTGCGACTTTTCGTCAAGATCCTCTTCTTTCATGGTTTTTTTGAGGAGATTCTGGAGAATTTCAGGAACAGACTCTCCAAACTTCAAAAGAACGTTTCCTGTAAATCCATCGGTGAGATAAATATCCGTCTTTCCAAAAAGAATATCACTTCCTTCAATATTACCGGCAAAATTGGGCAGCTCTGAAAGAATTTTATGAACATCTTTGTGAATATCCAGTCCTTTTTCCGGTTCCTCCCCTACATTGAGAAGTCCCACTGAAGGTTTATTAATTCTCATGATCTCTTCAGCAAAAATTGTACTCATTTTCGCAAACTGAAGATACATTTCAGGCTTGAGCTCAAGGTTGGCACCCGCATCCACCAGCAAGCTGATTCCTTTAATGGTAGGATAGGTGGCTGCTATTGTAGGTCGAATTACGCCATTGAGTTTGCCAAGTAAAAAAGTAGATGCAGCAAGAAGAGCCCCTGTATTGCCCGCACTAACAAATGCTGAGCATTTACCTTGCTTGTGTGCTGAAATTCCAATGGTAATTGATGATGCCCTTTTTGATTTTACTGCTGTTGCAGGGGATTCATTCATACTGATAATTTCAGGAGCATGTAAAATATGAACCCTTTTTTGATCGTATTCCTGAGAGTCCAACTCGTTTTGAATCGTCTCTTCGGGGCCAACCAGAAGAACCTGAATTTCAGCATTTTCCTTTACCGCTTCTAAAGCACCCTTTACCGGGTTTTTCGGGAAAAAATCCCCACCAACTGCATCAACAGCGATTACCATTTTCGGAAAAGTTTTATAATTTATTGAGATACGTTAATCACCTGGCGGCCTCTGTAGAAACCGCACTCCATACATACATGATGGTATCGGTGCATCGCACCACAGTTCGTGCATGCTACAAGAGGAATTTCTGCCAATGCGTGATGAGATCTTCTCTTATTTCTGCGGGATTTAGATGTTTTTCGTTTTGGATGTGCCATCTGATTCTGTTATTAGATTACTTTAATTTTTTCAAAGCCGACCATCTCGGATCAATGGTTTCCTCATTATCGGCTTCAGGGCCAAATTTTTTAGTTTCAAATTCTGTTGGATTTCCGTCATCATCCAGGTAATCCGGATGTATTTTTCTGACAGGAACTTCAAGCATGATCGTATCTCTTACATCACCTCCAATATCAACCTGCAAACTGTTGGCAGGTATCTGGCGAACAGCACCTTTTTCCGTTTCCGTATTGTCAACAGGATTGGGATCAAAAAGCACATGATATGAAGCCGTAATCTGTTTTAAAAACGGCTTCAGAGAACGATCACAAATTAATTCAGTTTCCACATTAATACTTAGTTTCACTTCTACGAAATGGTTGGTTTTATAAAAACTTAAATCAACCGAACCTTTCTCAAGTGTTACCTCGTTACTCAGGGTTAAATCCCCTTTTTCTAAAGATACAGTCCTGCTGCTATTACCTTCCGGCAGCTCCTGTAAATTAAATGTCAGCTTTAATGTTTCCACAATAGCTTTGAAAAATAGAAAGTTCTCTGTTTTAATGCAATTAATTAAACAGCCCGTAAAGTCTTTGTTCCACAAGCCCAATAACTTTTCCGAGATCTTCTTCGCTATTTACAAAATCGAGATTATCAGTATCGATGATTAATTTCTCTTTATCGTAGCTTTCAATCCACTCTTCGTACAGCCGGTTCAACCTTTCGAGATATTCAATCCTGATAGTATTTTCATACTCCCGTCCCCTCTTCTGAATTTGCCGGACAAGTGTGGGTACATCGGCACGAAGGTAGATCAGCAGGTCCGGCGCCTGCAAGTATGTTACCATCTCATTAAAAAGAGAGCAGTAGTTTTTGTAATCCCGATCGCTCATCAACCCCATTTCGTGCAGGTTTTTGGCAAAAATTTCCACATCTTCGTAGATTGTCCGGTCCTGAATCAGGCTATTCTGAACCTGCATCAGTTTTTTCTGATTCTGAAACCGGCTCGACAGAAAATAGATTTGAAGGTTGAAGCTCCATCGCCTCATATCCTCGTAAAAATCTGAGAGGTATGGATTGTTATCTACCGTCTCGAAGTAAGTTTTCCAGCCAAAGTATTTTCCAAGCAGAGAAGTCAGTGACGATTTCCCCGCGCCGATATTTCCGGCAATCGCCAGATATTTTTTTTCTTTTCTGTCACTCATTACAAATTCTTAATTCTTCCCAAGCAGGCGGTACATTGCTTTTTTGTAGGCTTCAACACCCGGCTGATTAAAAGGGTTCACACCCAGCATATATACATAGACAGCCGTAAAAAGTTCATAAAAATAGATCAGTTCACCCAATTGCCGGGCATTCAGTTTTTCGATATGAATGGATATGACAGGCACTCCGCCTGAAGTGTGCGCCTCAACAGTTCCTTCCAGTGCACTTTTATTGATCTCATGAAACGTTTTTCCGGCAAGATAACCAAGCTGATCGGTATCGTCACTGCCACTGTCCGGTACAGCCATATCTGAAATCGGTTTTTCTACTACAAGCAGCGTTTCCATAATATTTCGCGGCCCGTCCTGGATTAACTGCCCCACACTGTGAAGGTCGGTAGAGTAGGCTGCAAGAGCCGGGTAAAGCCCTTTGCCGTCCTTTCCTTCACTTTCACCGATCAACTGCTGAATCCATGCAGTGAACCCCAGAAGATCCGGTTCGAACGAGCCGATCACATCCACTGCATAGCCTTTTTCGTGAAGGGCGTATCGTGCTGCGGCATATCCGAGAAGATCGTTTCGGTTTACTTCTAATTCCTCAAACTGCGACACCGCACCGTAAAAAAGTGTCTGGATGTCAATTCCTGCAACTGCAAGCGGCAGCAATCCAACAGGTGTAAGCACAGAAAACCGTCCGCCTGCATCATCAGGGATTACATATTTTTTATAATCTTCTTCAGCGACAATATCATTCAATACGCCTCCAGCCGGGCCGGTGGTTGCATTAATTCTTTTTGATGCATCCTCAAATCGATTGTGCATCCAGTTACGGAGTACCCGGAATGCAAGTGCCGTTTCCAGGGTCGATCCGGATTTTGAAATCACATTCAGGTACACGCTTTTTCGTCCGCCATCTTCTTTCGCTGTTTCGAGGTGTTCGATAAGCTCTTTCAGATATCGACCGCTCATTTGGTGGCCGGCAAAAATAATTTCAGGGCCATTATTTTTGAAAACCGGGTTCAGTGCTTTGATCAGCGCCATAGCACCAGTGTATGAGCCCCCGATTCCGCAAACAATGAATACATCGGCATCTTGGCGGATACTGTTAGCATGGCGCGAAATCTCTTCCAGCAGGGCATCGTTAGGAGACGCCAGGATGTGCCTCCAGCCAAGCCATTCACTTCCCACACCCGATTCCCCGGCCACAAGGTGATATGCATCTTCCGCTTTTTTCATTCCCCCGGCGAGTTCCTCTTCAGTTAAAAATTTCCGGGCATTTTCCAGTTTTGTTGTAATCATATTTACCTCAATACTTTTGCAAGTTCCACGAGATCATAATTAATCTCTTTAATCTTTCCGAATGTCTCTTTAATCGGGGTGATTTTAACATCGTGATTGATCACACCCACCATCACCTCGCTTTTTCCGTTATGTATGGTATTCACTGCTTCATATCCAAGGCGGCTGGCCAGTACACGATCGTGAGCGGTTGGGCTCCCTCCGCGCTGGATATGCCCAAGGATAGCCACGCGCATGTCATACTGCTTAAAATCTGGTTCCAGTTTTTTGCTGAGCTCGATCGCACCGCCGGTATGATCCCCCTCTGCAACCACAACGAGAGTGCTTCTTCGCTGTACCTTCAATACCTTGTTCAGCGATTCTTTTATTTCTTCGATATGAGTTAGTTTCTCAGGTAAAATAATTAGTTCGGCACCACATGCTATACCGGTTTCCAGGGCAATGAATCCGGCGTCCCGCCCCATCACTTCAACAAGAAAGAGACGTTCGTGGGCATCAGCCGTATCACGAATTTTGTCGATCGCCTGCATCGCGGTATTCAGTGCAGTGTCGTAACCAATGGTTTCATCGCTGCCAATGAGGTCATTATCGATTGTTCCGGGAATACCTACCGTATTGATACCGTGCTCCTGCGCCAGGAGTGTAGCTCCACGAAATGTACCGTCTCCGCCAATTGTGATCAGTGCTTCAACCCCTTCTTTTTTCAGGTTCTCAGCCGCCCTGTTCCTGCCCTCTTTTTCGCGGAACTCTTCAGACCGTGCCGATTTCAAAATAGTACCGCCCCGCTGAATAATACCAGATGCATCAGAAGATTGAAGTTTCACAAAGTCAGATTCCATCAACCCCCTGTAGCCAAAACGAATACCCAAAATATCGTATCCAAAATACCCGGCAGAACGTATCACGGCACGTACTGCGGCATTCATTCCCGGTGAATCGCCCCCGCTTGTGAGAACAGCTATTGTTTTCAAATGAATTGTGATATTTTATCGTTGATTTCGTTATCAATCATAAACTAAACAGCCCGTCAGCATTGCGCAAATTATTAATTGGTATAATTTGTATTTTGTCCTGTTGATTTTACTCTGATTTCATAATAATGGCCCACGAGGTACTTTTCAAAAACAGTAATGTATTAACACGAAAAAATTCACTGAAAGAAGTTACGGAACCGGTTCAGAAGGATCTTGCCGTTTTCAGGAAATTTTTCAAAAACGAAATCAGAAGTGATGTATTCCTGCTCGATCAGGTAATCCACTACCTTCTGCGGCAGAAAGGGAAAGAGATTCGCCCTACCCTCGTATTTATGACAGCCCGGATGTTCGGGGAGGTTGACAAGCGAAGTTTTATTGCCGCGACTATGATTGAACTGCTGCATACAGCCACACTCATACACGACGATGTGGTGGATGAGGCTGATATGCGCCGCGGATTCCTGAGTATCAACAAAATCTGGAGAAATAAAGCTGGTGTTCTTCTGGGAGATTTTTTGCTATCTAAAGGACTTTTAATCGCTCTCGATCATAAGGAATACCAGCTTCTCCATGTGTTATCGGATGCGGTTCGCCTGATGAGTGAGGGAGAGCTCCGTCAGCTGAAAACATCCAACCTCTTCAATATGACAGAAGAGCGGTATTTCCAGATTATTTCCGAAAAGACGGCCAGCCTCATATCGGCTTGCTGCCAGTGCGGAGTCATTGCCACAACAGACGATGAGCAGGTAATTCGTGAAATGAAAGAGATCGGTCTGAAGATCGGAATTGCATTTCAGATTAAAGACGATTTGTTCGACTACGGCCTGGATGATATCGGCAAGCCCAAACGCAATGATATCAAAGAAAGAAAAGTTACCCTGCCGCTAATCTATGCACTTGAGCGTGCATCAAAGCCAAAACAGCTACAGATTCGGAGGCTGATGCGCAAGCGCAAGAAAAGCAAGAAAGATATTGACCGTATAGTTGCCTTCGTTCATGAACAAAAAGGCCTTGAAGCTGCTGAACAAAAAATGGTGGAATTTACTGCGGATGCCATGAACAGGCTTAAAACACTCCCTGTGGTAAAAGGTTTGGATGATTTTGAGGCCCTGGTAGATTTCATCATTACACGAAAAAAATAAACCCCGCTATTTTTTGATGCAGCATATCTTTTTTTCGGATGTTCATCTTGGTGCCTTTTCAGAGGAAAAAAACAGGCAGCTGGAAAATTCCCTGATCAAACTGATTGACTATTGTGCAGATCAGAGTATTGGAATACACATTTTGGGTGACCTCTTTGACTACTGGATGGAGTTCCCCGATTACACCCCCCCTCTTGGTAAAAAACTGCTGAATCGTTTTGAGAAATTTAACCACACAGTTGAACCGGCCACATTCGTCACAGGCAATCACGACAACTGGACTCTTGGTCACTTTGCAGACCTGGGCTTCCGCGTTGAACATGAGTTCCGTGATTTTACCATAGACTCTCAAAAAATCCTGCTTTTACATGGTGACGGCCTTGCAGACCGAAAAATGAATCTGCCTCGCCCGCTTCTTCACAAACTGCTCAGAAATAAAACATTCATTTCGTTATATCGAAATATCTTTTCAGGAGACACTGGAAACCACTTGATGAAGCAATTTTCAGAGTTCACCCGCAACGAAAATGACCTGCACCCGGAGCGTTTGAACCGGTGGGCAAAAAATCTCCTGAAAAAGAAACATTATCGTTATCTTTTAGCCGGGCACGATCATGTGCCGAGGATGGAAACAAATTTGTACGGTACCTATATAAATACCGGGGCCTTCTATCGCCATCAAACCGTTGCACTATATAACAATCATGTGATACAACTCGTTATATGGGACGGCGAAAAAAACAAGTTTAAACTTTTCAAAAATCATCGTACAGAACCTTTGTTGCAATGAGTGATAACAATAATATAGATATGGAGCGGTACTTTAACGATCCTGAGTACCGGAAAAAGGTTGCTGCAGAGAAAAACGGAAAGAAAAAAGAGGGTAAAAAATCTTTCCTTCCTGCAACATTTCCATCACTTTCAAAAAATGTGCTAACTATTGCAGTGGCTGTGCTTGTCCTGATCACCTTTATCGTATCGGGATATGTCTATTACCTTTTCCAGGGCCTGCCCTCTATTGAGGAGCTTGAAAACCCGAGAACGGCGATTGCTTCTGAGGTTCGCAGCCGTGATGGTGAGGTTATGGATCGTTATTTTATCGAGAACAGAACATACGTTTCGATCGATAATATTTCACCGAACGCCATTAATGCGCTGGTTGCAACCGAAGACCACCGGTTCTTCAATCACTGGGGAATTGACTCCCAAAGCCTGATGCGCCTCCCTTATTATTGGGTTCGTCAGCGATTTCAGGGTGGTTCTACCATCAGCCAGCAGCTTGCAAGAAACCTCTACCGCAATATCGGTTTTGATGTATCGGTTACCCGTAAACTGCGGGAAATGATCACTGCCGTTCAGATCGAAATTAATTACACCAAACGTGAAATTATTGAGATGTACCTGAATACTGTAGAGTTCAGTAACAGTGCTTTTGGAATTGAATCGGCCTCCCGAACCCACTTTGGAAAACCTGCCAGTGATCTCACAGTAACCGAGTCAGCAACACTTATTGGCCAATTGAGGGCAGTATATGCTTACAATCCAAGAATTTTCCCGGAACGGTCGCAGCTTCGGCGAAATGTGGTTCTGCGCCAAATGATGGTGAGAGGCTTTATCAGCGATGAAGAATTCCAAGGTCTGAGGCTCGATGAAATTGCACTGGATTACAATCCTCCAAGCAGGTCGGGACGTGAAAGCCGCTATTTTGGTGAGTATGTACGCCAGCAGGTTAGAGACTGGGTGGAAGAAAATGGTTACGATCTTTATTCAGACGGCCTTGTCATTTACACTACTATCGACTCCCGTCTCCAGAGACATGCCGAACGGGCCGTACAAGAGCGAATCCATGAATTTCAGCGAACCTTTGAGCGTGAATGGACCTCCCCGGGCGGAGAATATATGGACCGGTTATGGCAGCAGTACCCTCAGTTTTTAAGAAGTTTTATCCGGGAAAGCGAGCGCTATCAAAACGCATTTTCTAAACTTGACACGGACCAGGAGTCGGTTGTGTTTGAGCATCTTGAATCTGATGAAGCCTTTGTGGATTCGCTAAAACGATCCCGAACTAAACTACAGGCCAGTTTCACCGCCATAGATCCAAATAACGGTCATATCCTGGCATGGGTAGGCGGCCACGATTATGGCAGTCAGCAGTTTGATCATGTTCACCAATCACGAAGGCAGACTGGCTCAACCTTCAAGCCGTTTGTTTACGCAGTGGCCATTGATAACGGCTACATGCCATACCATCGTTTTTCTAAATATCCAATCAGTTTTATTGAACAGAGCGGCCGGATGTGGAATCCCAAAGATCCATCCATTCCCGATGGTCCTGAAATGGTGCCATTACGTGAAGCTCTGGCCCGAAGCCTGAATAACGTAACTGTTCGCCTGTTACCGGAAATAGCCGGTGCTTCTGGAACTAATCGTGTTGCCGATCTTGAACCTGCCGCCCGCATGATCAGTGATATGGCTGGTAATTTGGGTATAAACATGCCCTCCCAGGTTTATCCCTCAATTGCACTGGGTACAACGGAATCCTCTCTCCTTGAACTGGTGAGTGCCTATACAACTTTCGTTAACCAGGGTGTTCACATTGAACCGACCGCCATCACTCGTATTGAAGATAAGGAAGGAAATATTTTGGTGGAGTATTTCCCGGAATACCGCCAGGAAGCGATCAGCCCTGAAACTGCCTATATGATGATTGACATGATGCGGGGTGTAGTTCGCGGCGGGGTCAACTCGGATGGAACCAACTATCACGGAACCGGGGTGCGGCTCCGAAATCAATTTAACATTCAGCAAGATATAGCCGGTAAAACCGGAACCACCCAGAACAGTGCCGATAATTGGTTTGTAGCCATGATGCCACACATTGTAATGGGTTCATGGGTAGGAGGAGAAGACCGGCGTATTCGCTTCCCGACCAACAGCCCATCCAGTATCGGGCAGGGAGCCCGTACAGCACTCCCAATTGTTGGAACATTTATCAACAATGTAACTGAAGATCCTGATGCCCCCTGGAGTTTAGATGCTTTTGAACCCCCGGCAGGGTTTATCATCCCCGATGCACCCGCTTCTGAAGAAACCGAACCCAGGCGGGAACGGATCGGATGGTAGAAAACTTTCCCATTTGAAAATATTTTCAAAGGCCTCCGCAACACCTGAGTAGCAGAGGCCTTTTTCATTTTTTCAAAAAAACAGTTCTATTTTGCTCTCAAGAACTGCTATATTCCCTGCCTTAAAAAGATTGACATTCCATGCCTGCGGCGGTAATTTACCGCCGGTTTAAAAACAGCAAACTTTTTCATGATTGAACAATACATACCCATACTTGTTTTATTGGGCGTTGCGATTGTACTGGCCATCTTATTGATGTCACTGTCCCGCCTGCTCGGCCCATTTCGGCCAAACACAAACAAATTAAAACCATATGAAAGCGGTATGGATCCGGTTGGTGAAGCCAAAGACCGTTATTCTATTGCATTTTATCTTGTGGCTATGGAATTTATTGTGTTCGACCTTGAAGTTGTTTTCCTTTATCCATGGGCCGTACGTTTTATGGATCACGGTACCGGAACGTTTATGGCTATGGTTGTATTTATTGTAATACTGTTTATTGGCCTTGTCTACACACTGAAAAAAGGCACACTAGACTGGGATTTGAAGAAATTTAAATACGAGGCAATTACAAAATAATATGGGTTTAGAAAGCGCACTTGGACAAGGATATTTAACAACAAGAATGGACTCATTGGTCAACTGGGCACGCTCTAATGCTGCCTGGCCGATGCCAATGGGACTGGCCTGTTGTGCTATTGAAATGATGGCATTTGCCGGGCCAAGATATGATGTGGCCCGTTTCGGTTCGGAAGTTATGAGATTTTCTCCACGGCAGGCCGATGTAATGATTGTGGCCGGATGGTGTACCTACAAAATGTCGCACGCAATCCGGCGAATCTGGGATCAGATGCCTGATCCAAAATGGTGCATCGCAATGGGTGCCTGTGCATCTACAGGAGGCATGCACCGCTGCTATGGTGTTGTTCAGGGAGCCGACAATTTCCTCCCTGTTGACGTTTATATATCGGGATGCCCTCCCCGGCCAGACGCTGTGATTCATGCACTGATGAAAATCCAGGACAAAATTAAAACCGAGCACTCTGTAATGCTTGATACCTGATTCTATGAGCAACGAATTAAACCTTTCTGAAGGCCTTCAAAAAACGATCAAAAACCTTACAGAAACATTTCCCGATAAAATTATTGAAGTGTACCAGTCATCGGGCGATACATTTGTGAGAATTGAAGCTGATTCGCTGATTGATATTTGCAGCCACTTAAAAAATGAACTTCATTTTATCTATCTGAGCGATGTTTTCGGGATCGACCGTTATACATCCGATGAGCGGTTCGAAGTTGTGTATAATCTTTTGAATCTGCGCGACAGGGTTCGTCTGTTTCTGAAGATACGCTGCGATGAAGAAAATCCAGAGGTTGACTCTGCAACCCCGGTTTGGAAAGCGGCAAGCTGGAATGAACGCGAAGTTTATGATATGTTTGGCATTCAATTCCGAAATCACCCGGATCACCGCCGTATCTTTATGCCTGAAGATTTTGAATATTATCCCCTCCGGAAAGAGTTCCCACTGCTCGGAATACCCGGCTCCATTGAATTGCCAAGTACAACCCCGGAGACTGAATAGAAGGCTTATTTTATGAAATTAACGGACATTCAAAGCAAAGTACATTCCACTTTCTTCAAAGAGCATCAAAAGAAGCTTTATCAGAGCCTTGAAGACAAGCACACAACGATTGAGGAGCTGGACGACGGTGATCCGCTAACCACAAAAATGGTGCTGAACATGGGGCCGCAGCACCCGGCTACTCACGGGGTGTTGCGCCTGGTCTTGCAGCTTGACGGTGAAACCATCGAAAAAACCAAGATTGATATCGGTTATCTGCACCGGGGCGTGGAAAAAATTGCTGAAAACAAAACTTATCAGGAGTTCATGCCCTATACAGACCGCATGGACTACCTGTCGCCCTACAGCAATAATGTGGCGCTTTGCACCGCGGTCGAAAAAATTGCAAATGTAGAAGTCCCCGAGCGCGCTCACTATATCCGGATGATCGGGTGTGAACTGGCCCGGATTTCATCGCACCTGCTCTGGCTTGGCACCATGGTGATGGATGCCGGAGCGATCTCCTTTTTTATCTGGACGTTCAAAGAGCGTGAAAAAATTTACGATATCATGGACCGGATCGGCGGACATCGTTTCACGATTTCACATGCCCGAATAGGCGGTGTGGCCAATGATCTTACAGATGAAGCGATGGGTTCCATCAAGGAATTTGTTGAAATGTTTCCTAAAGAACTTAAAGATTACCACAAACTGCTCGACAGAAACCGCATCTTTTTCGACAGAAATGAAGCCGTAGGAGTACTTAAAACTGAAGATGCTCTCCAAATCGGAGCAACCGGCCCTATGCTTCGCGGATCGGGATTTGCTCTGGATGTGAGAAAATTTTCTCCCTATGCACGCTACAATGAGGTCGAATTTGAAGTGCCTACACGACTTGAGGGCGATAATCTGGCCCGTTATTACGTACGAATGGAAGAGATGAGCGAAAGCATCCGCATTATCAAGCAGTGCATCGATAAATTGCCAAAAGGCCCTGTCCGTACCGATAACGCCAAACAGGCCTACCCTTCCAAAGATGAAGTTTACTATTCGATGGAAGGCATGATTCACGATTTTATGATGACCGATACCGGTATTTGCCCGCCTGAAGGCGCAGAATGCTACCACGCGGTTGAATCCCCGAAAGGTGAACTGGGATATTACATTCAAAGTGATGGAACAGGCCATCCCTGGCGATTGAAAATAAAAGCTCCCTCTTTCACCAACCTTCAGGTTCTGGAAGATATTCTGGATGGCGAAATGGTGGCAGATACGGTAGTGATCATCGGAGGCGTGGACCCAGTACTTGGAGAAGCTGACAAATAATTATTATGGCATACGAATTCACGAAAGAAGATTTAAAAGAAATTGAAAAAATAAAGGCGAAGTTTCCTGAAGTGATGCCTGCCACACTTCCGGTTCTTTGGGTAGCCCAAAAACGGTTTGGCCATGTAGAGCCTGAGGTTCAAAAGCTGGTGGCCAAAACGCTGGATCTGCCAGAAGCACATGTGCATGGAGTCGCCACTTTTTATACCCAGTATTACAAAGAGGAAAAAGGAAAATTTGTACTGGATGTCTGCACCTGCCTGAGCTGCCAGCTATGTGGCGGATACGACATTCTGCATTACCTCGAAAAGAAACTCGGCATTAAAACCGGCAACACTACCGAAGACGGAATGTTTACATTGAATCAGGTTGAATGCCTCGGAGCTTGTGGTTATGCCCCGATGCTACAGGTTACCAATGATAAATATGTGAATCACCTTACTCCTGAAAAAGTAGACAAGCTGCTCGACGACCTTAAAGAAGGCAAAGAGCCTGAGTACGAAAAAATCGGAATGCCACGGCGAAAGAATATTTAAGCGATCATGAGCACTGCAGACTGGAAAAATTACGAACCTGTTATCATCCCTGACATAAAAGATCTGGATAAGATTGATGTGTATGTAAAAAACGGGGGCTACAAAGCGCTCGAATCGATTTTGAAAGACAAGAAGAAATGGGCCGATCCGAAAAGTGTGATTAATGAAGTGAAAGAGGCCAATATTCGCGGACGTGGCGGCGCAGGATTTAACGCCGGGCTCAAGTGGTCATTCATGCCTCCGGCCGACGGCGGCCCCCGATACCTTGCCTGTAATGGTGATGAGTCGGAACCGGGCACCTTTAAAGACCGCAAAATTTTTGAGTACAATCCGCACATATTTATCGAAGGCGCTCTTATTGCTGCCTATGCGATGGAAATCACCACAATTTACGTCTACATCCGCGGAGAGTACAAGGCGTACATCGATATGATGGAAAAAGCCATTGCCGATGCGTATGAAAAAGGCTACATCGGGAAAAATATTTTAGGCTCAGGTTACAGTGTGAATTTTTATGTGACCTACGGTGCCGGTGCCTACATTTGCGGTGAAGAAACTTCTATGCTTGAATCCCTGGAAGGCAAACGCGGTTATCCCCGTGTAAAACCTCCATTTCCAGCACAAAAAGGGCTATGGGGACGCCCAACCACCATCAACAATATCGAAACACTGGCACATGTTCCATCTGTTATCAACCGGGGAGCAGAGTGGTTTAAAAGTGTTGGTGCCGAAAACCATCCCGGTGCCTTTTTGTACGGAATCTCAGGACATGTTAACAGACCGGGTGTTTATGAGCTGCCAAGCGGGGTTCCCGTCCTGGAATTAATTAACGATGTAGCCGGAGGTATGAGAAACGGCAAGAAACTGAAAGCGGTGATCCCCGGCGGATCCTCTACCCCGGTTTTACGTGCCGATCAGCTTGACGGAATCACGATGGACAGTGAGTCCCTCCGAACAGTCGGATCGATGGTGGGAACCGCTGGAATGGTGATAATGGATGAAGATACCGACATGGTGGATGTGCTCTGGCGAATTGCCCATTTCTACCATCACGAATCTTGCGGACAGTGCACACCCTGTCGTGAAGGAACCGGCTGGCTCGAAAAGATATTGCTAAAAATTAAGAACGGTGAGGGTGAAGTAAAAGACCTGGATCTGCTGCTCGACCTCACTACACAAATGGAGGGACGAACTATCTGTGCCCTCGCTGATGCCGCCGCATGGCCTGTTCGATACACTATCAACCGGTTTCGTGACGAATTTGAAGCAAGATGCAAAAAGGTGATTAAAGCTTCAAATAAAGCCATCAGTCACCAATCATAAATAATATATCGAAAGATGCCTGAAGTAATTATTGACGGTCAGCAATACGAATTTGAAGGACAGCACAAACTGTTGCAGTTCATCCAGGACCTGGGTAAAGAGGTTCCGTTTTTCTGTTATCACCCCTCTATGTCGATCCCGGCAAACTGCCGCCAGTGTATGGTAAAAGTTGGCCAGTATGTGAAGGACAGGGAAACCGGTGATTATGAAACCGACGAAAACGGTGAAAATGTGATCCGCTGGTTTCCGAAATTGCAAACAGCCTGCAATATTGATGTTGCCGACGGTATGGTTGTACATACACAGGAAACCGATGAACTGGTAAGAAGGGCTCAAAAAGATAATCTTGAATTTATTCTGATAAACCACCCGCTCGACTGTCCGATTTGTGACCAGGCCGGAGAATGCCCGCTTCAGATTCAGACTTACAAATACGGTCCGGAAGGCAGCCGTTTTGAAGTGAAAAAAGTTCATAAACCGAAGCGTGTTCAGCTCGGGCCGCGCGTGGTTCTGGATGCTGAACGATGCATCAACTGTACCCGCTGCACACGCTTTACTGAGGAAATCAGCAAAACCCATCAGCTTACAATCACATCTCGCGGAGATAAAAACTACCCGATTACTGCACCTGGTGCCGAATTTGATGATCCCTATTCACTGAATACGGTGGATCTCTGTCCGGTGGGTGCACTGACATCAGCTGACTTCCGCTTCAAAGCCCGCGTGTGGGAGATGAACCAGACGCCAAGTATCGACATCACCAACGGAAAAGGATCTAATATCGATTTGTGGACTCGTGATAACATTATTCTGCGAATTACACCCCGCTTCAATGCCGATGTGAATGACCACTGGATTCCGGACGAAAGCAGAGAAGCGTACAAACTTTTTAATGAAAACCGAATTTCAAGGCCGCAGCAAAAACTCGAAGGCGAGCAGATTCTATCTTCCTGGAACAATGCAATTGCTACGCTGACGGAACAAATTGAGGAGACTGACAACAGCAAAATTCTTTTTATCGGCAGCCCGCACGCATCCGTTGAAGAGAACTACTCACTTGGCAAGTTCACAAATCTGCTCGGTCTTAAACAACCCGTTTTCACTCCTCACATTGAAGAAGGAACCGGTGACGGATTTTTAATTACCGATGATCAGGCGCCAAATACCAACGGATGCCGACTGCTTGGTTTCACCGAACTTGACGGAGCATCACTCAAAAAAGAGGTTAAAAAAGCTGAACTGGTTGTTCTGCTCAGTGATCATTTGATCGATCGGGCTTTACTTTCCGAAAGCGATCTTGCGGACAAATTTGTAATCGCATTCGCTACAAATCATTCCGAAACCACAAAAGCGGCTGATCTTGTAATTCCGATTACAACAGCCGCCGAACATGCAGCAAG
Organism: Balneolaceae bacterium; assembly: GCA_020832285.1. Taxonomy (GTDB): domain Bacteria; phylum Bacteroidota; class Rhodothermia; order Balneolales; family Balneolaceae; genus Rhodohalobacter. Next base: position 79,225 of record JAFIFB010000050.1, read on the forward strand.
TTACGTGAACACAGACGGGCGCATACAGCGTACTTTCCGTGCAAAAGAGATCAGATACACGAACAGGCGACTCGATCTCGAAATGTCTGAAGGCCGCCTGGACCGCTACGGCACCAATTTTGATAATTGGGTTACCGAAGACAACAAAATTGACTGTCTGCCACTATGGAGTTTCATCAGTGAAGCAGCAAAAAGCAGCGGGCTGGATCTTACACTGACCGAAGGGCGTGAAATTATGGAAGAGATAGCAGAAACGCTTGAACCTTTCAAAGGGGTCAGTTACCCGGTGATGGATGAACAGTCTGGAATTCAGCTTTCAATCAAATCAAAAGAAAAAACCAAAGCTTAAATTTCTGAAAAGGACGGGATTAATAACCGGATACCTGAAAAAGCAGAAAATAATTTTTTAACATAACCGAATAGGGGATGGCAGAAGTAACCGCAACATCTTTCATTGTACTTGGCGTGGCACTGTTCATGCTGTTAAATTCAGCGGCTATCACCGTTTATGCTGAACGGCGTGTTGCTGCTTTTATTCAAAACCGGGTGGGCCCGAACCGGGTAGGGCCGCTTGGCCTGTTTCAGCCGCTGGCAGATGTGGTTAAACTTCTGCTGAAAGAAGATGTAACACCCACTGAAGGCAATCGATTTCTGCACACTGCCGCACCACTTATTCCGGTTATTACTGCACTGATGACGGTTGCTGTAATTCCCTTTGGTGAAGGATTGTATGCCACTGATATTAACGTAGGAGTATTATATCTGCTGGCCGTAGCCTCTCTCGGAGTTTACGGAGTTACTCTTGCCGGATGGGCATCTAACAGTAAATATTCCCTGCTGGGAGGATTGCGGGCCGCGGCGCAGATGATCAGTTATGAACTTCCATTGGGCATGGCTGTGGCTTCCGTTGTAATTTTTGTTGGCTCTCTCAGCGTTGTGGATGTTGCCGTTGCCCAGGAAAACTGGTGGTTTGTATTTCTGAATCCGCTTGGCGCCCTGATATTTATTATTGCAGCATTTGCTGAAAGCAACCGTACTCCTTTCGACCTGGTTGAGGCTGAACAGGAGCTGGTGGGTGGTTTTCACACCGAATACAGTTCAATGAAGTTCGGGATGTTTTTTCTGGCCGAGTATATGCATGTGGTGATTAACTCCATGCTGATGGTAACCTTTTTCTTCGGAAGCTATCACCTCCCCTTCGCGGGCTACTGGCTGCCTGAAATGTCTCCCCTCGCAAAAGGAATTCTGGATGTGTCGGTTTTCACGGCAAAAACCGTATTCTTTGTCTTCCTGTTTATCTGGGTTCGCTGGACAATCCCAAGATTCAAATTTAACCAGGTAATGAAACTTGGCTGGTCAAGGCTGCTTCCACTCAGTATTATCAACTTTATCGTGATTGCGGCAATCCTTTTCTTCTTTTTCAATTAATTGACTTACAATCTTACTTTAAGAAACCTCCTGGACTTTGCGGTACAGGAGGTTTTTTTGTTTGATCAATGTATTGGACATCCAAATCCCACACTACGTTTATTCGCAAACCATTAAAATAATCTCTAAACATATCACAAAAAACCCTGTAATATCAAGCCCTTAACTCGGACTTGGTCGCATATTGCTGTTATTTTAAAAACAAGATAGCAGCAAATCCACCTTTTTATCATATTAATAATGGCCAAGCCGGTTAAGCGCCAAACCGTTATAGAGCGGCCGGAAATCAGAACAACTCACTAAAATATAGCGCAATAATTATTCGCCTATACAACTATTGTTAAGTCAAATATGGAATTTCGGTTAAAACCTGTCAGCACCTACTGGACGTTGTCCGACTGCCGGCGGATCTGGCAGCGTTGAATTTTGTGCGTAAACCTTTACCCAAAGTTACCGACGCTGACATCCCGACTGCACGCGACGGAAAAGCACCGGGAATACTATCAGATTGTTTGATTCGATCCGCTAAACTCGAAAGATAAAAGAGGAGTTTAGTGATTAATGCAGGTTATGTTAATCAATCAAGAGGTTCAAGCCCAGCCAGTTCAAGTACTTTTATAAATTCCTCTTCTTCCACATGGGTGATAGAAAGCCGGTTTCGTTTGAAGAGTTGCATTTCGGATAAACCTGCTTCTTTCAGTATATCGCGTGTTACAGAGTTTTCAAACTTCCGGATGAATTTCACATCAACGAGGTGCCAGCGCGGATCGCTTTCACTGCTTTTTTCGTCAAAATATTTACTGTCTGGATCGAACTGAAGCGGATCGGGGTAAGGTTCCGTACAAACTTCCATCTCACCCACAATACAGGGAGGTTTTACGTTTGAGTGATAGAAGAAAGCACGGTCTCCCACATTCATCTTGTCACGCATAATGTTTCTTGCTTCATAATTTCGGACACCGCTCCATCGAATCTGCCCGTCCCGTTTCAGGTCATCAATGCTGTAGGCTTCCGGTTCCGATTTCATCAGCCAGTACTGTCGTTTGCTCATAATAAGTTTTATTTATTTTTTTCGTCAGTTAGATCTTAGAAAAATACAGATTATAGCCTGGAATTATTAAAATTTCCTTTAAAATATATTGGTGAGAAATACGGATCATCACTTAATAATTTTATTTATTGCGATTAACTCAACTCTTGATAAATCTTATAAATCGACCTAAATGGATAGTAAACAAATATTTTTAGAGCTACATCATTAATAATAAGTAAGAATCTCAATAAATTTTTTTTTGAGAGGTTACCCTATTTTTTGATGTAGAAACCAATTTTACCGGCCTCACTTGTATTGTCCTTTTGGCTTGACCCAAAAGGACCAAAAAGTCAAGCCCCGACGGCGGTCGGGGTTGGCGGCGGGCTTTTCATCGACGCGGCACCCTTTTCCCAAAGGGATCCCCGT
>JAFIFB010000061.1 GCA_020832285.1 Balneolaceae bacterium
ACGCAGATGTTTTCGCTGAGTCTCGCTGATCTTCTGCGTAAATCTGCGGATAACTCAGCGATAATCTGCGAGAAAGGGAACAGATGTCATTAGAGGTTGTAAATTACTTTCTTTTTCACAAATCGTTTTGGACAGTATTGACCTGAGCTATTAGATTTCAGCAATGAAAGATACAGACCTGTTGGAATAAAAAACGCGCTTTTGTATGTTGACGACACCCAGAAATTGTCTGAACTGAAATCTTTATATAAACAAAATGGCCCAAACAAAACTGACTATCCGAGGAAACCTAAAGGAAGAATATAAAGACATCTACACTCCCGAGGCTCTTGAAGCACTCGCATCGATGAGCCATATCAATGATGCCATTAAAGAAGTGATGCAGCAGCGAATGAAGCGACGGACTGAAAGACAAATAAAGAAGAAGAGAATCCGGTTTGCCGACCCGGAAAGTATCATTCCGCGTACAGATATTCGCGTGAAAGATGCACGTGAAGGAAATTTTTCGGGATCTGACATTCCGCACGACTTGCAGCGGCAGTGGATACAGGGAACAGGCCCCGCTGCCAAGCCGAATGCACCGGTAGAAAACAGCATCCGCAATGTGGCATATGCCCTGCTATCCGGGGCCGACGGCTGGATGTTTGACGGAGAGGATGCCCTTGGTCAGATTTCATCTATGTCACTGGACAACCAGCGAAACCTGAAACTGGCCATTCGCCGCGACCCCGTTTTCCTGGAAACTGCAGAAACTGTGGCAAACGGAATGAACCAATGGGCAAACGGATTTTTCGGGCGAGACATCATCAGGGACTGGAAAAAACAGCTCGATTTTACTACTGTAATTTTTCGTGCACGCGGATTACATCTCGATGACCGTCACGTTCGTATCAATGGCAAGGCTCTCGCTGCCTCTATAGCAGATACCGTGCTTTACGTGGTGAACAACCATCGTGAGCTGCAAAAAAGAGGTGCTTCTATTGTTTTGTATCTTCCCAAAATTCAAACAGCCGAAGAGGCCGCTGTCTGGAATCAACTGCTTACTGATCTTGAAAGACACCTTGGACTGGAAACAGGTACCATCAAAGTATATGTTCTGGTTGAACAACTCGAAGCTACCTTTAATCTGATGGAAATCCGTGCGGTGCTCGGTAAACATTTTGTTGGCTACAACACCGGGCGGTGGGACTACATCAACAGCGTCGCTGATGCAATGGCGTGGGACCCGGAATTTATCCACCCCAATATCGAAGATGTAACGATGACATACGGCTACATGCGTATATATGAAGACCGGGTTCGCCGGGCCGTCAATACTCCAGATCGAAACGGTAATTACGCTCTCTGGCAGGGCGGTATGGAACCCAATATTCCAGTTGGTTCGAAGGAAGGAGTTTCGGCAAGTATGAAAAAAGCCGTAGGAGGTGCCGAACGTGAACAGCGTGAAGGAGCCAGCGGAAAATGGGTAGCTCACTGGAAGATGGTACACATTGTTCGCCCGGTTTGGGAAGAGAAAAATGATGATAATCAGCTGGGCAGAACCTTCCCTCCTCTCAGCTATACCGAAAAAGATGGTGGTGACCTGGTGCTTCTGGAGCCTGCCACAACATCCATCCGGGGGGCACGAAATCTTCTGAGTGTAGCCCTTCAATACGGAAATGCTTTTTTACAGGGAATGCAGGCAGCTGCCCTGAAACCGGCCGATTTCTTCGGAAACGACGATATCCTCTATCTGATGGAGGATATGGCAACTGGTGAAATTCGCCTTAGTATTTTGTGGGAGTGGATCCACAAAGGAGCACGATTGACAGAAGATGACCGTAAAACCGGGATCAAAAAGGGAGATCTGTTTAATGCAAAATTGTTTGAGCGGCTTCTGAAGGAAGAGTACCAAAAACTTCTGGAAGCGGACAACCGCGATGTGCATGATAACTCGAAACGAACCACACTGCCCATTTCACGGGAAATTGTAAAAACCTACATGGAAAGCTCCGTGAAACCACCTTGGTTCATCGACCTGCTCAATATCAATCTGGACAATGAAGATCTGGATATTGCCAGGAAACGGATCCATAGCTACCTCGAAGCCTTCAAAAAAGACGGTAGCCGGTTAACTGAAAACCCGGATTTTCCTGGAAAGTAATTTGCACTCTGATATTATCACATACGAAAGCAGCTTGAAGTTTAAGTTGCTTTCTTTTTTTTAAACGATCAAAAAGAATGAAACCAGGTATCAGTTCAACACGTACCAGAAATTTCGTTTTTAATAGTAAACAATTTTTCATACCGTTGATGCACCATTAAAGTGGGGCAAAAACAAACAGATAATTCATGACCACAATCGATGTAAACAACCTTAGTAAAACATTCGGAAAGACCAAAGCGGTGATCGATGCATCATTCGAGGTTGAACGAGGACGCATCTTCGGGCTGTTGGGGCCAAACGGGGCGGGTAAAACCACCACCATCCGTATGATCAACTTCATTATGCCGCCTGATGAGGGAGAAATTCTTATCAACGGAGTAAAAGCGGGACCGAAAACCCAGCGATGGATTGGCTACATGCCTGAAGAACGAGGCCTCTATAAAAAAATGAAAGTGGGAGAACAGCTGATCTATCTTGCGCAATTGAAAGGACTGACAGCCTCCGATGCAAGGGAAAAGATTCGCTATTGGCTGAAACGGTTCGGAGCTTACGACTGGCATTCCAAAACAGTAGGCGAACTTTCAAAAGGAATGAGCCAGAAAATCCAGTTCATCGCCACAATTGTTCATGATCCAGATATTTACATTTTTGATGAACCGTTCAGCGGCCTCGATCCCATCAACAGTGAACTTTTGAAGGAAATCATAATAGAGCTTCGTGAAAAAGGAAAAACCATCCTTTTCTCCACCCACCGCATGGAACAGGTGGAGCAGATGTGCGATGATATCTGCCTCTTCAACAACGGAAAAGTGGTACTGACTGGAAACCTCAGAAAAGTGAAAAAAGATTTCGGTAAAAACACCGTCCTGATCGAATTTGAAGGCGATCCCGCTTTCCTGGATCAGCTTGAGAATGTTCGCATCAATAACCGGTCCACCAACTTTGCCGAGATCCGGATTCTGGAAGGCTTGGATCATCAGGATATTTTACGCAAGGCAATGGAAAATACAGAAGTACATAAATTTCAGCTTGTTGAACCATCTCTGAATGAAATTTTCATCTCTACTGTAGGAGAAGACAACATTAAACAAAAGGAGCTTGCTGTATGAGCTGGAGACAAATTTTTCTTGTCCTGAAGCGAGAGTATATCACAAGAGTAAAAAGTAAAGGATTTATCTGGGCCACCATACTCGTACCTGTCGGTTTTGCCGCAGTGATAGGTATCATGGTTTTCATTACGGTATGGGAAAGCGAATCCACATTTGAAGTGGCAATTAAGGACGATACCGGCCAGGTTGCACCCTCGCTTATTGAAATTAATGAGCGGCGTTACCTGGATTATTCAGATCTGGAAATCGACTCCCTGCGCACGCTGGTTCAGCAAGATCGAATTACCGGCTATATTGTGATTACGGAAGAGAACATTACCGAACGCAGAAATCCTGAGCTGATTTATCGCGGCAGCGGAGGTATGGAGTTCCTGATGTCTGTAGAATCGGATTTCCGGCAGGTGATTCGTGAGGTACGCCTCAGCCGAGCCGAAGTATCCGAAGAGATTCAGGAAATTTATGAGGCCCGTATTAACCTTGATACCCGTCGTTTAACACGAGAAGGTGAAGAACAAGATGACGACACTATTTTCCTCTCATTTGTGGGAATGCTTTTGGGGATCATTATTTTTATCTCCATTTTCAGTTATGGCGGCTATATCACACGGGGTGTAATTGAGGAGAAAACCAACAGGATTGTTGAAGTGATCGCTTCATCCGTTAAACCAATTGAACTTCTTACCGGAAAAATGGCCGGTGTGGGAGCATTAGCAATCACACAATTCACTATCTGGATACTCGCCTTTGCCGGCCTCACCACAATTGCAGGCCCGGTGGCAATGTCCCTGATGGAATCATCGGCTTCGGCAAGCGGAGACTTGACTGCAGCTGAAGCTGAACTGCCCGCATTTCTCGATTTTCCAACGGTAGAAATCTCACTGATCGTCTACTTCATCATCTTTTTTATCCTGGGCTATCTGCTCTACAGTTCCCTCTTTGCTGCCATCGGGTCTGCAGCTGATTCTGATACAGACACACAGCAGCTCATGCTTCCCATTACCATACCGATCATGATCGCGTATTTTATCATGTTCCACACCTGGCGCAGCCCGGATAGCATTCTTTCTGTGGTAAGCTCCATCATTCCTTTTTTCTCACCCATTTTGATGATTACCCGCATCGCTATTACCGATGTACCATTCTGGCAGATCGGAAGCTCGATCTTACTGATGATATTAACATTTGCCGGAACGATGTGGCTTAGCTCGAAAATTTATAAAGTGGGCATCTTAAGTTATGGCAGCACAGCCAGTTTTAAAGATATATTAAAGTGGATCAGGCAGTAATAGTTTTATCGGTCCGGACAAAACGTTTAGGGAATGTGAAAGAAATTAATGTAGCCGGTGTCTGCTGTCAACGATAAATAAAGGATGATTAGAATAGAAAGGCTGTCCAAAAAGACAAACGCTTGTAAAATGCACGTAATTTAATTAAGTAAAACCCTCCAAGGGTTTGAAACCCTTGGAGGGTTCGCCAATTAGGGGTAGTTCAAACGTTTTAGCCATCAGTTACGCGTTTATAGAAAAATGTCAAAGAGACAACCACCCACGGCCCCTTTTTCCTTAAGGATGGAAAACCTTTATCTAAACATAAAACAACCTGAAATAACACTACTCTAATAACTGCCTGATCCTTTCATCAAATTCATCATCAATCCGGTCGTCAACGATGGCATTTCGTTGTCCGCTGCTCAGTTTATCAAGTGCCAATGCTGCATGGTACCGAATACGCGGATGGCGGTCCATGAGAAGTTCAGGCAGCCTTTCCTGCCAGTTGGACGGAGATTCATCATATTGCAGCATTATATCCAGCGCACCTTTCCGTGTTGCAAACGGAAACTCCTCTGCAATAAAAGTAGATGCGAACTCCACAGCATTTTCAGCCTCTCCTTTTTGTGCAAGCAGATCCAGCAGTAAGGCGACTTCATTCAGAACCGACTCCTGGGTTACCAGGTATTCCACCTGTGAGCTGAAACGTTCTCCGTCAGTGACTTCGTAAAGAGAACGGATCGCTTCGCGGCGAATTTCTTCATCGTTGGTTTGAACAATAATGGTTCGAAGCCGGCTGATTGCACGGTCATTATCACGGAAATAAGCCAGTGCTTCGACCGCCGCTTTTTGAACAACCGGATTCTGATTAGATGAGGAGTATTGCAGAAAACGTTCATCTGTACCTGAAGCTCCTGCCGTTATCCTTGAAATTGAACGTATGATTTCAGCATATACTTCCGGGTTCGACTCCATCTGCAGAACATCATTCAGAGCAAGCTGCAAGTCGGGGTTATCTGAAAGCTGGGCAAGCCCCCGTGCGGCTTCGGCTCTTCGTCCCGAATCTTCATCGTTTCTTAATTGATGTATCCAGAAAAGAAACGGTTTTTCTTCATGTATAATGAGTTCATCATTATCTTCAACGTAAAGCTTTATATTCTCAATCCCGGATGAAACATTGATCACTACACCGTCACTCTGTCCGGAAAAAGTCAATTCATGGCTTCGCACATCATTGATTGTAATCTCTTCTGCCCGTATAGTAACCAGCTCATCAACAGGAGTACTTATCGACTCAAAATGAATCTCCGCGGCATCGGCACCCTCTGCCCACTCCACACGTGCAATATATTCGGCCACATGTTCGGTTTGTTCTGGCTCAATTTCCATTTCTACGGTACTCAAACGATCGAAATATGGAACTCCGGTTTCTTTATAAAGTGCTGAGGCAAACTCATGCCACCCCATTATTATATGATCACCCGAAAAAAGGTATTCATTCACATATCCAAGGCAATTTTGCAGTGAACCCGTTTGATTATCGATCAGAGTTTTTTGCCATAACGAAAGTGTATATTGCGAAAACCGGTCATATGGATCTGTCCCCTCTTCTAAATCCGTTATATATTCAAAATCAAACAAGCGATTGGCAAGTTCTGCCTGAAGCAGATGAACCGCATCAGCATCACTCCACTGTTCTTCTCTCAGCAACACTCCTGCCCATTGTGCCAGTACTCCCCGCTCAATCTGCTGTCTGAAATTACCTTTATTTTTATATACAAAAACCATACCTGCACCGTATGGTTTGGTTTCCCAATAATCCTCCTCAAGCATCACGATATGAAGGTCCTGATACGGATAACTTACTCCCAATTCGTTCAGAACCGACCTGAATGCCCCGGATGCAGATTGCAGATATTCTTCATCGGCCTGACCCGATTCTGAGTAGAGAAAAATTCTGGAATCGGAAACCGTGGCAGAAGCAACCTCGTTTACTTCACCGGTTGCCCATGAAAGGGCTGTAACTGGAACTGGATTGGCAGATTCAAATGAAGTTTGTTCTTCATCAACACTGAGCACCTCCGTGCGCCCCCTTTCCCCGCTGGCTATCATCGTTTTACCGGAGGGGTGGGTAAAAATGATATCCGTTGTAAAGGACACTCTCGGATGATCGTATGTAGGCAGCCAGTGCCGTACAGATTTAGGCAGCAAAGAAGTCCAGATTGTACCATTGCCGTTTCTGTGTACTCCAAAGGAGGGTGAAGTATCGTATTGGATTCTGATATTTATCACTTCATTTCTTGAAAAATCTTCATCAAGATCGATAATCAGCCGATCGTCATCCATTCTGTACTCCTGAACTTCATCATTCACAGATACGGAAATGATGTTCATCCTTGCTGCATGAAAAACAAGGCTGTCGGTATGATTTCTCATGAACCGGGCATTATAAAGTACATCTCCTTCAATAAAACCATCTTCACTGATCCTGATATCAGCATCAAGATGCTGAAGCTCTACATCAAGCCGGGGAAATTTTTCATAATCCCATCCCTGAGCCTGTGTATTTTGCATACAAAATAAAAGAAGAAACAAAAGGGTGATTGATTTAATAAATCTCATAAGCTTCTATTTTTTAAAAATATTGAGAATTCCGTCAGACAGTAAACGATTGCAAGATATAGCATTGCCGGTTTCTATTGAAACCTTTCCATTCAGATCAGTAAACGATCCACCTGCTTCGCTAACAACAGGTAATAACGCTGCTGCATCCCAAATGTTTAATATTGCATCAATCATTATATCTGCGCGGCCGGTTGCCACCAGCATGTGTCCGTAGGCATCACCCCAGGTTCTGTGTATGCGACACCTCTCTAAAAGTTCCTCGAATGATCTGCCGAAACCATATTCATCAAAAGATCTGACGTCTGTAGTTAAAAAAGTAGCATCCGAAACAGAATCACATTTTCTCACTTTAGCCGGATGTCCGTTATAAGTACACCCCTGCCCCACAGCCGCTGAAACAATCTCATCCAAAGCGGGAGCATAAATAACTCCTGCTACCGGTTTCTTGTTTTTTAAAATGCCGATCAAAGTAGTATAAAAAGGAATACCGTGAATAAAGGATTTAGTGCCGTCAATCGGATCCAGCACCCAGACAATCTCACTCTCCTCATTTTCTGCCCCGAACTCCTCACCGATAATACCGTGGCCGGGAAAATGTTCTTTTATTTTTTTGCGGATAATGGTTTCGGCTTCTCTGTCTGCATTGGTTACAGGCGATGCATCGTCTTTGATCTCCAGGTCGAACGATTTTTTAAAATAATTAAGCGTTGAGTCTCCCCCGGCTTTTGCAAATTCAATCGCAGCTTCCCGAAGTTCGGTTAAAGATAATGACATAAATACGTTTAATATCTTGTTTGTTAGCTTGTTTAAATTCCGGATTACATAGACAAGATACAAAATTTGAACCGCACCGATTGTGTCAGGCTCCTGTTTTTTGGTGAATAAAAAAGATGAAGTCGAAAATTTAAATTATCGCTTGACATTCACAAATATTACTAATTTATTAGTACTAACTCAGTAATAACCATCTCAAAATAAAAAAACAATGAGAAAACCACTCGATCCACTCGGCGAAACAGAAATGGAGATCCTGAATCATGTCTGGAGTCTCGGAGAAGCCTCTGTTTCCGATGTACAGGAAAAAATTAAAGAGTATCGTGAGATCGCCTACACTACGGTGATGACAATCATGAAAAATCTGGCCGATAAAAATTTCCTTAAATACAGAAAGGAAGGGCGAAGCTACATTTACAGTGCTGCCATTCAGCCCAAAGATGTCCGCTTTAAACTGATCGACCGGCTGGTAGATAAGGTGTTTCAGGGCTCTCCGAAAGATCTTGTTCAGACGCTGGTTCAGAGCGAAAATCTGACCGAAGAGGAGCGGCAGGAGATTAAAAAGATGATTAATAAGCTCGAAGACTAAGCAGATGGAATCATTCATTACACAGATCGCATCATATACCGAACAGGTACTTATTTTTGCCTGGTTTCCGATCCTGATCTGGACCGCAGCTACCGGTATAATCTGGCTGATTCTGAAGTTGTCCGTCAATCTGCACCCGCAGTATCATTACCACGGGCGGCTTGCGATCCTGATTTCACTCCCCGCCGGTCTGATTTTCCTTGCGGCACTGCAACGGGCCGGCAATGTTTTACTGCCGGATTCCTCAGCAGGAAGCATGGCTATTGTCTCTTTCCCCTCTCCGCTTGATTTTTCTTCCGGTGCCATTTTCCCAGAAGCGGAAGCCATCTCTTTAAGCAGCACAGAGATTCTTCTATCCACAATTGCATCTGTATTCCTGATCGGCTTTCTTCTTCTGTTTGCCCGTTTCTTAACTCAATGGCTGCAATTACAGCGGTTAAAACGCACGGTCAGCCTTATCCCCATCAAAAAATACGGCATGATCAACTTCTCCAATCAAAAACTGGCCACTGATCATAAGAAACAGATTCACATCGCATTTTTGGACAAACCTGTAGTGCCGGTCACATTCGGGTTTCGAAGGCCGGTTATCTTACTTCCGTCCGCTCTTCGGACTGATGAAGAGAAGTGCAATATGGCGATCCGCCATGAACTCATTCACATCCGCCAGAAAGATTTTATCACCCACGCCGCTGTTCTGGTGACACAGATGCTCTTCTGGTTTCATCCGCTGGTTCACCTGCTCAAAAAAGAAATCACCGATTACCGGGAAATACGGTGCGACAGCCTGGTTTTATCGGACCAGGATGTTTCCAAAAAAAAATATGCTTCCCTCCTTCTGGAACTGCTGCCGCTGCCCTCTGTGAATAACGAACTTTCCGTAAATATGGCTCAGGAATCATCCAACCTAAAAAAGAGAATTGAAATGATTACCCAAAATAAAGATCAGATCAAACCCGCACCGAAGCGCTCCTCCATCGGACTGTCTTCGGCGGTTATTTTGTGCACCTCTCTGGCGATGACCTTCACCGAAATCCAGTCCGATACGGTTTTTCATCTAAACGGCCCAATAGTTCTCGAAAATGTTCTCGGTACGGTTACAGATAATGAGGGCTATCACGAAGTTACACTTTTTATGGCTGATCCTTCTGATTTTGAAAAAAATACAGAGAAGCTCAGGCAAAAAGGAAATGCACTTGATGAAAATAAAATCTACAGTGTTCATGTGTATAAGGATGAAAAAGCCATCGAAAAGTTCGGAGAGCCGGGCAGACACGGGGTGATTGTAATTAAAACCACTCAGAGTGAAGAATCATACCAGGAAAAACTGAAAGAGCTGAAACTTGAAGGCCATGGGTCTGATTTGAACCGACCGCAAAATCATTCGCCATCACAGCAGTATGATGATGACATTCAGAAACCCAGGCTTGCCGATGGCGGGCGAAGCATGCAAACCAACATCCGTTATCCCCGGAAAGCACGGGAGGCCGGAATTGAAGGGCTGGTAGTGGCAACTTTTGTGGTAACAGAAGAGGGAAATGTGGAGAACCCTGAAATTGCAGAAACTCCCGGAGAAAGTTTGGGAGAAGAAGTACTCCGAAATCTGGACAAACTGAAATTTGAACCTGCCCTGAAGAATGGTAACCCGGTGAGAGCGGAATTTGAGCTGCCCGTCAATTTTAAACTGATGAGCATGACGCAGGATGAGGATACCTCCGAACATATACCCGAAGGCGGTTTTGCAGTTATCGGTTATGGCGGGCAAGGAGACGAAAACCGAAGAACATGGTGGTGAACAATATGGAATCTTACATCATAAAAATTGCTTCATACACTGAACATGTCATCTATTTTATCTGGCTGCCGCTGCTGATCTGGACGCTCATCAGTATTCCGATCTGGTTGTTTCTCCGTTCGGCCAAAAAAGTGCATCCTCAGTACCAGTATCACGGTCGTTTGGCTCTGATTTATGCCCTTCCCGCAGGCATAATATTCCTTGGCTTGCTCCAGGGTGTTGCATCCGTTCTCTTTCCCGAATCACCGGCAGAAACCATGAAAATTGTCACCTTCGCCTCACCTGTAGAAATCGGGATCACTGCGTCTGAACCCTCGTCTGTAATCACTAATTCCGAACTTGCCTATGCAGGAACCGCGCTGCTTTTTGTATCGGGCATCATTTTCCTGATGGGCCGGTTTTTGCGGCAGTGGATGCAGATCAGCCGGTTAAAACGAACACTGGCCTTTTCGCCCATTCAGGAAGCGTATAACCTTGATCCGGTAAACCGGAAACTGGCAACCGCCCACCCGAGGCCGATCCGCCTGGCTTTTCTGAAGGAAGCGTTGGTGCCCGTTACATTTGGATTTCGGAAACCGGTGATTCTGCTGCCCGAATCGCTCCGGGAAGATGCGGAAAAATGTAATCTGGCGATCCGTCATGAACTTACCCACATCCGACAGAAAGATTTTATCACCCACACCGCCGTTTTGATGACGCAGATGCTCTTCTGGTTTCATCCGCTGGTACATCAGTTCAAAAAAGAGATGGTGGATTACCGCGAGATGCGCTGCGACAGCATGGTGCTTTCAGGCAGAAATGTGTCCCGGAAGAAATACGCTTCCCTCCTTCTGGAACTGCTGCCGATGCCGGTGGTGAATAAGGAACTTTCCGTAAATATGGCTCAGGAATCATCCAACCTAAAAAAGAGGATCCAAATGATCGCACAACAAAACCTGAACAAACCGATTCCCAAAAGGTCGAGCCTGGCTATATTCGGAACCATCATTCTCTGCACTGTCATTGCTATGGCGTGTACGGATATGCAAACACAAGAGGTATTCGACAATGAAGAATTGAACCTTATGACAGATGTAGACAGAACCGGAGAACGTGGCTATCACCAAATTCTGATTTTCATGAGTGATGAAGAGCAAGCAGAACGCCATCAGGATGCCATTACACAACTCATGCAAACCCAGCCCGGACAAATCATGTCAGTTAATGTGTTGAAAGGGGACACCGCTATTGAAAAATATGGAGAAAGAGGCACGGATGGCGTGATTGAAATCAACACAAATATTGATGAAGAGTCTTATAACACCGTACTGCGAACGCTTGGAATGGAAACGGAAGATCTAAATTTATATGATCCGGAAGAAGCACAGGATTTCTTCGTTGTAGTTGAGGAAATGCCAGAACTCATTGGCGGTCTCGAATCCATTCAGCAGGAAATCCGTTATCCCGAAATGGCGCGGAGGGCCGGAATTGAAGGTCGTGTTTATGTACAGTTTATTATAAATGAAAATGGCGATGTTGAGTACGCCCGTGTGATCAGAGGCATTGGCGGAGGTGCCGACGAAGAGGCACTTCGGGTCGTTAATATGGCCAAATTTGAACCTGGAATGCAGCGCGGGCAGCCTGTACGCGTTCAATATGCCTTACCGATCTTCTTCCAGCTTCCGGAAAATGAGTCAAATACAGAACAAACCAACGCTTTGCCAGAAGAAATGGATAATGCTATAAATATGATCGGATTTTTCCCTTTGGATTAATACAGGACTTTTTAATAACCTAAAGCTGAGCCATAGCTTTACGGAAACAAGCGGAGCCTGCATTGCGGGTTCCGCTTTTTTTATAGAATCTGAGTCCGACTCTCTACAGATTGGAAAATTCAGTACCTAAATTGGTATCAATCGTCTCTAATGATATTCGATTTTTAAGATGTAGCGACGTAGCGATATTCGATCTGATGGACACCAAAATCGCTACGTCGAATATCGAATATCTCATCAATCGTTCAATCATAACAATATCTGACTCAACAAGAAGATGCCATTCAATTGCATATCATGAAATCCGGCTCTGAACTCAACAACTTGTGGTTTCCGATTTTTTTGTGGTATTATCCCACGGAATATTTTTCATTCATTTAATGTTGATCCAATTGAAACACTACCATTAAAGTTTCGTACCAATACATATAAATACATCTATAATCAGATCGGAAGGACCTTAACATGCCAGCCAAGCTCAGAAAATCGCGTACAGACAAGATGGTTGCCGGTGTATGCGGCGGAATAGGTCAATACCTGAAATGGGACCCCACCATCGTCAGAATAATCTTTTTAGTTCTCATATTCTCCTCGTTCGGAACCATGGTTCTCATCTATTTTATCCTTGCACTGATTATGCCTGATTAAAATATTATCCCGATTTGGAATAATCGCGGTGGCTCAGCATCTTGCTTGCCGAATTCACACAATTCTGTCCGGTGTAATTCAATTCAACTTTCCATGAATCTGCATCAAAAAATCAGACAGATTACACTTTTACCCGAACCTAAGATCTTCCGCGAATGAAAATTGCCATTGTGGGTGAAAAAGAGCGTGCCGTTGCATGGGAAAAACATGTACGCAAACTTTCTGTTGTAAAAGAGGTGATAATTACTTCGTCACTATCTGTAGAATCTGATTGCCAGGCGGTTCTGCTGATTGATGATACCACAGAAAATCTGCAAAGGCTTCTTCATTCGGTAAAGGCAGGAAACCACACCTACCTGATCTCCCGTCTGCCCCATCATACCGAACAGCTGGAAAATGTGCACAAAGCATCCGAAGAAGCTGGAGTTTTTGTTCAGTTTTCCCACTGGCCTTCCATGTCTGAATCGATCAATTGGATACGTCATCAGGTTCAAAAACCGGATTTAATTCAGATCAAAAAAGAGAGTGTGCCCCGCAACTACAGAGTGATAGATATTGAAGATTTTAACCGGGACTGGACCGATGAGATCGCACTGGCAGCTAAATGGATGGGCGGTAACATTCATCGTTTTGAGGTAAAACCGGTGATTCTGGACAAAATGACTTTAGGGCTGAATATCACTCTTCGTTATGAAAATTCAGCTCTTGTTTCAATTCAGTATCTTGCCACAACAGATAAAGAGAAACATCAGCGGCTCTTTTCGAACCGAATCGTGATGGCTGATTTTGACGTGATTACTCAAAAGCTTCGGCTTCACAAAGTAAATGACCTCAAGAGAATTGCTATTCAGGAAAAAGTATTTGATCCATCCGATACAGCAGAATATTCTGTGGTTCAGTTTATCAGATCTATCGAACTGGATCAGCCCACACTTTTTGCCACCTACGATGCACTTGTAACCTCCAGAATTGTGGGAAAAATTCGTTCTTTAATGGAAATTAACTGAATCTGCGTTTTTTATTAGATAAGGTTTTTTGCAGATCAAATACCGATCTTTTTTACTCGTGCCAAAGGTATGTTAAAGGTTATAGGTTAAAGGTTAAAGGTTGGGGGTTAAGGATTTTTAAGCGACCTGTCCCTACTAATAGGATCACTGTGCGACAAGTGTGCCCTAGTGCTAACAGTGACAGATTTTTTTTCTATCCACTCGGACCCATCCCCCCGCCCCTTCCCTATGCCGCAAACACACGGCACAAGGAAGGGGTGACGTTTTGCAGGGTTTATGGATAGTTTAAAAAGTCCCTCCGGGGTCCGCTGGTGCTTTTCCAGTGGAATAGGGAGGGACTTAGGGTGGGGCCTTAATAATCGAAATTATAATTCTATATCAAACTGGATTTCTGTCACTTACGAAATAGTGTTGCCATTCTTTTTGGGCAAAATTACGGGCTCGATGTGACATTAGAAGACGATTTAACTGGCTAAAACAGGTACTCGTGGTCCTATGAACTACGGATATTCCGCCCCGAAACGGTGCTGGTTTATATCCTTGATTAGGTAAATGCCAATCAACTATTATTTGTGAATAGTACAGGTAAAACAAATCTCCTCACTTTTTCAGCTTCATTAATTTAAAGGCTGCTTTCAGTTTTTTTCGGGACATCAATCCATCAATAAAGTTAAACTGCCCTGCCGACAATTTTTCTCCGCCATCAATCGTCACGCATTCCCCTGTAATGTAGGGAGCCATATCACTCATCAGAAATGCGGCAAGATTGGCCAGTTCTTCATGTTCTCCGTAACGGCCGGCCGGAATCTTTTCAATAAATTTTTTCTCAAACTTTTTTGCAGGAAAAAGCCGTGTCCAAGCTCCTTCAGTCGGAAAAGGACCCGGTGCAATGGCATTTACCCGAATATTGTATTCCGCCCACTCGAATGCCAGGGAGCGGGTCATAGCCAAAACACCCGCTTTCCCGCAGGCCGAGGGCAGCACAAATGCCGACCCGGTATCTTCGGCATAGGTAGTAACAATATTCAGAATATTCCCTTTCTTATTATTATTGATCAGATAGTTTCCAAAATGATGGGTGCAATTGAAGCTGCCATAGAGTACAATATCCACCACCGCTTTAAATCCACCGGGTGACAGATCTTCTGATGTACTCAGAAAATTTCCCGCTGCATTATTTACAAGGCCTGTAAGGCTACCAAATTCATCGATTAACCGCCCAAACATCTCACCCACAGCTTCATAATCCCGAACATCTGCTATGTACCATCGAACATTCGTTTCATGTTTTCTCAAATCTTCAGCAGCTTTTTCAAGTTTCTTTTCTGTCCGTCCGCAAATGGCAATATCGGCTCCCAGTTCTGCAAATTTGTGGGCCATCGACAAACCAAGTCCGCTGCCTCCGCCGGTTATGAGGATGGTTTCATTCTCAAGAGTATTTTCTTTAAACATACGATATCCGTTTAGAATCAATGCACATATGGATTGAACTCACTATATATAATAAAGAAGCTCGGTTAATCTTGCATATAAATAAGATCAGAATTTTTACCGGAATCGTTAATGAATAAGTGTTTCGGCAATTTGCTTAACAAAAATAAATCTTGTTCAAAAAAAAGAGATTGGATATGTTATCCAACCTATTGAAAGCGCTTTTTAATTATTATAAATAATTTCATAACTGTTCAAAACATTTTAGAATTCAACTAAAACCTTCTTTTCTGTTCATTTGGGATGGATTTTTTTTGCAGATTAAAAACCGATCACTATTTTCTCGAAGAAAATCTGCGAGAAAGTAAACAGATCTCATTCGGGTTTTAAACTTCATTTACTTTCTCAATCGTTTTGGAGAGATGTAAGATCCACTACTTAAAATCTTAGTACAGGCGTATCATTAAAATGAAAATTTTTTGTTCAAATTCTTTGAATGATGGAATAGATCAATTTGTTAGAAATATGAATGAGTCCGTTTTCATTCTTATCCTCAATGCTGTAATCTGATAGATAATGTACTCATGAAGTCTCTTACCCGAAAACAGGCGCTATCCATTCTTTCCGCAGTTGTCGATGACGAAGCAACCAAAGCTGAAAAACGTGCTTTTTTTGAGTACATCAAAGAACACTCTGATGTGAGAAGGGAATATGAAAATGCCAAAAAGGTAAAATTCATTATATCTAAAAGGTGCCCAAGAAAAAAAGCCCCCGAACATCTTAAGAGAACAGTGCTGAAAAAAGTGATGCAGCTTGAAACTGTAAATGAAATAAAGAATGAACATGAACAAAATTCAGATGTAATTAATGAGGAACTGAAAAACAGGTCTTCGTCTCCTTTTTCGATCCAAAAGCATGCAACTAACAGCATCCGTTACATTGCAGCTGCAGCAGTACTTCTTTTTATCTCACTTGTTATTCTTCAGCTACTTGACCAAACCAGTCCGCTACCCTCAGATCCGGTGGAGTTTGTGGTCGAAAATATGACCGCACAACATTTTCTATCTACGGGAGGTACTATCATTGAACCGCATTTTGCGACTCATTCAATTCATGAAGCTGAAGGGTACCTTCTTGACCATTACGGAATGAATATGAGTATACCTGAGATTAAAGGTGCTGAATTTGCTGGTATTGTGATGGCCGATTTTCTCGAAAATTTTCAAACTCCATTGTTTGAATACACACAATCTGATCTTGAAGAAACGATTTATATATTTGTTTTTGATATAGATAGTCTGAACAATCATAAAAACCTTCAGCGAGATCAGGAAGCTGTAAAGAACTGTGTTCGGGCCGAAGATTTCTATGTTGCAGAAATTGATGGGTATCATGTCGTTTCGTGGCTGTGGAACAATACCTGGTATTCCGCAATTTCAAATCACAACGGGTATGACCTCGCCGCACTCATAGAGCCACTGAATTCAGACGAGAACTAATTGCTTAATTATCTTCATACTCTTCAAGAGCTTTTTCTGCAAAATCCGGTGAAATTCTTTTAGAAGAGCTTGCTCCAAGCTCACGAAGTTTTTCGGCCTGGCCAACAAGATTTCCACTCCCTTCCGATAGTTGTTTCATCGCTGCATCATAACTCTGCCGGGTTTGCTTGATGCGCTTGCCAAGCTGTTCAAGATTTTCTACAAAACCTGCAAACTTGTCATAGAGCAGGCCGCCCCTGCGTGCAATTTCCATTGCATTCCGGTTTTGATACTCTTGCTTCCAAACATTTTCGATGGTGGCAAGAGTGGCAAGCAGCGTTGTTGGACTTACAATGATAATGTTATTTTCAAATGCTTCGTTATAAAGCTCCGGATCACCCTGCATTGCAACACCAAAGGCAGGTTCAATCGGGATAAACATAAGCACGAAATCCGGACTTTTGAATCCGTGAATCTGTTCATAATTTTTACGGGTCAGCCCCTTCACATGAACCCTGAGCGACTGAATATGCTGTTTTAATCCACGCTGCTGTTCGTCAAGATCTTCGGCTGAAGAAAATTTCTCATAAGCCGTTAGTGACACCTTGGAATCGATTATAAGTTTTTTATCATCGGGCAGATGTACAACAACATCGGGCTGTAACCGCCGGCCCTCCTCGGTAGTCGAACTCTGCTGTGTGTCATACTCAAAGCCCTTCCGAAGACCAGATTTTTCAAGAATTCGCTGCAAGATAACCTCTCCCCAGTTACCTTGACTTTTTGTATCTCCCTTTAGCGCTTTGGTAAGATTTTTTGCCTCTTCACTCAATTTATGGTTCATCTCCTGCAGCATTTTCAGGTGCTGGCCAAGTGCACTCCGGCCTTTTAGATCTTCTTTATGAGTCACTTCCACCTGCTTCTGAAATTCAGAAATCTTCTCCCCGAGCGGCTTTAAAAGCTGGTCCAGTTTTTCACTGTTCTGCTCTGTAAATTTTTTTGATTTCTCCTCTAAAATCTCATTTGCAAGATTTTTAAACTCATTTCTGAACTGCTCCTGAAGATGTTCAAGCTCCTGCTTTTGTTCGGAAAGCCGCTCTCTTAAATGTTTAATTTCTGCCTGAAGTGTAGCGAGGTTTTTTTCAGACTGATTGGCTCTCTCCGTTTCGCTGGTAAGTTTTTCTTCGTATTGCTTTGATACTTTTTTCAGATTTTCGTTACGTTCTTCAAGCCTCGACTGTTTTGAATATGCGATAAAAAATGCGAGAGCAAATCCAATTAAAAATGAAACAAGTATAAAAATAATTCCAACAGGCCCCATGATACCGCTGTTTGATTGGTTGAAGGTTGAAGGTATGACAAAGTTGAAGGTTGAAAGTTTGTCTCTAACGTTCAACATTCAACAGCGAAGCGCTGCAACGTTTAACCGTATATACCGGTTTTGAGCTAAAATCAGCGTTTAGCTGAAAACATCTTTAATTTTTGAGAAGAAACTCTTTTCACGTTTCCTGGCACTTGCAGGATCAAAGTGTTCCTCACCGCGAAGTGCTTCAATATGTTTTCTCTCTTCTGTTGTCAGATCTTTCGGGATATACACATTCATTTTTATAAACTGATCGCCCACTCCGCTGTTGTTAAGCCCCCTGATACCACGCTCTTTCATTCTGAGCAGTTTGCCGGGCTGGGTTCCCGGTTCAATTTTTACTTTGGCTTTCCCTTTAAGTGTAGGCACCTGCACTTCGGTTCCCAAAACCGCATCGGGGATACTCACCAATAAATCGTAATAGATATCATTGCCATCCCTTTCAAAATGTTCATGTTCTTTCTCTTCAATGAGCACTATAAGATCACCGGGTTCTCCGCCACGAATACCCGCATTACCCTGCCTGCGCAATGTGATATAATTGCCATTTGCCACACCGGAAGGAATATTCACCTTGATCTTATCTTCGCTTCTGTAACGGCCTTCACCGCCGCATTTTGAACATTTATTGCGAATGATTCGCCCCTCGCCACCACAATTGTGACATGGCTGAACATTTACGAACTGTCCGAACATGGTTCGTGATACCTGGCGAACCTCACCCATCCCATTACAGGTGGCACAGGTTTCATAATCAGAGTCGGTTTCAGCACCGGAACCATTACAGGAGTCACACTTCACATGTTTTTTTACTTTCAGGGTTTTTTCTACTCCTTCGGCAATTTCTTCAAGGGTAAGTGCAACCCGAAGCTTCATATCAGAGCCGGGCCGGCCAGTTCCCCGTCGTCTTCGGCTGCGGCTTTGCGATCGGCCTCCGAATGCATCTCCTCCAAAAATGTCACTGCCGAAAATATCGCTGAAGTGGCTGAAAATATCCTCGAAATTGGCATTGCCAAAGTCTGAGCTGCCGCCAAAACCACCTCCGTTCACGCCAGAATGGCCAAACTGATCGTAGCGCTGTCGTTTTTGAGGATCGCGCAGCACATCGTATGCTTCGGATGCTTCTTTAAACTTTTTTTCGGCATCGTCATCCCCTTTATTCCGGTCGGGATGATACTTCATGGCCAATTTTCTGTATGCTTTCTTTAATTCTGCTTCTGAGGCGTTTTTATCAACACCCAATACGTCGTAGTAGTCTCGTTTAGACATAAAACTGATTATTCACTTACAATTACTTTCGCGTGGCGCAAGGTTTTGTCTCCCATCATGTAGCCATTTTCCACAACCTGAAGAACTATTCCGCTTTCAATATTATCATCATCGGCTTTTTGGCTTAAAAGTGCATCATGAAGATTTACATCAAACGGAACACCGGCCTGATCAATGCGCGTAACGCCATACTTTTTCAGAACATCGTCAAATTTATTTGCCACCATTTTGATACCATTCAGATAAACTGCACCGGCTTCATCATTTTTCATGGCATCCAGCGTACGCAACAGATCGTCACTCACAGGCAGAAATTCCTGTACGGCTGCCTCTTTTGCTGATTGAAAAATCTGTTCACGTTCTCTCTGTAAACGTTTGCGCATATTATCCATCTCCGCTGATTTACGAAGCTGGGTATCTCTTACGTGCTTCAGTTCCTCTTCAAGTTCCTGAATTTTTACTTGCTGATCTTCAATGAGTTGATCTAATTCCTGTTCTGTTTCGATACGTTCTTTTTCTCCGGTTTCTTGTTCGTTGGTTTCTGTAATCTCCTCTTCATGAAGATTGAGGCCTTCACTGGTTTCGCTTCTTTTTTCCTTTTCCTGTTTCACAATTATGCAAATTTGTTACTTTTTATTCTGGTTACTTCACAATTAGTGTTGTGCCAACTATAAACTATTGTTATGTCAAAGATAAAACGTCGGGTTAAGTCATCTGACGAGTCGTTCAGGATTCAATCCAATATTCTTAATTGGTTGATACTATTAAAAACTCTTCAGATGACTTAGGCTTCGTTTTACCATTGACACGAAATAAGTTCTAATGAAACATTATCGATTTTATTATTTAGCTCAACACGATTTTTTAACAATTCAAGCAAATAACATGCCATAAACTCTGCCCCTAACTGAATGTGACAATCTTTCGCCGTTCCTCTTTACTGCTCGTGAAAAAATTCTATGAGATTTCCGTCAGGGTCAGATGCAAATACAAAGCGGCCTTTTTTCCGGTTCGCAGGTCCGCTCAAAATTGTTACTTCCTGATTCCTGAGGTACGATGCCATTTCATCGACCTGTTCAGCAGAGTCGAGATAAAAACCGATATGGTCTACCCGAAAATCTCGCGAATTTGGATCGTAACTTGTTTCTGCTTCAACGATCACAAGTGTATCTTCTTTTCCTATTTTATAAACGGCCATACTCTGGCCCATTTTCCGAACGAGTTCAAAGCCAAGTACCTTTCCATAAAACTCCTCCGAACGGTCAATCCTGTTGACCCGGATAGTGATATGGTTAATTCCTGAAGGTTTAAAGTTCATGTATTAAAATTCTGATTTGTTTGAGGTATATTTTCTATCAAAAACTGATTCCGCCTGTGTTCATTCTGTCAACAAACTTATAAGATAAAGATATCCTTGATAGAAAGAAAAAGAGCGGTTTGAATTAAAAACAGATAATACTCAATCAAAGATTTAAAAATAAAATACCTCTTAAAGCCAATAAAATAGTTCCCGTTTTTATTTAAGTGTTGGCATTAGACTTTATATTTCGTTTTGTTCTCTGCGTAAGTGCTGATATACAGACAAGAAGTCCGGATTAGCAAAACAGAATGGATTATTACTTAGAAACTGTAATTTTTGCAATTATACCTGAAATCAAAAAAGACTAAACTCTTGGCAACCCTTTACATTGTAGCAACCCCTATCGGCAACCTGAGTGACTTTTCATCTCGTGCCATTGAAATTCTGAACTCAGTGGACCAGATCGCCTGCGAAGATACCCGCACCTCACTTGTACTGCTCCGTCACTATGGGATTGAGAAACCTTTATTTTCATTTCATCAGCACAATGAGCATCAAAAGGTTGATCATCTTATCCATCTGCTTGAGAGCGGCCAGTCGATTGCCATCATCAGCGATGCGGGAATGCCCGGAATATCCGATCCCGGTTTTTTAGCTGTCCGTGCAGCACATCAGCACGGACATCGTGTGATACCAGTTCCCGGGCCTGATGCACTTACGACCGCACTCGCTGCAAGCGGACTTCCATGTGACCGTTTCACTTTCGAAGGGTTTCTGCCTCCTAAAAAAGGGCGTCAAACCCGTGTTAAAAACATTTCAGATTCAGAAATTACCTCAGTAGTTTACGAAAGTCCTCACAAAATCATCAAACTTCTGGAACAGTTAAACCAGTTTTGCGGGAATGATCGATGGGTGTGCATCGCCAGGGAATTAACCAAAAAGTTTGAAGAGATAGACCGCGGTCTTCTTGGCGACATCCTGCCGGCATGGAAATCCCGGAAAACCATCAAAGGTGAAATTGTAGTGGTCGTTGCCGGTAAAGAGTATAGTGAAGATTGATATCTCCGTAATACAATTATCGTGTCATAGATAAATCATCGGGATTCGTTTAACGGGAATCGATGCCCTCAGAGCTTACGAAACTTCAGGCTTCTAGTGACAGATTTGGTTTTTGTCGTTGAGAGTTGGCCCTATCCACTCGGACCCATCCCCCGCCCCCTTTCCTTCGGTAGCTGGACAGGCTCCTATGCCGCAAAAACACGGCACATAGAAGGGGTGACTTTTTGAAATGTTTATTGAATCGTTTTCCAATAAGAAGTCTCTCCTTGTCGAACAGGTGTATTTCCAGCGCGATAGGGAGGGATTTCCCCAACGGGATGCCTTTGGCAAGGGTGGGTCCGAACCGATCGGAATTATAACTCCTAATAGTAAGTGTGTTCTTTCACTTCTGAAATAGTGTTGCCAGCTGTACTACGTTAAAACTTCGAAGAGCAGGCATTTTGGGCAAAATTAGGGGCTTGACACGAGATTGCATTCAATCTCTCTTTTCCAGCTTTTTGAGCTGCTCAATTTCTTCCGGCCATCGTTCGGGGTTTGGTGTTTCAAGAATCAGCGGAATACCATCAAATCGGGGATCAGCCATAATCAGTTCAAACGGCGTCCATCCGATCAACCCATCTCCAAGGCTTTCATGTCGATCTACTTTAGAACCGAGCTCTTTTTTGGAATCATTCAGGTGCATCGCCAGTAAATTTTCAAATCCAACAATCTTTCCGAACTCATCAAAAGTTTCTTGAAATCCTTTTTCAGTGGAAAGATCATACCCCGCCGCAAATGCGTGGGCCGTATCGATGCAGACACCTACCCTCTCTTTCTGCTCTACCTGGTCCATAATTTCAGCAAGATGTTCAAACCGGTAACCCATGTTGGTTCCTTGTCCTGCAGTATTTTCAATGGCCGCTTTTACAAATTCGGTTTGATCCAGCGACCAGTTAATCGATTCAGCGATAATTCTCAGGCACTCTTTTTCGCTTATTTTTTTCAGATGGCTTCCGGGATGAAAGTTGAGCATCTTAATGCCAAGCTGCTCACATCGCTGTAACTCATCCAAAAATGCATCAAGCGATTTCTGAAGCTTCGCCTTTTCCGGGTGACCCAGATTAATCAGATAGCTGTCATGCGGAATTACAGCATCCATATTGAATCCAAACTCTTTACAGCGCTTTTTAAATGTAGTAATGTTCTCTTCTGAAAGCGGTTTGGCCTTCCACTGTCTCTGGTTTTTAGTAAAGAGGGCAAAGCCCGTCGCCCCCATTTCTTTTGCCCGTTGCGGGGCATTCTCCACACCCCCTGCTGCGCTCACGTGCGCTCCGATATACTTCATGAATTAATTTTTATTGTGATTTTAGTTCGCAGGAAAATACAAATGTTTTAATCTACCGGAAACTTTGCGGATAAATTGATATGGTTTTGTCTTCGCAAATATTCTGCGTAAATCTGCGGTTAACCCAGCGTTACTCTGCGAGAAAACCAACAGATTTTATTTATTATGTCGTTCGATCTGATTGGCATTAAAATCGCTATGTCGAATATCGAATATCTCATCAATCGTTTAATTATTACGATATCTTGCCTAACCCCCCGGGATTGCTATGCGGCAAGAATCGCGATGCACTTCCCTGAAACACCGACAAACCTCCAAGGTTTTTGAAACCTTGGAGGTTTTCTTTCAGATGTGTTCACATCAATCTTTCTCTGATTTCTCAATAAGCATTGTCTCCTCATTTTTCACTTCCAGCTGAAAACCCCATCTCTTCAAAATGGGTTCTTCGAGAGCTTTTTCGCGGTATTCGTCAGGTGTCATAATGGGGATACCGTAAATAACAGGATAATATCTGCCGCATTCGGGACAGGTCATCAGTGCTTCGATGATTTCTTCATTTTCCTGTTTAAAAATTTTAATCGTCAGGTCGTTTTTGTCCATAGGGCAACAAAGTTTGGACACAAGAGATGTTTTCATAATCGATGGTGCAAAAGATACTGATATTAAATAGTTTCTTGTTTATTTACTCTGTTTTGGAGCACTTCATTATATTTTCGAGCGGCTGTTTCGGGGGAATCTGCGCTCAAAATGCCGGATATGACCGCCACGCCGTCAAAATGCAGCTCTTTTAGATCATTCAGATTTTCTATAGTGATACCTCCAGATAAAAAGATCGGTTTTTTTGTGATTTCACGAGCTTTACGAACTGTTTCAGGCTTGACGATTTCGCAGTTTTGCACCGATTTGGAAGGAAACATCGAACAGAAAGATATGTAGTCCATCCCCTCTTCCTCCGCCCATTGTATTATTTCCAGGTTGTTCTCGCAGGTGATACCGGCAATAAACTTTCTATTCAGTTTTTTTTTGATCTTTTGAAAATCCTCCGGTACCTGATCAAAATGAACACCATCCAGATCGGGCTGATGCAGCAGCTCCCACTCTTCATTAATCAAAACAGGTACATTGTAGCCGGAAACGATCTTTGCAATCGCCCTGATCATTTCTTGTTTTTCGGGCACAAGATATTCCTCCGGCCAATTATTCCAGATTTGAACCATGCATATACCTCCATAGATAGCCTCTTTCAGTTTTTCCAAAAGCTTGGCTTTTTCCATAGAAGGGTTCAGAACAAGATAAATTCCGGGGTTGATCGTTTTCATCGATTAAATTATTAGCTCAATTTATTCTTTTCATTTTAATAATACGCCTCTCTGTACAACGGGCAGCTTGCCCGTTACTCAGAAACCAACTAAAACATAAAGCCTTTCCATCAGCCCAATTCTGCCGAAAATAGAACCCTTAGAACGTACTGATTCACTTTCAAACTCACGAGTGCCGGACAAGCTGTCCGGCGTACAGCGGATTATTTCCAGCCATTTTTCATTGCATTAAAAAAAGCGTCCCAGTATGGGTCTTTGCCGCTAAAAACAAACGGTTTTTCTATATCGTTTTCGATCAGGGTATATCCATCGGAAGATTCTGTAAATTCACCGACAACTGTTGCCGGAATCGATTTGCTTTCAAGATGATTGATTAGTTCGACCTCTCTTCCCGGTTTTACGGCTATAATCATTGAACCGGCCCCCACACTAAGGCGAGGATCAATATCAAACAGTTTGCAAATTGTACGGGGAACTTCTTTAACCGGAAGCTGATTATTCTCTACTATAAATCCGCAACCGGAGGCTTCGGCCATTTCGCAGATAGCGCCCATAACTCCACCTTCGGTTACATCGTGCATCGCTCTCAGCTCGTCATTATTTTTGAGTAATTCCGATGCAGCCAGTGCATCGTCCAGTGAGGATGTCCTGTAAAAATTTTCACAACCCTGTTCAAAAACTTCTTTCCCGGCTTTGTTTTTTACGGTTTCGGGAAAGCTCATTGACAAAATGGATGAAGAAACCAGTGCCGCTTCTTTGGTTACTACAATTTTATCACCCGGTTCAGCCCGGCTGCTGGTAATAATTTCATCCACCGGAGCCGTCAAAAACATCGTGCCTCCTCCCGGGATGGTGGAATTTTGCCCATGGATTTTCCCGGTGTGCCCTCCGGTAATGGCAACTCCGATCTCCTCACACAGCTTGCTGATCTGCTGCCAGTATTCCAGGAACGCCTCTTTACCAAGGTCGGGCGGTAGGTTGAGCACAAACTGTGCATATTGTGGTGCAAAACCGGTTGTAGCCATATCATTGGTCAGCAGATGAACCGAAAGCCAGGCCGACTCCCTTAATCCAAGAGAAGCAATCAGCGAGAGCGGGTCACTGGATACAGCCAGGCCTTTCCCATCACCCAGGTCAATCACCGACACATCTACTCCAAAAGCGGGGCCTGTGAGGACTTCTTCTCTCAAAAATCCGCGGTGGGGAAATATGATCTCGTCAAATATTTCATTGTCAATTTTACCGGATCGATTTTTAAAATCAGTCATTGTTTTACATAATTTCTTTAGATTCAGGCCAGATTAATCCACATCATTCATTCGTACGTGCAGGCCAAAAAAATCACCCACTGGCAAGCCCCACTGCTGAACCGGGAACCATTTTGGAAGTCCGGTAGTGGTCCATTCAATCTCGTAGACCCTGCCTTCCAGAGCCTTGTGTATAATTTCAATGAGAGATTTTGGTGTGTAAAAGGTAGCGGTTTCATAAAACGGATTTTTCCCGAACATTTCCTGAACACGTCGGCGCACTACTTTGGTTGAGTTGCGGTTCATCATACCAAACACAATGCCATATTTACCTACACGCACGGCTTCGCGAATCACCTTCACCGGATCTTTGTAATACTCGAATGTCGTTATGAAAGCAAGGGCATCAAACGTATGATTTTTAAATGGCATGTGGTGCGAGTCGGCCAGAACAAGGTCACCATCAAAAAGCCTGACTCCCTGGGCCAGCATGAATGGAGAGATATCTCCCCCGGTTGCCTCGATGCCTACTTCCTTCCACCATCGCGTGAATCGGGTAGTTCCGCAGCCGAATTCGAGCAGAGTATTTACACGCTTATCTTTCTTAATGAGTCCGGCCAGAATTTTTTTCTGCCAAATTTCTGCCCGTTTATAACGGCCTTCATACCAAAGCTCGTAGCTATCGGTATGTTCGCGGTTAAAAAACCATTCATCACGCCCCTGCCACTTCTGAAGTTTTTTGGTGACGAGGCCGAATTTCTTCTTTTCGATTTGAGTCATAACAGGATTTTTTAAATGTTCAAAAATCCCTGATCCGAACAGAGTTGACTTGCTATAGCAAATAAGACTTGCTGCTTCCTACGCTGGCATTACCCAGATCAGGTCTTAAGGGTATGATCTCAGCCGATTCGTAATTTTACGGATCAGCACCCCACAGTTCTTACAAATTAACAAAAATACGGCGGGATCAGAAACGAAGATTTACATTCATTTTTTGTTATCATAAGCCAAACTTAAAAATCCTGAAGCCATGAAATTTAACGTTCCCCACACACTCGTTCTGCTTTTTATCCTGATGGCGGCTGCCCTGATTCTCACCTGGCTGGTTCCATCCGGTGAATTTGAAACAGTGGTGAATGACCTGGGCCGGGAAGTGGTCGTACCCGGCACGTTTGAAACAAGTGATGAAAAGGAGTATCTGCCTGCAACATCTCTCTTTACTGTTGTGCCCAGGGCTTTTGCCGATGCACAGGGAATAATCTTTTTTGTTCTGATTATCGGTGGAACTCTTGCAGTGGTGCGGGAGTCAGGTGCCATTGATGCACTGTTAGGGAAAGCACTAAATCGATTCGGCCATCAGCCGGGCCCTCTTCTTTTTGTGATGATGTTTGCCTTTTCCGCTGCTTCAGCCACTCTTGGCATGGCCGAGGAATACATTCCTTTCGCCATTATACTGGTTTCACTTTGTGTGGCAATGAAATTCGATTCGGTCACCGCTATTGGTACCATGGTTGTGGGTTACAGTATCGGTTATGGAATTGCCGTTATGAATCCGTTTACCCTGCTTGTTGCCCAGGATGTGGCCGGTCTTCAGCCAACATCGGGCATGGGTTACCGTTTGGTTCTTGCCATTCCGCTTCTTGCTGTTGGTTTTCATCATGTGTGGAGCTATGCTTCATCCGTCCGTAATGATCCGTCGTCAAGTTTGGTATATGGCACAAAGCCGCCCTCCGCCCAGGATCAGTCATCATTCATTTCTCCAGAAATGACAACCCGTAAAAAAGGGATACTGGCCGCAACTGTACTTGTGCTGATCGCGGTAGTAGCAGGAATCGCATTTGCTGATTGGTACCTTGTTGAACTTGGCGCCATTTTTTTGGCTTTGGCTGTGATTGCCGGTTTGATCTCTGGAATTGGAATCAATCATATGGCTACTATTTTCAGTAAAGGTGCTGCTGAGCTCACCGGAACCGCCCTGCTGATCGGCTTTGCCCGCTCCATCGCCCTGCTGATGGAAGACGGTGAAATTTTACACACCGTTGTGAATACTCTCGCCATGCCCCTCTCCTGGGCGGGATCTGAGTTTGCCGCTGTCGGCATGCTGTTTATCCAGAGTATTCTAAACTTTTTTATTCCCTCAGGCAGCGGCCAGGCCCTGGTTACCATGCCGCTGATGGCCCCGATCGGTGACATTGTTGGTGTATCCAGGCAAATAGCCGTTCTTGCATTCCAGCTTGGTGACGGCCTGATGAACATGATCGTACCCACAAATCCCGTGCTGATGGGAATTCTCGGTCTTGCAGGAATTTCTTACGACCGATGGTTCCGTTTCATCTTTCCGTTGGTAATAAAACTGATTGTTCTCTGTTCTCTTGCACTCGTTGTGGCAGTCTGGATTGGATATTCGTAAAAAGTTCCTCAACACAATCCTGCATTCTATACAGCAGGTAACAACGATGGGGGCTCGCTGATTTCGCTGAAAGCGCAAATTTTTTGTGGTTTTACGAGAATTGATGTGAAGGAGTTGATATGATTTCCCCTGCTGTCCCCTCTTTCCTGTTCCTGCAGATTCGATGCGGGTTTTCTTCCCGGGTTCCAACGACAACCCCTCGATACTGTATGCTTCTTTTTCAAAACTACTCGACTCGGGGTGTTTTTGGGTTCCATTTTAACCCAGGGCGTCGTTCGTCCCGATGGGCTCACTGTGCCCCACCGGGATGCCCTTGGCACGAGAAACCCCACAACCATTACTGCAGGCCCTTTATTGTTGATTTATGAGCCAAATGTCTTCAATATTTCGTGATAAAGATCGAAATTACTACATTAAACAGGGGTAACCTGATCACACTCTAACTCTAATCAAACTGCTCTCCCTGATGACTGACGACAACAAAAAAAAGAATTCGTTCAGCGCCGCTTTTGGCCTGCTGATGAGAACCACTCCATTTTTACTGCTGAACCTTGCCATCTACGGCGGCTTTTTCATTGCGTCCGTTCTCTGGCTGGTTATTTTCGGGGCCATCGCCTATTTCTTCAGTACCCGCATTGAGCTTCTTTCCATAATCTTTTTTATGATTGCTGTGGGTGGTCCCTATACAGTTTTAATTTTTGGCAAGCGATACATTCTCTACCTCGTTAAAGGTGCTCACATTGCCGTGCTCACGAAACTTTTTTTAGATGGTGAACTCCCAGACAACAAACAACAGGTTACGTACGGTCGTGAGGTAGTCCGGGAATATTTCAGGGATGTGAGTATTTTGTTTGCCCTTGACCGCATGATAGACCGGGTTGTAAAGCGGTTCACAAGACAGTTTGTTCGGATTGTTGATTTTCTTCCGCTGGGTGGAGGAGCTTCAAAAGTAGCAAGGTGGGCCGCGATGATTGTAAACCGATCTCTATCTTATGTGGATGAAGCCATTCTCTCCTATGCCATCAGTAAAAATGAAAAAAATATATGGAATAGCGCCCGGCATGGAATTATTCTCTACGCACAATCATACAAACCGGTTTTGATGACTGCCGTTAAAGTGTGGCTGCTCGGACGAGTATTTTTCATCGGCCTGCTGATCGTTCTCGGCATTCCCGGTGTTCTGCTGATGCTGGTTTTTGAAGCAATCTGGTTTCAGCTCATCACCATCGTGGGGGTGTTTCTGCTGACATCGCTGCTGGTACGTGCTGTTTTCGATCCATTTGCTTCTGCCTATACGCTGGTTACATACCATCAGTCTATCGAAGGAGTTGAGGTGAATAAAGAGTGGGATGATCGGCTTCAAAACGTCTCCAAATCATTCCGCGACCTGGTCGGCAAAGCCAAACAGTTTGGCGGATCAGACGGTGCAGAGGGAGCTTATAAATCAGAAGAAATTGAACAGCAACCCAGATCAGAATTGTAAATTAAAAATCTCAAATTCCAATTTTGAAAATGGAATTTGAGATTTGAACTTTCATCGTTTATTGCTCTATTTCTTTCCGGGGGACAGGATCATGGCCGGAAGTTCCCCAGGGGTGGCATTTGGCCAGCCGTTTAATACCAAGCCAGGTACCTTTCACAGGCCCCCAAACCGAAATCGCCTTGATCATATAGTGCGAACAGGTGGGTGTGTGGCGGCAATTAGAACCGAGGTATGGTGAGATAGCAAGCTGATAAAACCTTACCAGTTTAATCAGAATCCAGGAAAGTGCTGCACCAAGAACCTCAGTTATCGATTTCGAAGGTTGTTCCACTGTTATCATCTTTCAGGAGTATCCCGATTTTCTGAAGATCATCCCTGATTTTATCTGATGTTGTAAAATCTTTATTTTTTCGTGCTTCGGATCGGATCTCAATCAACAAATTGACCAGCTCTTCCGTTTTTGAGTTCTGTTCACCAGAGATCTCCTTCAAACCGAGAATTTCAAACACAAATTCGTTTACTGTCTCTTTCATTTTTAAAAAGGTCTCCTCAGAAACTTCTGCCGGGTCAAGCTGACCATTGTGCAGGGCATTGATTTTTGCAGTAAGGTCGAACAAGGCCGCCAAAGTTTGCGCAGTATTAAAATCATCACTCATCGATTGATGACATTGTTTTAATGCACCCTGAATTTCTTTCTCTGCTTCGGATTCGGTTGAATTCTGCCCTGAAACTTCGAGCTGACCGAGCAGTTTCACCGCATTCAAAAGCCGGTTGTACCCTTTTTCGGCAGCGAGCAAAGCATCGTTCGAAAAATCAATTTTGCTTCGATAGTGCGACTGTAAAATTAAAAACCGGACAATCATTGGGCTAAAGCCTTTCTCGAGCTTCTCATGCTCACCTTCAAAAAGCTGATCAAGGGTGATAAAATTCCCGGCCGATTTACTCATCTTTGCGCCATCAATGGTGATCATATTATTGTGAACCCAGTATTTTGCCGGTTCATGTCCATAAGCGCTTTTGCATTGGGCAATCTCTGCTTCGTGATGAGGAAATTGCAGATCCAGTCCGCCTCCATGAATATCAAACTGTTTGCCCAGATATTTTAAGCTCATTGTGGTACACTCCAGGTGCCAGCCGGGATAACCTTCCCCCCAGGGCGACTCCCACCGCATGATATGGCTGCTATCGGCCTTTTTCCATAATGCAAAATCATGCGGGCTTTTCTTCTCATCCTGTCCGGCTGTATCACGGCTGCCGGCCTGGAGATCTTCCAATACTTTACCGGAAAGTTCCCCATAAGGATGTTTTTCGCGATATTTTTCAAGATCGAAGTAAATATTTCCATCTACCTCGTATGCATAGCCATTCTCAAGAATTTTTTTTACGAGAGAAATCTGTTCGATGATATGCCCACTGGCAGTCGGCTCAATATCGGGCCTAAGACAGTTCAGGGCATCCATCCCCCGATGATAGCTGAGCGTGTAACGATGCACAATTTCCATCGGTTCCAGCTGTTCAATCCGGGCTTTTTTTAGAATTTTATCCTCTCCCTGATCCGTTTCTTCGTGCTCAAGATGACCTACATCGGTTATATTTCGCACGTATCGAACCTTATAGCCCTTGCTCTTCATATACCGATACATCACATCAAAAGTGACAGCTGCCCTGGCATGACCGAGATGCGGGTCGCCATACACCGTTGGCCCGCAAACATAAAGACCCACAAACGGAGGGTTCAGAGGTTCAAATTTCTCTTTTTTTCTTGATAAACTGTTGTAAATGAAGATTGGAAAAGAGTCCCTTTCTGGCATATTGGTGAATATTTACCCCGTGTTACACTTCTGATGAATTGGAATGGATATAGTCAATAAAACGCTGCTGGGCTTTCTTGGTCTGGAATTTACCCCTGTACTGTGTAGTAACCGTACTGCTTTCACGGTCTTTTATACCACGGGTTGAAACACAAAGATGTTTACAATCTATAAAAACAGCTACATCTTCGGTTTCGAGTGCTTCATTCATTTCATCTGCAATTTGTAAAGTAAGACGTTCCTGAACCTGAGGACGTCTGGCAAAATAATCAACTATTCGGTTGATTTTAGAAAGCCCGATTACTTTCCCGGAACTGATATAAGCAACATGCGCTTTGCCGATGAAAGGGAGAAAATGATGCTCGCAAAAAGAAGTCACATTGATATCTTTTACCACCACCATGTCATCATACTTGTATTTGTTGCCAAATTTTCGGGCAGTAGGTTTATTGTCGGGATTTAATCCGTTAAAAATCTCCTTCACATACATTTTCGCCACCCGGTGTGGTGTACCTTTCAGGCTTTCATCGTTTAAATCGAGACCGAGAGTATGCATAATATTTGCAAACTGCTCTTCAATCAATTCAATTTTTTCAGATTCACTCAATTCAAAAGCATCTGTACGTAGGGGGGTAACCACAGAGGTAGATACATGATCATCGCCCATCTCTTCAGCAAGTGAAGAGTCGATATCAAGCGCATCTGCCACGTTTTTTTCTTTACTCATTGGGTTTATAATTCTCAAAATGGTGCAAATTGCCTAAACCTTAAATTTACGGGTTCCCTGAGCAATATCATAATAGAGCAGTAATTCATTTGCCTGTTTTCACAACAGCCTTTGACAATAACCTTTTTTAATGTGTCCAAAAGGATTGAGTTATGCGCAGATATGTGTCTTATCTTAAAGTGACAGGTCGGTAACTTTGGGTAAAGGAATACAAACAAAATCCAACGCTGTCAGATCCAGTAGGTGCTGACAGGTTTTGACCGATATTTGATATCTGACTTAACAGCAGATTATCTGCGAGGCTCAGCGGATTCATCTGCGTAAATTTGCGAGAAAAAAAGGATCGGTTTTCGATTTGCAAGATTCTATTTTCTATTTCTGTGAAAGTACTTGTGAAACCAGACCGTATTTATGGCAGTCGATTTTTATATGTATTAATGATTCCTCCGTCCAGCAGGGCTTGTAACTGACGGCCGCTGAGTGTATGCTCCGTTAAAAAGGTGTATCCCTGGGTTACATTTTTCACCTCCACTTCAGATCCTTCCTTAAGCTGACCTCCCAGGTTTTCCACTTTCAGAACATCGCCTTCGTCAATTTTTTCGTAATCTTTATCACTGGTAAACTCAAGGGGTGCAATGCCAAAATTGACCAGATTCTGCCACCCTATGCGTGCATAACTTTTAGCAATCGCTGCTTTTTGTCCCAGATATCTTGGAGCAATTGCAGCATGTTCCCTGCTTGAACCCTGTGCATAATTATCTCCGGCAATAACCACATGGCCTCCATAGGTATCGCGGGCCCTGAGAGCTTTTTCATAAAACTTCTCGTCCACAACGATGTAGGAAAACTTACTGATTTCAGGAATATTACTTCGATATGGCAGCACCTCCGCTCCGGCTTTCAAAATTTCATCTGTCGAAATGTTATCACCCATTTTCAGCAGTACCGGGACTTCAAAATCGGTAATCTCTTCGAACTCTGGCAAGGTGGAGATATTAGGGCCTTTTATCAGCTCTTTCTTTTTTCCATTTTCTGAAGGTGCCAGCAACATCTCCTTGTTTGTAATATAATCCTCAGGTTCATGATATGTTGGATATTTCATACCATACAATTTTTCCAGATTCCGGGGATCGGTAATTTTCCCGGTAAGTGCAGAAGCTGCCGCAGTCTCGGGGCTGCAGAGAAATACAGAATCTTCTTTGGTCCCTGAACGATCCGGGAAGTTTCTGGGTACGGTCCGAAGGCTGTTTCGCCCGCTGGCTGGAGCCTGCCCCATTCCGATGCACCCGTTACAGCCAGCCTGATGAATTCTTGCACCGGACTGGATCAGGTGAAGCATCACGCCATTTTTAACCATATTTTCAATAATCTGGCGCGATGTTGGATTTATATCGAGGCTTACATTATCGTGTACCCTGCGTCCCTTCACAATCTCGGAGGCTATCCAGAAATCCCGGTATCCGGGATTGGCCGATGAACCGATATATGACTGGTAAATCTCTTCTCCTTCCACCTCACTGACTGGAACAACATTACCGGGACTACTCGGCATGGCTATTAGTGGTTCGATCGTACCAAGATCAATTTCATCGTACTCATCATACTCAGCACCATCATCAGCCAAGAGTTCCGTCCATTGGTCAACACGATTATTCTGCTCCATAAACCGCTTCACCTCTTCATCAGATGGAAAAACAGTAGTTGTTGCACCCATCTCGGTACCCATATTAGCGATCACGTGGCGGTCCATTGTATCAAGCTCTTTCAGGCCGGGACCGAAATATTCAATCACAAAACCGCGCGCCCCTTTCACATCATATCGCCGCAGCATCTCAAGTACAACATCCTTGGCACTTACCCAATCAGAAAGTTTTCCCGTTAGTTTCACACCCAATACTTTTGGCATTTTCAAGTACACCGGCTCACCCGCGATAGCAAAGGCCACATCAAGCCCGCCCGCTCCAAGTGCAAACATTCCCATGCTGCCAGATGCCGGGGTGTGGCTGTCTGAACCGGCCAGTGTTTTACCCGGTACTGCAAAATGTTCGGTATGCACGGGATGGCTTACTCCATTTCCCGGCCGGCTGAACCAAAGGCCAAATCTCTCTGCCGCTGATTTTAAAAAAAGATGGTCGTCCGGATTTTTATTATCGGTCTGGAGCAGATTGTGATCAACATACTGACATGAAACATCTGTTTTAGCCTTATCAAGGCCCATTGCTTCCAGCTCAAGCATCACAAGAGTGCCAGTAGCATCCTGTGTAAGAGTCTGATCAATTTTGATCCCAATCTCCGATCCCGGCTTCAACTCACCATCCACCAGGTGCGATTTTATGAGTTTCTGTGTAACGTTAAGTGGAGTTGCCATAGATTTTCTTTTTTAATTAACCTTATCTCTTACATAAACATACCCCTTATATTTTCGTTCGATTTTTGGAGAATATCAATGCCCAACACTTTTTTTGCAATGCTTTTTGCAGGATTGGTTCTATTAATATGTGGCCAGAACCTCGGCAATGCCCAGCGAAGTCTTTGTGTGAACCGGGACGGTCAGTCAAGTACGCGTGCACGTGTCGATGATGTTTACGCTGTAAAACCGCCCATCTCCTTTAATCCAGCGCGGGCCAGAATCCGGTTTGATGATCGTTTCTTTACTTCTTCAAGCATTTTCATCTGGGTAATTTTTCTCGATAATAAACAAAGAATGTGTACATGATTACGGTGACCACCAACTTGTACAGGGTAACATTCCAGTCCTTTACAAACTCCTCCCAGATAATCGAACAGCTCTGGTTCAATGACTTCATCGATTAGGTTTTGACGGTGTTTTGTACTAAAGATGATGTGAGTATAGGCTTTGGATAGAGATTGTGGCATCGATTTGAACTTGGTTAAGGATGACGCTCCTTCAGAGCTATTTTATGGTTCCTGCATTTAGCGCAGGGCGCTGCCCTGCGTTGATGCTGATGCCCCTTTGGGGCTTTTCAAAAATTGGATTCTACTTATATGAACCAAAATGAGCCAATGCCTTACAGTTTTTCTTGCCGAATTCTGAAAAACAGATCCGACAGGCCATAGACAGCCCCGAAGCGGGCGGAATCATCAACACAGGGCACCGCCCTGTGAACAAGACTTAACGGGCGGCAGAAAGCCCCGAAGGGGGCGCAAGCCTACTGTCGTGTCAAGCCCCTAATCTTTCCCAAAAAAGCGGGCAACACTATTTAAAAGTCTGAAGTTTCGTAAGAAACCCGATGTTTTATCATTGACATGACACTATGTTATACTACAAAATATGTAAACTATTTCATGTTATTTATCAATTAATGGTTAATAGACAATTGATAATTAACCATTAATAATCAACTAACCTCTTCCTGCATAAGGCATCTCATTTGCCATAATAGTGAGCCATGGAATATTGGTGCCCGTAGGCAGGCTTGCCATATATACCACCGCCCTACCCACATCGGCAAGCTGCATGATGGGTTCGGGTTTCAGGGAGCCATCTGCTTGCATTACACCGGTTTGCATGCGTTTGGTCATGTCTGTGCCTGCATTTCCGATATCAATTTGACCACAATTAATATTAAACGCTCTACCATCCAGCATAATGGACTTGGTAAGCCCAGTGATAGCGTGTTTACTAGCGTTGTAAGGAACTGCTTGTGGTCTAGGTACATGGGAGGATATGGAGCCATTGTTAATGATCCTTCCCCCAATGGGCTTTTGGTTTTTCATCACTTTCACTGCTTCTCTGGCACAAAGATAGGAGCCAGTCAGGTTAGTGTCTATGACCCGCTTCCATTCTTCAAAAGGAAGCTCTTCCATAGGCACGGCCGGAGCGTTCACCCCAGCGTTATTGAACAGTAAATCTAATCTTCCAAAGTCCATTACC
Organism: Balneolaceae bacterium; assembly: GCA_020832285.1. Lineage (GTDB taxonomy): Bacteria > Bacteroidota > Rhodothermia > Balneolales > Balneolaceae > Rhodohalobacter. The sequence continues at coordinate 35,829 of JAFIFB010000061.1, forward strand.
AATTTCTGATAGAATTCGCTAACTTCATCAGGCTTGGTAATATCTGCAGGATAGACCTTTACCTTTACAGAAGGACACAATTTTGCTGTTGCTTCAAGTGTAGCCTTGGTACGACCTACAAGTGCCAAATGCCAAGAGGCCTCTGCAAGAGCAATGGAAACGGCCCTGCCTACTCCCGAACCTGCTCCGGTGATCAATGCAATTTTTTGGGTCATCTGCTTTATAGTTTTGGGAGTTGTATGTTTTCTTCCTGTATATAATTAAGGATCAATTCATCTACGGACTTGTCTTTCACAAAACCTAAGCTTTCAGCGACACTGCAGTTAAAATAGTGCGGCCAAGTTAAGACTATGCTCTGCAAAAATTCATCCGGTTCATAGGTAGCCAGACCTGCCACTTTAGGTCCGGCAATTCTTTCCAGGCTTTTCAGCATTTCCCCCACGGAAGCAGTAATGCCGGGCAAAGTGATTATCCTATCTTCACCCAACTTTCCGGCATCTATATTTGCAGCATGAAGGAAGTTTTGTATCACCCTCTTTGGGGACAATAACCAGAATTTAGCTGAATCCTGTACGGGATAAGTAGTTTCCTGCCCTTTTAGTGGTTCTCTGATGATACCACTCAAAAATGAAGAAGTGGCCGCATTGGGCTTCCCTGGCCTCACCGAAATAGTAGGCAGCCTAATACTTCGGGCATCCACGAAACATCTGCGGCTGTAGTCATTTATCAGCAGCTCCACCATAGCTTTTTGGGTGCCATAGCTGCTTCTTGGTTTTGGTCCGGTGGTATGAGTGATGGTTTGCTTTACATCGCCCCCGAACACCGCACAGGCACTGGCAAAGACAATTCTGGGGTGAAAGTCCATATTCCGACAAATCTCCAGCATTTGCAAGGATGCATGAAAATTCACCTTCATACCCAATTCAAAATTTTTCTCAGCTTCCCCACTTACCACTGCGGCAAGGTGAAAGATAATATCAGGTTTATGCTCTAACAAGCTTTGCATGGTGGAGGCCTCGCTGAAATCTGTGGCAATGCACCTGAATTTTTCATTCTTTTTCAATTCATCAGGGAAGGTCAGATCCACCAAGGTAAGTCGGGAAACATGTCCCATGTGCAATCCTCCATGGTTGGCAATGGTAAAGGCCAGCCTACTGCCTAAAAAACCTCCACCTCCTAAAATCAGTACTTTCATATTTGGTTTTTAAGTTAGTTTATCAAATTAAATCAATGGAAATAACCATGCTAGCATAAGCACTTGAGCCAATCCTACCAGACTGATTGCCGCCAATACCAAGGTCCATGTTTGAAGCCCCTCCTTTTCAGAAAACCCACTCATTTTAGACACCACCCAAAATCCGGAATCATTCATCCAGGAAATGAACAAAGAACCAAATCCCATAGCAAGTAATAAGTATACTGGATGGTAAGGCAAGGCAATGTCCGTTCCTGCAAGAGCAGTCATAATAGAAGCTGCGGAGATCATAGCTACCGTACCTGAACCCTGGGCGGTTTTAAATACGGCGGCAATTATCCAGGCCAAAAGGATATAATGTACCTGAAAGCCATCTGTGGCATATCGGATGGCCTCCCCTATACCGCTGTGACCAATCATTGCGCCATAAGCTCCACCTGCACTGGTGATAAGTATAATCAGGCCCCCAATTTCCAATGGCCTGGAAATCCCGCCCCATAGCTCTCTGGCATTCAACCCCTGTGCCCTGGCCCAGACATATAGTGCTATTAGCGTCCCCACGGTCATGGCGATATTTTTATTTCCCTGAAAAGCAATCCAAGGAGGAACCTCTTCTCCAAAAGCTGCCACCATGGATGCCAGACTGATCATAATCAAAGGCATAATTATGGGCAAAATTGACACCAGCAGGGATGGAGGGCGCTGAAGTGGCTTTTGCGAATTGCTGGCCACCCTTAATGGTATTTTAAAGGTTTTATTTTGCCAACTTCCCATTAGTATCACTACCACCGCTGGCAGGATCCCCGCCAACAATCCACAAACGATGACCAATCCCAAATCCAGCCCCATGGTTTCGGCCATGATCAAGGGTCCCGGGGTAGATGGCACCAAGCTATGTGTGATTACTCCACCACCTGCTATGGCCACTACGTATAACACGAAATTTTTGCCGGTTTTCTGGGCCAGGGTAATGCCTAATGGGATTAACAGGAAAAAGACGGTGTCCAAAAAAACCGGAATGGAAAGGATAAATCCCGCAATTAGAAGTGCAAAAGCGGCTCCTTTTTCCCCAAATTTTTTCAATAATACATTCACTATTTTGGCGGCGGCTCCACTCTCCATCATCGCTGCACCAATAACCGCGGCCAGGGCAATTACCCAGGCGATTCTTCCGGCCATTATACCAAATTCCATCATGGGCAACTCCACTGCGGTCACCCAGGATGCCTCACCTGCCACGGTGGCAGGAAGTTCAGGTGTAAGGAAACCCACAAAAATTGCGGCCAGGATAAGGGCAATAAAGGGATGAAACCGCAATTTAGTGATCAATATGACCAACAGAATCACACTAAACAATAACACCAAAAATGGCCAGGTCATTGGGTCACTCATCAAAGTCATAGGGATTGCTGCAAAAATTCGGCTATCCGCTTATCCTTTTCTGAATTTTCCTGAGCCAAAGCATGGAAAATCACTGACAGACCGACCATAAACAAACTTATTGTCTTCATGGCATTTTGATTTAGAGGAAAAAGTTCTAAAAAATTCTACGGATTTTAAGTAAATAAGTAAAAAAAAACGAGTCTTAAAAGACTGAATGGAATAAATTTAGACGCTATTTCGGCTTTTTTATAATCCGCTTTTAAATTTAATGGACTAAATATTTATTGACCCGGCTATAATTTTTTTATAAACCTCACAAAAATGCACCATTACCCCTGGCTTTTTCTGCTCTTTTCGTTCAATTAACAAACCAAGAGTCAGCATCTTCTGGGCAAATTCCTGGCGAAGCAGCTCTTTGTCCAATCCGGACAATATCTGTTCCGGTCGGTGATAATCGGCTCTGGTCAATTTGATGTTTATTCCCCAGTGGCGTAGCCCATCACCAAGCTGCCGTTTATGAATGGCCATCATTTTGGTCAGGTGGTGGTACTCTTTCACCTGGTGGAAAAACATCCGGTGGGTGCTCAGATTGTTTTTTCAAAAAAGTTCCGGCAGGGGCGAACCAACATAGCTCCGTGCTTTATCTCGGGATAACATAAATCGCGTTATCACAGGAGAGTCCGCCTTGCGGGCGTTATGAACTCGAATCTTTTGGTGAGGTTTCCCGGTTAGCTTTTTCCTCGGCAAAAATAAAGACCACAAAACCCAGGCAAACAAGGGGAGAAAGGTAGACGATCATAAAGTCTGCTGCGATAAATCCTGCTACTGAAAAGTGAATTCCCGCCAATAAAAAAACCAATACCAAAACCTCTATCACTGCCTGAAGAGCCGGAAGTATGAGAATCGTCCTGATGGAGGGCAAAAAATAGAGCACTCCAAGCATCCCAAAAAGAAAAAAAAATCCAAATTGAGGCATATAGGCTAAAACCAGTTCAGACTCACCTGAGGCAAAGTGAATAAGCACGGAACGGGGAACAAGAAAAGCTTCATTAGCAAGACCCCAGTTTTCAGAACTATTCAACAAGATTGAGTAGACTACATATTCATTATGGAGAGCCCTGAGCGGGCGGATCGCAAAAAAATAAAACAGGACCATCATAAACATGGCTCCGCTTTTTATTAAATAGTTATTATTTTTAGAAATAACCATGTTTTACCTAACCTCATTCTGAATCATAGGTTTATCTTGACATATTTATATTGTCTGATTACCGTAATATCCCCAAAAACATGATTTTTTCGCATCTGTATATTCGTTTCTAATCACCAATCATATCAGATCTACCTTGAAAAGCAGAGTTTGATCACTATACTAGTTCATGAAAATTGGATTTAATCTTACAAATTACAATTCTGACAAAATAACCGGAACTGGATATTTTAGTAAACGCTTGTTATTGGAACTTTTGGATAGAAACATACCTGGTTTAACAGTATATATTTTTTTGCAAAATCACATTCATCCATCAGTTTTTGGTGTTTATGAGCTTTCCGATTCAGTCATTGTAAAAAGAACTCCCCGTTTTAAATTTCGCGCCCTCAGGGTTTTTTACGAGCAATTAATTCTTCCGTTCAGGATATGCAATCTGGATATTATTTTTTCCCCTTCTGTCGGTGGACCCGCTTTTTGCAAACCCAGTCGAATTATTGCTATTCATGACATGATCCCGTTTATCTTCAAAAAAAAGTATGGATTAATCCAAAATAATTACATTAAACTCATGATTCGTTTACTCGGAAAGCGGGCTCATCAGATTATAACTGTATCAGAAAACAGTAAAAATGATATAGTCCGTTTTACTTCTGTCTCAGAAAATAAAATTACCATCATCTACAATTTTATAAACAATCTTGCTGAGGAAAATGAAAAAAAACGAGAAAACTACTTTTTATCGGTATCAACCTTACAACCGGGTAAAAATCTGATCGCCCTATTTGAGTCCTTCGACATGTTTATTCGGAAAACAGGAAGAAAAGATTTCAAGCTTTATGTTATAGGAAGTAAAGGCTGGAATACAAAAAAAATATTTCAAATAAAAGATACCCTTAAGTTTTCCGGGAATATCATTATCAAGGGTTATTTATCGGAATCGGAGTTAGAATTGTTTTACAGAAACTGTACCGCATTGATTTGTCTTAGCCATTACGAAGGATTTGGATTGCCTCCACTTGAGGCTATGTACTACTCTAAGCCCTCCATTGTATCAAACAATTCTTCTTTTCCAGAAGTTGTAAACGGAGCTGGTATACTTGTTAATCCGAATGATAAAGAAAATATTTTCCAGGCAATGGTAAGTATACTTGACAGTGAGATTCGAAGAAAACTACAAAAACAGATACCAAAACAGATCAAAAAATTCAATCCCAAAAAAGAAACTGACAAATTTATATATCTGATAAATTCACTGGTTAAGAAAGATTAATCATTGATACCGGTTGGTTAAAGTTACTATTGTCGGAAATAACGTTTTATTGCTATCATTGCATCATATGTAAAAGTAATTTCGAGTAAAAGTTTCGTAACATCGAAAAGAGTTTGTAGCGAGAGTGATGTAATCCTGCTTAATCCTGAATAGTTTTTACGTATCATCTGTTGGCGAAAAACCATCCATTCAAATCGTTTCTTTATTTTATCTTTTTTACTAAGATTATGCTTTAAATATATATAGTGAATTGAGTCACAAATCGTGATAGAGCTGGAATGGCGCAACAACCGAATCAGCAGGTCTTTATCTTCAGCCTTTTTGTTTGACACATCAAACCCGCCAGTATGTAAAAAAAGAGATTTTTTTATCAAAATCGCATTCAAATGGACAGGACTAATGGGTGAATATGCAATTTTTCTGATGATCTGTTCGGGAGTCATTCCTTTATTAAGTTTCCGAACAATTGAAATATTACCCCCTTCACCCACGATTTTAAATTGACCGATTGCCATTTCGGAATCAGCATTTCGAGCACATTCCAAATTTTTTTTAAAATTTACAGAATCAATACTATCGTCAGCATCTAAAAATGAAAGATATTCACCCCTTGAAAGTTTAACCCCTTCATTAAGTGCTTCTGCCCGTCCACTATTTGAAATAGTTATTGATTTGAACGACACCCATTTTAGGTTTACAGCCTTTTTTTCAAATCTATCAATCACATTTTGTGTATCATCTCTTGATCCGTCATTAACAACAACAATTTCGACAGGCAAATTTTCAAGTGAAAACAGACTTTCCAACGCAACCGATAAAGTGGATGCCATATTATAAACGGGAATTATAACGGTTACTTCTGGATATTCTCTCAAAAAAATTGGCTGATTTTTGAATTATTTTGACCGAAGAGAGATGATAATGAACCCAATCAAAAATCTGAATTATTTTTTGAGAAATAAATGCAACACGTTAAACACTGAAAGACTCTGTTTCGCAGCCACTGTATGTGGGTACGATCCGTTGAATTTCCTGAAGAATCTTTTCCCTGTTCCCTTCTAATGCTATTTCTCTGAGCTTTTCTATTCTTTGTTCGAGATCAGGGAGCACTCCGTTTTTAGGAGAAATATAAATTTTTTCATGTTTGGTCGTATGAATACCTTCATCGTCAGTTAAGAGTTCTTCAAAGAGTTTTTCACCGGGCCGTATACCGGAATACGTGATTTTAATATCCAGATCGGGTTCAAGTCCGCTAAGTTTGATCAGATCTCGTGCCATCTGTTCTATATTCACAGGTTCACCCATATCAAGCAAATAAACAGCTCCATTTTGGTTGAGGGCACCTGCCTGTAATACCAACTGAGATGCCTCCGGAATAGTCATAAAGTAACGGACCATTTCCGGATGTGTTACAGTTACAGGGCCCCCTCTCTTAATCTGATCTTTAAAAAGCGGAATAACACTACCCCTGCTGCCCAATACATTCCCAAAACGCACAGATACAAAAACATTCTTTTCTTCCGCGTGATTGGCACCCCACTCAACGATATGTTCGGATATTCGCTTGCTGGCCCCCATTACTGAAGTGGGATTTACAGCTTTGTCAGTTGAAATATTTACAAAATGTGATACACCGTGTTCAAGCGCAAGATTCACAACATTTCGTGTGCCGATAACATTATTCAATATCGCCTGAGCAGGATTGTCTTCCATTAATGGAACATGCTTGTGTGCAGCTGCATGGTACACCACATCCGGTTTTTCATTTTGGAAAATATGACTCAGGCTGTTGTAATCTCTTACATCACATATTCGGGTACAATAATCCAGATGTTGAAACTCACTGCTGATTTGGTTTACCAATTGATGAAGACTGTTTTCTCCCCTGCCTAATAGAATTACATGTCTCGGGTTAAATCTTGAAACCTGGCGTACAATTTCTGAACCAATCGAACCACCGGCTCCGGTGACTAAAATCTTTCTTTCTTCAATGCAGCTCCTGATCTCTTCAGAATTAAGGATTACCGGTTTCCGCCTGAGCAGATCGGCTACGTCTACGTTCCTGATCTGATTGATCGTTACTTTGCCACTTACAAGATCATAAATACCTGGTATGATTCGGTAGCGCACTTTACTTTTCCTTGCTCTTTCAACAACTTTTCGAATTGTCTCTCCCGATTCAGAGGGCATTGCAATTAGTATTTCATCAATTTCCATTTTTTTTACAATTCCGGAGAGTTCTTCAATCGTCCCTTTTACAGGAATACCCAGAATTCGCTGATTTTGTTTGGACAAATCATCATCCAAAAAAGCCACAGGTAACATTTTTTCCCTGGGGTGTTTCAGCATCTCTCTTGCGGCCATAGTGCCACTTTCTCCTGCTCCAACAATCAATATTCTTTTTTTCTCATCAGAAACTTTGGGTGAGGATTGGCGGTACTTAATAAGAAACCTTGCAGTAGCCCTCATGAAGGCCAATGCCGGAACTCCAAGCAGAAACTCCAATACAGGAATGGAAACAGGTATGACATAAATATCCCTGACAAACATTACAACAAGTAAAAAAGGTAAGGCAACAGAAACTGTAATTCTTACAATCTGAAAAAGATCTGCATAACTTGTATTTCTCCAGGCCTGCATGTAAGAACCGGACAGATATACAACCAGGGTTTTAAATATTGCAAGTATACCTGTTACAGCTAAAATCTGGCTCTCATATCCTTGAATGTTCCCATCAAAACGTATCAGGTAAGCTAAAATCGTAACAGAAGTCCACACCAAAACATCAAGAATGAACTTTACACTTTTTCTGTAATTATAAATGGTATCTTTCATAGCTGCTTATATATGTATGAATGCAACATGAGATCACCTCCCCCTCTTGCAAAGATATACAATAATACTAAATAAAATTATATCTCCAACACGCTTATAATACTTTATCCGATATTCAGTGCGTTTTTAATGGTACTTATTACACGCATCTGATCCGATTCTGTCATATTGCTGCCACTTGGCAAGCATAGCCCATTTTCAAATAACCAATTAGAAATTCCATTTGTGTAGTTAGGATATTGTTTAAATACAGGTTGCAAGTGCATTGGCTTCCAAAGCGGTCTAACCTCAATATTTTCTTTTTTCATTGCCATCCGGATATCTTTGCGGGTAACCCCTTTCGTTTGTTCAGAATTTAATATTATAGTGGTTAGCCAGCGGTTACTGAAATACCCAGCCGGTTCTTTTAGAAAATAGAGACCTGTTGGAGATTTATGTATGAATTTAAAAGATTGAACTGCTTCTGTCAAAGAATCATTGCAATTATTACTAAAGCCCATAGTTGGCTCTAACCAGGTTTTACCAAGCTCTGAAAAGTATTTTTTGTAAACTTCTCTTCTTCTTTCCACACGTAAGTCTAAAACTTTCATCTGACCGCGGCCTATTCCTGCCAGGATATTACTCATGCGATAATTATACCCAATTGACGAATGTTCATAATGTGGAGCATCATCACGTGCCTGGGTAGCGAAAAATCTGGCTTTCTTAATGAGATCACTATTATTACCAAGAAGAGCACCTCCTCCAGACGTCGTAATAATTTTATTGCCATTAAATGATAAGATACCAAGTTTACCAAAAGATCCGCATTTCTTGTTACCTATTGATGATCCTAATGCTTCAGCAGCATCTTCGATTACAGGAATATCATATTTGCCGGCAATTTGAAGTATTTGATTCATTTTTGCAGGCATCCCATAAAGATGAACCACAATGATTGCTTTCGGCTTTTTACCCTTTTTTATTCGATCTTTAATGGCAACTTCAAGCAGGTTGGGATCTATATTTGACGTTTCCGCTTCACTGTCAACAAAAACAGGTGTGGCTCTTTGATAGCGTATTGGATTCGCAGTAGCAGCAAATGTAAAACTCTGACATATGACTTCATCACCTTCACCCACTCCAAGTAATATTAAAGCAAGATGAATTGAAGCTGTTCCGCTGGTAAATGCTCCAGCATATTTAGTCCCTATGTATTCGGAGAGATCTCTTTCAAATCCATTAACATTTTCTCCGACCGGAGCAATCCAGTTTTTTTGAAAAGCATCTTTGATAAACTCCATTTCTTCCCCACCCATGTGTGGAGCAGACATAAAAATTCTCTCTTTTCTATTTTCAGAATTACTTAAAGTAAATAACTTTGCTTGGGGTTGAGTTGACATTACTAATCGGTGATTCTTAGTCTAATTATTTTAAATTACTCTCATCTAAACAATGCTTTGTGATTTGCAAATGGGCCTCTACTGTTTGAAAATAATGTACAAAATATCAGATCTGTAAAGGTTAAAGAAAATATTAGAATTTTTTAATAATTTGTGAAAAATTCAGATAAAAACAAAATTTTTATGGCTTTACGATTATACATCAGTATGACCTTTAGGATAATCTAATGTTTCATATGCTATCTGAATCTTGAAATTTTTTATACGATCAAGCTTAATTATTGAAATGCAGACCCATAAAGTACTTTTTAATTATTCCATTTAATACCATATTATCTATATGGGTAAAAGTTATTTTTGAAAAAATCAGAAAAGAAGAAAAAAATATCTAAAAAATATAACCTGACAACGATGAAAATTCTTGTTCCAATTGATTTTTCCGAGAGAAGCACAAAAGCACTTGAAGTAGCTGATATATTTGCTAAGCTTTTTGGAGGAATGGTAACCCCTTTCTACTCACACTTGCCTATTTCAGAACTGGATGAACCTTATGCACTTGGCATAAGTACAAAAATTTATCAAAAGTTTGATGAACTGGAAAAAACGCTTTTAAACAGGGCTAAGGAGGTTAGTCAACAAAAGGTATCTAAAGAACGATTGACTGATCCAATTGTAACGATGGGCAATGCTGCAGAATCAATCATCAATACTTCAGAAAAGTTTGATTATGTGATCATGAGTACTCACGGTCGTACTGGATTCAGCCGGCTGTTACTGGGTTCTGTTGCAGAAAAAGTTCTCAGGCTTGCAAGTACTCCTGTCATGGTAGTGAAAAATGATTCAGAAGTAAAAGACTTCAAGAACATTCTATTGACTACAGATTTTTCAGAAAATGCAGCCCAGGCATTTCCTTATGCAATCGACATTGCAAAACGATCTGGTGGTACCATTGATCTTATACATATTCTGAGTTTTGAACAATTCGATGAAAAAGAGAAAGATCTTTCTCTTCGAAAGATCAGAGAAGAGCGACTTAAGCTTCTCAAAAAAGAATATTTTAATGAGATAGAAGAACAGGTCCGGGAAAAAGTAGTTGTATCACATGATTCTCCTCATGAAGCTATTTATAATCACGTGCAGGATAATCCATACAATTTAATTGTAATGGCTACTGTAGGGCGAACCGGACTCAATTATCTGATGATGGGAAGCACAACGGCCAATGTAGTCCGCCATGTGGATAGCGCAGTTCTCAGTATTAATCCACAAAAAAATTGATCCGATATGTCATTTTTAAGGAAATGCCTGGTAAGAATGATCTCTTCCGTTCAAAAAAATGAATGGCAACTGTTTTCACTTAAATTATTGAAAATTCACTCTCACTGTTCCCATAAGGTGCCACCTGTCTATTGATCTGTCTGCCTCTTGGGAACGAAAAGTTATTCCGGGAGAACTATTTGGCAGTGGTGAATAATCGTACTGTGCATAATCATACACAGATGAAACTTCATCCCACGCTGTATACTGGGCTGCAAGATCTAACTGTACATTACGGGTAAGCAAAATACCTGCTCCAAACCCAAACACATGTTTGTGATCGTTTCCGTTGATATAACGGCTTGGATGATACTGATAACCACCTCTGACTGTAAATTCCGGGCTTAACTGGTAAGCCAGGCCACTCCTCAATGACCATACAGAACGATAATTTTCATTTATAAAATCATTCTCAATCAGTTCATCTTCAAATAATTCACTGCCTTCGAAGTCGATGGTCGTATTCTGGTAGTTTGTGTAATCAGTAGAGAATGAGGCCGAAAGGCCGGATATATCCGTTATACCCGCACCCAGTGAAATAATGGAGGGGTATCTTATTTTGTAAGAAAACTCTGTTCCGATATCATCAGCAAAATCTACACCATTGTTAAAGGTAGTCCTGATATTGGCATCAAATACTTCATCAACTTCGATAGATGTGGGAAAAGTATAGCTGCCACCGATATTAAAGTGATCATTAATTCTGTAGATAAGACCGGCCCGTGCCCTGAATCCGATATAGCGGCTTCTCAGTTGATCGTCGAGGAGTATATTATCGATATCTGTATCTCCGACTCCATCATCATTACTGTCTATTATAGCACTGTCATAATCATTAAATTCATCCACCTCCTGAAAGATCCGGGTGTAATTAAATCTTCCGGAAAGTAATCCGATACTGGCACCAAACATCAAGTTTTCCTGAAATTCAGTAGCGAAAAACATAGAGTATTCTCCGCTGTAACCCCGCTGTATAATTTCTCCCTGCTGAGTAATTCCTAAAAAGTCTCCCCATTGTTCAAATCCAATTCTGAAAATAGACTCATCCCAATCCTCAAATTCATCTCCAAAATCTGTAGCAAACGTATTAAAAGCAATTTCCTGGTAGGGAGAGCCTTCTGCCTTAAATTTATCAGTTATTGTGTTGTTTTCATTTCTTCCCCGAAAACCAAGGGCCCTGTTGTAAACAGAGTGTTGGGTATAACCTGCACCAAACACAAAACTCCCCTGAACAGTCGGGAAAGAGTACAAAAAACCGATGTTGGAAATACCGCTCTGATTATCATCCAAAGCGCGATTGTTCCCTAAAAAAGTGGCGGTCTCGTCCACTGCTCGAAAAGACAAACCGAATTCACCAAAACTGGTTTTATGAAGGGCCATACTTGCAGGATTATCAATAAATGAGCCTTGCCCGGACTTAAATGCGGTTCCCGGCAGAATGATGGAAACTGGATCGGAGGCTGAACTCTGGCTGCCAAATAATGTTGCCTGATTACTGTATAGTAATGCATTGTTCGGGTTTGAGTCTTGGGCAGATGCACGGCCCACCCCAAAAAGAAGCGCTACTAACAGTATGGTTTTTAAGATCCTGCGCATACTACTCCAATTGATTTGACAAACAGTTGATAATTAGGTTGCAAATGGGGCCTGAAAATCAATTACAGGTCTTCTTAACAGTTTTTAGTTTCTGTTGTTTGAGCGACTGCGGGAATTTGTAGCACGGCTGCTGTTCGTGTTGCTCCTTGCAGATCTTACAGACGAACTGTTATTGCTGCTGCTGCGGTTTGAACGTACTGTTGAACGATTGTTATTATTATTTGAACTTGATCGTGTAACAGAGGAACTTCGCGTGGTGTTTCCGCTTGACCGGTTTACAGATGAACTTCTTGATGAATTGTTCACGGCGCTGTTAACAGCTCTGTTTACAACTCTTCCCAAAGTACTGCTGCTGCGTGAAGATGACTGGTTTTGATTAACCCTGGCACTGCTACTAACATTCGATGCAGACTGAGTGGGATTCACCCGATCCCTGATATTTTGTACAGCCCGCTGCTGGCTTGTAACAGGGCCCCGCTGAGCAGCAGAAGTGGTATTGTTCGAAGTACGGCTGGTTGCAACACTGCTTCGGTTACTCGTTGCCGTTCTTGCACGGTTAACTGCACTGCTGTTATTATTATCCCTGTTATTCAGAATCGCAGAAGATGTCTGCCTGTCATTAGAAGATCGATTTCTTTCAACGTTTCCGCTGTTCCTGTTTGTAGAATTGCTCCGATTAACAGCTCCTCTGTTATTGTTGGAATTGTTACTGCGGTTCACGTTGCCGCTTGAACGGTTGTTGTTCGTTGAACGATCACGGTTTACAGTTCCTCTGTTTGTGTTATTATTCGAGCCTCTGTTGACAGTACCTCTGTTTGTATTGTTATTCGAGCCCCTGTTAACTGTTCCTCTGTTTGTGCTCCGGTCACTGCCACGACTTCTCACCGTAGAATTGGTTCCCCGTGTGCGATTTACATTACCACTGCGGTTCACCTGCTGTGTCCTTGTATTAGAACGTACATCTGTTCGTGAACGAACGTTTGCTCCGGACTGCACCCGTGCGTCAGATCGCGTAGTTCGGTTCACATTCTGAACTCCTCGCGAGGTAAGGGCAGTACTTCTCGGGCCATAGTTCCTAACAGGCCGGGTCGACCTTACATCAGTAAAGAAAACATATCCATAATATGGTCGGGTGTGGCCCCAATATCCATAATGCGGGTAATAGCCCGGATATCTGTATGGTGAATAAAATGCATAAGGGGATCTGTGCCAGCCGTAATAAGGACGGTGCCAGCCATAATTGAAACCAAAGCTAAAATGCCATCTCGGTGATCTGTAAAACGGATAAGGATCGTAATAGCTATAGAAAAACGGATCGTAGTGATAGAAACTCCGGCCGTGGTAATGATGGTGATTCACAACAACATTGCGATAATGTCTGTTCTGAGCTAAGGATGCACCATGATTTACATACCAATCCCTGGTCTCATGATCTACAAAATAGTAGGCCTCCGAATCTACCCAGCCATCTTCGTAACCCAGGGCATAATCTTCTTCATTCACCACATCCTGGGAACGCTCCTGCAGGGCTGCCTGACCAGATTGTGCACGGTCTGCAGCTACTCGTTCGCCGGTTGACGGATAGCGTTCTTCAACAGTTTGTAACTGTGTGTAGCAACCTGACATCAAAAAAGCCAGTACGGTAATCAAAATGGGAAATTTAGCTGTAAACTTCATGGTAGCCTCCGGGCTTCGGTATCGATTATTCTTATCCACTACTAATTTAATATAAAATAGATAAATACAATATCACATGACCATGTGATAGGTTATATATCCAACACAAGGCTGCATGTAATTTGTTCTTGAGGCAGCTCCGTTTTTCAATCAGGACAAACCTATTGGCCACCAAGCCGCCAGAAGAATTCTGCCAAAATTTCAAATTTCGCCACGAAGCGATTTTGCAATTACCTCTGCCTTAGAGTTAACGTGTAATTTCTTATAAATGTTTCTTATATGAGCACGAACCGTATCAATAGAAATATCAAACCGATCGGCAATCAGTTTGTAGCTGAGTCCGTCTACCAGGCCGTTAACAATGTCCTGTTCGCGTGCGGTCAGATCGCTTTCCGGTTTTTCTTCTTTTTTGGATTCATTAAAGTGCTGAATCACTTTTCGTGCTATCTGCGGTGACATTGGTGCGCCACCGGATGCCAGATTTTCAATCGACTCCTTAATTTCAGGAAGTGATGTGTGTTTCAGCAAATATCCTGATGCACCAGCCACTAATGAATCAAAAATTTTGTGTGAATCGTGGTAAATCGTCAACATAATAATTTCGATCTCGGGATACTCTTTTTTAATGATGCCGATTCCCTTAATACCGGACATTCCCGGAAGCTGAATATCCATTAGCATCACATCGGGAGGATCGTGCTCTTTCAGATAATCCAGCATCTCCTCTACCGAATCAACCGCTGTTTTGCAGCTCATATTATCCTGCATATCCAGGTAACGCTGTATAAGATCTCTGATTTTAACGTTGTCTTCAACAATTCCTATTTCAATCATGTTTAATCACTCTATTTTATGGATCCGGTTGCCTGTACTGTAAATCCACCGTTTGATTTAATTTCTACTTTTGAGCCGATCCGTTCCGCCCTCATTCTGATGTTTCGCAGCCCCTGGCCGGATCGTCTGTCTGTTTTAACCTTTGTTCCGTTATCACGGATTTCAAGTTTGTAATTACTCCCGGAAAAAGAAAAGATGATATCCACTTTAGTCGCATCTGAGTGTTTTATCACATTGTTCATGGCTTCTTTAAAAATGAGGTACACATTTTCTTTCACATCCACAGGAAGTTTTTCATCCATCCGGAGCTGATCAAAGTGGTAGTGAACCTCCACTTCGCCATTTACAAAAATCTGGTTCACATAATCCTGCATGCGGTCGGTCAAATCTCCGGCAGTGTCATTTCGTGAGTCGATAGACCAGACGATATCATCAAGACTGTTTACAATTTTACGGCTGTGTTCACCTAACTGTCGAAGTGTTTGCTTTATTTCATCACTAATGTTTCCTGCCTGAAGAAAATCGGTCTGAAGAGCCAGCTCCGTCAATGAGGAACCCACGTCATCATGCAAATCACTGGCGATCTGAACACGCATCCTTTCGATGTCGACCTGCTTGCTTACACGAAAATAACGCATCGAAAACAGAACCATACCTATGATAGTAAGCACTATAAGCAGCAAAAACCACCATTGCAGGTAGAATGGCGGTAAAATTTTAAAGGCAAACGATCTGGTTATAGTACTCATCACCCCTTCGGAATTGTAAGCACGTATCTGAAATTCATATTCACCCGGGGAGAGTGAAGGGTAGCGGATCATTCGATCGCTGGTAAACTGCCAGCCTGTGTCAAGTCCGTTCATTCTGTATTCGTAACGCACCTGGTCGGGAGCTTCGAAACTTAAACCGGAGTAGGAAATCTGTACAAAATTCTGGTCGTGTTCCAATTGATATGACCGTTCGGGCCTGAGTTCCCGGCCGCTCACCATAATCTCCTCAAATTCAATCCCCGGCGGTGTTGTATTTTCCCTCACCCTGTCGGGGTAAAAACGGCTCAGTCCTTCCACTGTGCCCAGCCACAAAGTTCCGTCACTTGCAAGAAATGAACCGCCGGCATTTAATTCATTTGCAATCAATCCCTGGTTTTGATTGAAAATCCTGAAAGCTTTCATACGCTCAGTGCGAATATTTGTGGAAAGGAGAACATCCGGTTCCAGGTAATACAATCCGCGGTTCGTTCCTACATAGTATTTCCCGGCCTGATCCTGAATCATAAAATAGGAGATGGTTTCAGTTCCCTCCGATTCAGGAAAACGGCTGATCGTTTCACCATCATATTTTGCAATCCCATTAAATGTGGAGAACCATTTCACATCATTGTCGTCGATGTGTATGTGAATTACTCCGTTACTGGGCAATCCATCTGCGATGGTGTACGTCTCGAACTGGTGGCCGTCAAATGTAACTACCCCTCCGTATGTGGCAAACCAAAATACCCCATCACGATCCTGCTTGATATCCATAACGGTGTTATGCAAAAAACCGTTACCTGTATAGTGCTGTACATATCCTTCATCAGTCAACCTGATGACCCCGTCGTTATAGGTGGCTATCCAGAATTCTTCATTCTCTTCATCTTCAAAAATTTTACGAATAATCCGGAATGGAAACTGCTCATCCGGAATCGTTGAAAAGCTGCCATTTTCGTATATACTGATTCCGTCGCGTGTTCCGATCCACATCCTGTTGCGACTGTCATGATGAAAAGTGTACACTTTGTTATCAACTAATCCGTCCGCTTCTCTGAATGGTGTCAGTTCTCCCCTGTCGTAACGCAAAACACCACCTCCATAAGTAGCAATCCAGATGTTGGAATCTGCATCTTCAGAGAAACCGGTTACAACATTATTGGTCAGGCCGTTATCGATATTGTAACTGCTGAAATAATCACCGACCATAAGAGCGACCCCTCCGCCAAGTGTTCCAAACCAGATGTTTCCTTCGCGGTCGATAATGGATGCATATACTATAGCCGCAGGCACTCCTTCTTCGCGGGTGAAGTTTTCGAACTGTTCACCGTCAAAAACGGAAATACCGCTCTCTGTTCCAAGCCATATTTTATCATGACTCTCTACTGAAATCGTTTGTATTCTTCCATCATTCAGCCCGTGTTCTTCATCAAAAACAATAAACTCTTCATTTTCATACAGAACAAGCCCATCGCGTGAACCGATCCAGATTCTGTTGTACTGATCAATTTTCAAATCTCTGATACGAAGTTCGGGCAGGCCATGCTCCTCCACAAAGTACTGAACGGTATCGCCATCCAGCTTAACAAGGCCTTCTCTTGAAGCGATCCATATTGCCCCGTCTTCAGACTGACGAATAGCCCGGACCCGCTCCACAGGCAGGCCGAACTGTTCATCAATGGAAACCAGTTGTCCGTCACTGTCAAGACGCCAGACCCCGTTTCCATCTGTTCCAAACCAGTAATTGTCCTCATGATCCTGAAAAATATCGAGAATTGAGTATTGGTTCAGTTCAACCACAGATCTGGGAGTAATCAGCGAATCGCTGTGAAGTACGGAAATACCACTTTCTGTACCCACCCAAATTGAGCCCTCTTTATCTTCATAGAGTGCATTCACCCGATTGTGCGCAAGACCGTCTTCTACGTAGAATTGCCTGAACTGGACACCGTCAAACCGATTCAGCCCGTAACCGGTGCCAACCCAGATATATCCGCGTTCGTCCTGTACAAGTGCGTGTGCGACCGACTCGCTGAGCCCCAGTTCAATGGAATACGTTCTTAATGGCAGAAGCTGTGATTGAACGGCTTCTGCCCACGCACCCAAAATAAGTATCAGAACCAAGAGGGATTTCTTCATCATCCCTATAAGCTAATAAGTTATGCGATTCGGGCAAACCGCATATTCATGTGAAGCAAGTGAAAAATAGTGGTTTTGCAGATTGCAGCACCAAGATATTAAAGTAAATGGGTTCTGCAGGAAATATTGTCCCATGGATATTTCTTTGGAATGGGTAAGATAAGCTTTCAGCTATCAGGCATCAGCTTTCAGAGTGATCTGCTAAAGCCCAAAATATTCCCGGCAGAACCAAAATTAATCAGCCCAGATAAGCTCTCAGTGCAGCGCTTCGGTTGTGATGTCGCAGCTTGCGAAGTGCCTTCTCTTTGATCTGCCGAACCCGCTCACGAGTCAGGTCAAACCGTTCACCGATCTCTTCGAGAGTGAGAGAGTGTTCGCGGCCAATGCCAAAATAGAGACGAATCACTTCAGCCTCACGCTTAGTAAGCTTGGAAAGCGCACGCTCGATCTCTACTTTAAGAGATTCACCCATCAGGTCGTTATCGGGATCCGGGATCTCTTCGTTTTCAAGTACATCGAGGAGACGGTTGTCTTCGCCTTGTGCGAACGGAGCATCCATCGAAAGATGGCGGCCGGAAATTTTTAGTGTATCAGCCACCTCAGAAACAGTCATTTCCAGGCTTTCGGCAAGCTCTGCGGCTGAGGGAACTCGTTCATATTCCTGCTCCAGTTTAGAGAGTTCTTTTCCGATTTTGTTGAGTGCACCCACACGGTTCAGCGGCAGGCGTACAATCCGGCTCTGCTCGGCCAGTGCCTGCAATATAGACTGCCGGATCCACCAAACAGCGTAGGAAATAAATTTAAATCCACGAGTTTCATCAAAACGTTTTGCCGCTTTAATTAATCCGAGATTTCCTTCATTAATCAGATCACCCAGGGAAAGGCCCTGATTCTGATACTGTTTGGCAACTGAAACCACAAAACGAAGGTTGGCTTTGGTTAATTCCTCAAGCGCCCGCTGAGATCCTTTTTGTATCTCTTTGGCGAGGCGGACTTCATCGTCAGGGGTAATTAGTTTCTCTTTTCCAATTTCGTGAAGATAACGATCAAGCGATTCTGATTCGCGGGTTGAAATTCCTGAGCTTTTTGCCACGTTGAATATTTACTATGTTAAAATTTTTGTTCTATTAAGAACTCGTAGTGTAATACGTCTCCATTGAAGGATTGTTGTATTTCTTTGAAAAAATAAACCTTAAAACTTACAAATTTTTTTTCTAAATATGAAGTATTACTCAGCAAGTTTAGCTGTGAATCACAACTGACTTAAGAATGATTTACCTTTCAAACGATTTTTTATATCAAAAAAGTCCAAAATAGTTGCAGATATATCAGAAAAAGTTTTCCTCGTTCCCAAATTGTTGCCAGTCTGACTCCCTTTTTTAAAAACTAACAGCGGCACAAATTCTCGAGTATGATCCGTACTGTCATCTGCCGGGTCGTTACCGTGATCGCCTGTAAACATCAGGATATCACCTTCTGTTAGTTTATCCAGGATGGCCGGAATGGCGCGGTCGATCTCCTGAAGGCATCTCGCAAATCCTTCAGGGTCCTGCCGGTGGCCATAAATCTGATCGGTGTCAATCAGGTTAGTAAACGTAAAACTGTTATTGATACGGGCACTCATCAGGCTCAAAAGCTGTGAAATTCCCTCGGCATTGCTTTTTGTACGACGGTACTGTGAAAATACCACCTCCGTAAAAAGATCCATCACCTTACCTATGGAGTAAGTTTTGATATTTTTTTCCAAAAGCAGCGACATCAGGTTCGGTTCAGGCGGTTTTATAGAAAAATCGTGTCTTTTATCGGAAATGCGTTCAAACGAACCCGGCTCACCACAAAATGGACGAGCAATAACACGCCCCACTCCGTGCTCGCCGGTCATCACCTCATTGCGGGCATATTTGCACCATTCATACAGCTTTTCAACCGGGGTTACATCCTCATGACATGCCACCTGAAATACACTGTCAGCTGAAGTGTAGAGAATCGGCTTACCTGTTTCGATGTGTTGCACACCAAAGTCGGCAATAACCTGCGTGCCGGAATAGGGACGATTGCAAAGAACGCCATCTACTCCAATCCCACTGCAAAACTTAAGGATCAGTGAACCTGGAAATCCATCCGGATAGGTAGGAAAAGGCTGATCCAGATGAATACCGGCAATTTCCCAGTGGCCGGTTGTGGAATCTTTACCCGGTGACATTTCACGCATCTTCCCGTATGATGCGATCGGTTTTTTGTTCTTTTTAACAGAAGCCAGTTCACGGATATTGCCAAGTCCGAGGCGTTCAAAGTTCGGGAGTCTCACCTTCGTTATGGCACTTATATTTCCAAGTGTATCGGCATTTTCATCGCCATAAAGGTGTGCGTCTTCTTGTGCACCAATCCCCAGGCCATCAACGATAACTAAAAATATTCGTTGCATTACTAAAAGTTTACAATTGACTTACTCTCTCCTTTCATAGCACGGCTTAATGCCTGTTTTGCTTCCTGAATAATCGTTACGGCATCTTCATCACTGTTATCCAGGAATTTTGAACCCGCTTTAGCACGAATTCTCACCTCACGACCATCACCCAGGTCCATATCATTTTTCAGCTCTTCAAAATTTATGGAGACCCATTTCCGGTGATGCTCTTCTGTTGCACCATAAAGCAGATAGGAAAACACATAATCGCTGTTAAATCCAATGAGGCCATTGAAACCCAGCCTGGACGGATTCAATGCCTTTACAACAGTTCTCTGTATTTTTTTCAGATCTTCCAGCCGGAAACGGGAACGAAGTTCAGAAGAATTTTCAATACCTATCAATCCGAACCAAACATTATCTTTTTCATCCCTTTGCAGCTCTTTTTGCAGACACAGCTTCCAGATATCTGCCGAAAAACTGCTGTATTCGGTATTAAAAAGATTTTCCTCTGGTTTCATTTTTTCCATTGATGACTGCATTGTCAATGCAGCAATTCTTACAATATTTGTGAATTGATGTTTGGCAGATTCTGTAAAAGTTAGCGGGTTTTTATCATAAACCAGCACTACAGCCTGCCTGCGGTCAAACAATGTCATTGGGATAGCCAGTGTAGCTCCTTCGGTAGATGCTTCGGAAGTGGAAACCCGTTTGGGATTCTGATTGAAATGCATCGAAAACAGGGGTTCATTTTTCTGAAGCGCATCGTATGCCATCGAACGCTGTTCAAGCATCAAACCGGGAAGCGGAGATTTCGGAGCACGTGAAGAACGAAGCACTGTAACCCAGGTTTCCATTCCGCGCATTGCCACTGTTACCCCGCCGTTTGGCAGCAAATCCTGCATCTGTTCTGCAGCTACATCCAGCATTTCTGCCGGACTTAGCTCTATAGTAATTTTTTGAAGTGCATGGTCGTAATCTGTCCAGCGGTTCTGATCATCATATAAATCTGTCAGCTCCAGGTATGTATTCAGCACGTTGATATGTGCATTTTTATAAGAAGATATCGCCTTATCATGTTCCCTGAGTGTGAGTTTACGGTCTGTCTCAAGTACAGTTATAGCAACCGTCTGCCCATTATTTATGAAAGGAATCAGTGTAAGATACCGAACAGGAACTACATCATAATAATGTGGAAAATCCTTGCTATGGAGTTCCTTCCCGATTTCAAGCTGAATAATTTCCCGAATCGTACTGTATTCGTTTAAAAAAAACGCTTCAAAACCCACGCGATCCTGAAACATCACATTGGGAAGTGTGGTGTAGGTGGTTTCAAGCACAAACTGCTCACGGGAACGGTTCACCCAATAGAGATATCCGGTCTGTACATCCACAGCTTTCCCCAAAAGCTGCATCAGGTCGTCCATGATGTGCTTAAATTCTAAAAGTGCTTTTTCTTCTCTTTTTTTGTTCATAAAAATGGATTCGATCTGCCGGGAAAAGTACTGTTTTTAAACCGTCTCTGCTAACTTTTCAGCCTCTTCCACCATATATTCAAACAGCCTGAGGCCATTCTTCCAGAAATCGGAATCTTTGATATCGAGTCCCAGTTTGCCAACCAGATTGTGCGGCCAGTCGGATCCTCCCGCTTCAAGCAGTTCCATATATTTTTCCGAAAATCCGTTTCTCTCCGAACTGCGGTACACATCATACAATGCCAAAACGAGAAGCTCCCCGAAAGCGTAGGCATAAACATAACCGGGTGTGTGCAGAAAATGTGGAATATAACACCACCAAAGCCTGTATTCATCGGTAATTTTTACGGAATCGCCATAGAGCTGGTGCTGGGTTTCGTACCAGAGCTCCGAGAACTGTTCGGTAGTCAGCTCACCTTCAGTCCGGCGGGCGGTGTGAATTTTTTCTTCAAACCGGTTCATTGAAATCTGCCGAAACACAGTGGCAATCGTATCATCAATTTTACTGATCAGCAGTGCGAGCTTTTCGGCGGGATCATCAATGCGGCTCATCAGCTTATTGAAAACCAGCATTTCGCCAAATACTGATGCGGTTTCAGCCGTAGTAAGAGGTGTGGACGACTGCAATTCACCTTGTTTTCGGGAGAGGTATTGATGAACACCGTGGCCAAGCTCATGCGCCAGTGTTTGCACATCACGCAACTGTCCGTCGTAGTTCATAAAAACATAGGGGTGAACCGAACTGACTGTACTCGCCGAATAGGCTCCTCCCCTTTTTCCCGGTTTGATGGCGGCATCAATCCACTCTTTCTCAAAAAATAGCGAAGTAATCTTTCCCATTTCCGGGTGGAAATCTTCGTAAGAATCGAGTACCATCTCCCTGGCTTCATTCCAATGAATGGTCTTCGTGGTTTTGGCGATAGGTGCATACCGGTCGTAATCAAAAAGTTCATCATAACCGAGTAGCTTTTTTTTAAGCCGGTAATAACGCTGCACCAATCCATAGCTGCCTGTAACCGCACTCACCAGGGCATCCACAGTTTCATCATTGGTTTGATTTGAGAGATTTCGACTGCTGATCCAGCTATTGTAGTTACGGAGTTTGTCGTTCGTGAATTTATCAGCCAAAACCGTATTAAAAATAAATGTGAGACTTCTGGAGTGCTGATGAAATGTTTTCGTGAGGGACTGATGCGCTTTTTGCCGCTGCTCCCGGTCGGGGTTGTGCAGTTTACTCAACACCTCCTGCTCGGTCATTTGCTCTCCCTCAAATTCAAACCGGGCGGCTCCGAGTGTTTCATCAAAATAACGGTTCCAGGCAGATCGGCCGGTCACCGATTTGGCACTCATCACTTTTTCGGCCTCTTCAGACAACGTGTGATCTTTATACAGACGGGAAACTTCAAGGTAGTGCCTGAATTTTTTTAACTCATTCGATTCAATAATTCGTGCCGCCTGCTCATCACTCAGCTTCTGCCATTCCACATCAAAAAAAACCAGTTTCTGGCTGATTTCTGAACCCAGCTCGCGAGACTGCTGCAGCAGCTTTCCAAATTCAGGGTCTTCGGTGTTAGTTGACCAGATCAGTTGAGAATACGAACCAATTTTTCGAATAACCTGAATAATTTCTTCATACTCAGCCAGTGCGGCTGCAAATGTTTTCGGATCCAGCTCACTGATTTTTCCTCTGTAAGACTGGCTGAAACGATCGGCCAGTTCCAGAACCTTTTTCCGGTCTTCATTCAGTTTTTTATCTGATGGTGATTCGTAAAGGTCGGAAAGATCCCACTGAATGTTTTCAGCTCCGGATTTTTTTTTGTCTGATGATGCCTGCATGAACGGGTATTTGTGAATATTAAAAAGCTCGGTTGAATATAAACAAAACCAGCTCCGCGATAAATTCCGATTGGTGGTAATTTTTTACAGGCAGTGACCCAATTGTTGTGGGATGCGGGATTCCGGAAGCTGGTTACGGGTATGATTTTCGATATGCGGTTTGTGCTCTGTAATTTTCATTTTGGAGACTGCAGGAGTGAACTTAACTTTCAACATTCATCAGCGAAGTACTGCAACGCTCAACCATATTTATTGAAAGTTTGATTGATTTGTTTGAAAGTTAAATATTTTTGAGAGTCTTTTAACGCAGGTTAATCGATGACCATCTGCACACGACACGCATTTCAACGCCTGCCTCACTCCCTCCTACCCTTTCCGGATTCCAACGACAACCCCTCGAAATTGTGTGCTGCTTTTTTAAACTATTCACCCCAGGGTGTTTTTATGTTGCATTTTTTCCTCTCTCAAATTGAGTTCTTTCCAAAATTCCAATCCATCGGGGAGGGGATTTCAATTATCCCAAAAATAACTACCCTTAACAATTCCAGCAAGATCCCTTAATGAATGATGTAAACCGAACGATCTGTATCGAAAGCACATTTAAACTCACATCAAATAAACTTTATCAGAATCCAAAATTCATCGTATTTTTAAGCAATTATGATTAGTTTAAAGAATTAAACATCTGCATTTGTAAAGATTTTTAATCACTATTTTACGCAGAGAATGTAACCCGGTCAGTCCGGTTAAATAATTAATTTGTTCACATCCAATAAGAAGACCCTACTGTTTTGAAATCACTTGAAGCCGTTTTCGGACCCAACTCAGCACTTGTCGAAGAGCTTTATAAGCAATATCAGGAAAACCCGGACAGCGTACCCCAGCACTGGAAAAAATATTTTAATGAAGTAGACGGGGAAGCGGTTCCCAAGCCGGCAACCGGAGAGAACGGGGCGCCTGCTGTAAAGGAAAAACCAGCCCCTGAAGCACCTCCCCAAAAAGAAAAAGAAAAACCGGCCAAAAAAGAACCTTCTATTCCCGAAGGCTTCGAAGTCCATAAAGTAAAAGGTGTGGCTTCAAAAATTGTGGATAACATGGATGAGAGTATCTATGTTCCCACCGCTACGTCGCTGAGAGTGCTTCCCGTTAAAATGATGACTGAAGACAGGGCCATCATCAATTCACACCTGCTGAAATCCGGCGGGCCGAAAGCCTCTTTCACTCACTTAATAGCATGGGCAATTATTCAGGGGCTCAAAGAGTATCCGAATATTAATTCATACTATCTTAACCGGGATGGCGACCATTACAAAGTGGCACCAGACAGTGTGAATCTCGGAATTGCTGTTGACCTTGAATCGCGGGACGGGTCCAGAAACCTGGTTGTTCCCAATATCAAGGGTGTGGACAAAATGAATTTCAAAGAATTTCTGCATGCCTATGCCGTATTGATTGATAAGGCCAGAAACGGAAAACTTGAAATTTCCGATTTTCAAAACACTACCATCAGCATCACCAATCCCGGAACTATCGGCACGGTTTCTTCTGTGCCCCGGCTGATGAAAGGCCAGGGGGCTATCATCGCGACCGGTGCCATCAACTATCCGGCCGAGTTTCAATCGATGGCGCAGGATGTGCTAAACCAGCTTGGCGTCAGCAAGGTAATGACTATGACCTGTACCTACGACCACCGGATTATCCAGGGTGCTGAGTCGGGCATGTTCCTTCAAAAAGTAACTGCTCTTTTGAATGGCGAAGAAGAATTTTATCAAAAGATTTTCTCTGACCTGGACATTCCTTACGAGCCGTTCCCTTACGGTGCCGATACCTACGAAGGCTTACTGAGCGGACGAGGCAATACACTTGAACAGGACCGCCGTGCAATTGCCGTATGGAGACTTATTAATATGTACCGGATGCGCGGCCATGTGGTGGCTGACCTGGACCCGCTGCGAACTGAACCCGGCCGAAGCCCGGAACTGGATCTCGAATATTACGGACTTACACTCTGGGATCTCGATCGTGAATTTTTTTGCGACGGGCTGGGCGGACAGAAAACCGCAAAACTTCGAGATATCATACAGTTACTGCGGAACACCTACTGTGGAACTATAGGTGCGGAGTACAAGCACCTTCTCGACCTGGATGAGAGAAAGTGGCTGCGTGAAACGATGGAATCGACCACCAATACACCTGATCTCAGCAAAGACGACCGTGAAGAAATCCTGCATAAGTTAAACCAGGCAATGGCCTTTGAACAGTTTCTTCACAAGAAATACATTGGGCACAAACGGTTTTCACTTGAAGGCGCCGAAACGCTGATCCCGATGATGCATTTTCTTATCGAGCGTGCCGGTATCAACGATGTTGAGAAGTTTTTCCTTGGAATGGCACACAGAGGGCGTCTCAACATTCTTGTAAACATCATGAACAAACCTTACCGAAAAGTATTTGCGGACTTTGAAGGTAATATTGACCCGGATACCATCCAGGGCTCGGGGGATGTGAAGTATCACCTTGGCTCAAAAGGTTATTATGAAACAATTGACGGAAAAAAAATTGAACTTGAACTGCTGCCTAATCCCAGCCATCTCGAAGCTGTAAACCCGGTAGTGGAAGGAACCGCCCGAGCCAGCCAGGATCACTATAGCCAGGAAGACGCAAAGAAAAAAATTGTCCCTCTGTTAATGCATGGCGATGCTGCTTTCGCCGGACAGGGTGTTGTGGCTGAAACTCTAAACATGTCTCAGCTCCGCGGGTATGAAACGGGTGGTACTATTCACATCATCATTAATAACCAAATCGGGTTTACCACGCTGCCAAAAGATGCCCGATCCACCGAGTATGCATCCGATATCGCGAAAATGATTCTGGCACCCATTTTCCATGTCAACGGAGACGACCCGGAAGCCGCAGTTCACGCTATCAATATGGCTCTGGACTACCGCCAGAAATTTGGCAAAGATGTGGTTATTGACTTGATCTGTTACCGCAAACATGGCCACAATGAAGGTGATGAGCCGGCTTTTACTCAGCCTGGTCTCTATAAAGAGATAGAAAATCATGAAACAGTCCGGGATCTCTATGTAAAAGAATTGCTTCGAAAAGGCGAGTTCACCGAGGAGGAAACGCAGGCTATTTTTGATGAATTTGAAGAGCTTCTTCAGCAAGCTTTTGAAGATGCAAAAAGCTCTCCGGCTCTTGAAGTTACCGAAAAAATGCTTGACAGAACCGAAGAACTCCAAAAAGAGAGAGCCGATTTTCCGGATACTACATATCCGGTGGACGAACTGAAGGAAATTGCCGTAAAACTCAATACAGTACCCACCGATTTTGACGCGAACCCAAAACTTCTCCGGCAGCTTGCCAAACGGGCAGAAGCTGCTCAAAACAACGAACGCACTATCGACTGGGGGTTTGCCGAAGCATTGGCTTTCGGATCCCTGCTCAAAAACGGCACAACCGTCAGACTAACCGGACAGGATGCAGAACGGGGAACATTTTCCCACCGTCACGCAGTGTTGCACGGAACCAATACGAATCAGCGTTTTATTCCTCTGAATAATCTCAATGAGAATCAGGGCAAATTTTATCCCTATAACAGTCATTTGAGTGAATTTGCAGCCCTTGGCTTTGAGTTCGGGTATTCTTCCGCCAAACCGGAAGCATTGGTTATCTGGGAAGCCCAGTTTGGTGATTTTGTGAATGGTGGACAGATCATTATCGACCAATTTATTTCGTCATCAGAAGCAAAATGGGGTCAGAGATCATCTTTGGTGATGACACTTCCCCATGGGTATGAAGGCCAGGGACCGGAACACTCATCGGCCAGGCTTGAACGGTTTTTACAGCTATGTGCTGAAGACAACATTCAGGTGGCTAATCTCACAACGCCGACCCAGTATTTTCACGTCTTAAGAAAACAAATTCTTCAGGACAAGAAAAAACCGCTTGTTATCATGTCACCCAAAAGCTTGCTGAGGCATCCTCTGGCCGTTTGTAATGTAGAAAATTTGGCAGAAGGAGCCTTCCAGCCATTCATTCCTGATGTTGATGTGGAAGATCCGAAATCGATCGACAGGCTTATTATTTGCTCAGGAAAAGTGTATTACGATCTTTTCAATGAACGAAAAGAAAAAGGAAAAGATAATGTAGCAATTGCACGGCTTGAACAGTTTTATCCGTTGCCGGACAAAGATCTGAATAACTGTCTTGAACAGTTCAAACATGTGAAAGAAATAGTTTGGTGCCAGGAAGAACCCCGAAACATGGGAGCATGGACCTATATTTTCCCGCGCCTCCAAAATTTGCTTAAGAAGGGCCAGAAACTGAGTTACGCCGGGCGACAGGCAGCTGCATCTCCCGCTGCGGGACAAAAGAAGATCCACGACGCCGAACAGGCTAAACTGATCAGTGTGGCTTTGGGGTGAATCAGTCAAAAATAAAGATCACTCTGTTGCCAAACTTGTTTAAGCATGAGCTCAATTTACTGCAAAAAAATATTGAACCTGTCGCGGTCATTCCCTGAGAGACAAATCTGAAAGTGGTTTTCTCTCGGGAATGAATTAAATCATTAAGTAAATATGTTGATCATCCCGAGGCTTAAGGACGAGACAAAAAGTATAAAGGCTGTGAATCAATTGCCAGCGGATTCTGCCGGGTGACGGAAAAATTTTGCCCAAGGCATCCCTTTGGGGCAAGGCCGATTTGGATTATAGCCTTTATTATTCTTGGGATACGGCGGATGAAATTTTTCTACACGTCACCCATCAGCCACCCTGTTTCCGCCACTTGATTCAAGGCCGGGCAAATCTCCATCAAACAACTTTAACTTATCAAAATGTTTATGGGTAATGACAAACTGCAGTCCCCTCTTGCCTATCTCAGTCCGTTTGGAATTCCCTTACAAATTCTGCTCACGGCATCGTGACTGTGCAGACTCTCGAAGTGAGAGCAGCGAATCACAAAATCGCGAATACGTTCATCATCATTCAGCTCATCAAACAACAGACGGGCCGCATCTTCCACAAACTTCTGGAAAGCACCATTCATTTCTGCAAATGCCTGTTCATCTTCTCGCTTCACAATCACCTGCGTTTCGGTTTGAAGGGCTTCACGGCAGTGCTCTACAAGCTCATCAATAAATATCTCCTCATTTAGCTGAACCGTGACATTAGCACGACTTCGCTGACTGTGCGGAATTGCTGCGATATCACGCGTATCTCTCGCATGTTCGGATAGCTCGTAAGAGCAGGGACAGGCACTGCTGTATTCAAAATCGAGATGCACAAAACTTGCAAACCGTCCGTATTCATCGATCTTTCCTTCAAACGAAACATTGTAATATTGATAACCGCTGTAATCCGAGCGCAGACTCTGCTTCATCATCGGGTAGCTGAAACTGAGCTTCAGAAAAGCCGTCTGACTATCCAGGTCTTCTTTATATGCCTCAAGCACCTCTTTCAGCTTGTCGGGGTGAAAAACATCATCTTTAAATTTGTAGAATGTGCGCATAATCCGCCCCATATTGATGCCTTTTTTTCCAGCATCCAGCCCTACATATCCATCAACGGACGTTTCGAGCGTTAATAGTTCACCTGATGGAACCGGATATTTCAAAGGCAGCTTAAAGTTGGATATTCCAACCTGTTGAATCGGTACATTTGCACCTTCTATCAGTGATGCAGGACCATTTTGAAGGTCGGGCAGACTTTCTTTGTACTGGTCGTTTGCCACAAACGTAGGGTCGTAGAATTTTCTGAGATTTGTAGTAATCATACTTGATGGGTAATAAAGGTTTTGTAAATATTTAACCTCGGTTAGGACAATATTCCGCCATATTTCGTTCAGTTTCGTAGAGTTTTACGGAATATAGTTTAGCCCCTTTGCTTGCCGTGTTGTTTACGGGTTTTTCTATTTCATAAAAGAAAGCTCTGCAAAGATTTTCAGTACTGGGGATGATACCCTGCAGAAACGGAACTTCAAGATTCAGGTTTTTATGATCGCAAGAATCGATAATTTTTTCTTTGATAATCGCTTTCAGTTCACCCAGATCAATCACATAGCCAGTCTCTTCATCTGGTTCCCCGGCAACGGTCACCTCAATCACATAGTTATGTCCGTGCCAGTTAGGATTATTACACTTGCCAAATACCCGCCTGTTCCATTCATCCGGTTTCCCGGGATTGTGCAGCCGGTGAGAGGCATTAAAATGAGCTTTGCGTGTTACGTAGATCAAAATATTCGGGTAGTATCGATGTTTATATCAAAGTAGTCAGTCAAACAACCTGTATTCAGAAACGGTTCCTGCAGTTTGAAGATTTTTTTTGAACTGACATAAAATATTCACAAAATTGGCTGCAATATTTCCCATAAATTATTGGCAATGATTTCGTGTCCTTCTTCAGTAGGATGAATTCCATCGGGCAGGTTCAAGTCGGGTTCACCAGCAACTCCTTCGAGGATAAACGGCATATACACTACATCATTAGCCTCGGCCAGTTCGGTATAAATCGTTCGGAACGCTTCGGTGTAGTCGCTGCCCATATTTGGCGGTGCCTCCATTCCGGTCAGCACAATTGTGACTTCCGGGTACGTTTCCCTCACTTTATCCATAATTCCCTGGAGGTTTTTTTTGGTATCCTGAGGATCGATTCCCCGAAGTCCGTCATTCCCTCCCAGTTCAAGAACAAAAACATCCACCTGCTGCTGAAGAATCCAATCCACTCTGCGCAATCCGCCAGCCGATGTTTCACCACTGGAGCCGGCATTGACTACCCTGTAACTCAGTCCATTTTCATCAATTTTTTCCTGAATTATTGCCGGAAATGCCTGATCTTCCTCAAGCCCGTACCCGGCTGTAATGCTGTCTCCGAAAAAAAGAATCGTTTTGTTATCCTGCGCTGCAGCAGAGGCAAATGTAAAAAAAATTGTTAAGACAAGAGATGTAACCTTACTCACGTTCATACGTTTTATATTGATTAGTTATGACATACTGATCTGCTCAAAAAGAGAATCACCGCAAGGTTTTGTACTTGCGGAATGATTTATCACAACCATTTTGTTTGATTCATTGTTTCAAATCCAACTATTTCAGAATGAATAAAGATCCGATATTGAAGGCTCAAGAGCTAACGAAAACATTTAAAAGCGGTGACCATTCACTTACCGTTCTTAATGATGTATCATTTTCCATCCAAAAAGGAATCTCATGCGCCATTGTGGGGCCATCCGGCAGCGGAAAAACTACACTGCTTGGCCTTTGTGCAGCGCTTGATAAACCGACCTCAGGCTCTGTCATGCTCAACGGTCAAACCATTTCCGGCTTTTCGGAAGACCGTCTCACAAAGATCAGAAACGAACAGATCGGCTTTGTATTTCAGTCTTTTCAGTTAATTTCTACACTCACAGCTCTCGAAAACGTGATGGTTCCCATTGAACTGAGAGGAATTCCTTACAAAAAAGTGGAGAACCGGGCTCTTGAAATTCTCGAAAGTGTTGGGCTGAAAGATCGTACCCATCACTATCCCAACCAGCTTTCCGGCGGTGAACAGCAGCGGGTGGGCATTGCAAGAGCATTCATCCACAAACCCGACATTTTATTTGCCGATGAACCGACGGGAAACCTCGATGGCGAAACCGGGGCCCAGATTGAACGATTAATATTTGACTTGAACCGTGAGCAGGGAACCACCCTGGTGATCGTAACCCACGACCGTGAACTTGCAAAAAAGTGTGACCGTGTGATTGAACTGAAAAACGGGCGCATTTTTGCCGATTCGGCCGAATCCGAGCAGGTAACCGAAGAAATTCAAATGAATCTTGCCTGATGAAATGGTTTCGTGAATTTCTGACTCCCTTTAGCTGGAAACTGGCATGGCGCGATGCAAGACCCCAATGGAAAAGCCTGCTGCTCTACGCATCCTCGGTGATTGCCGGGGTTGCGGCACTTGTGGCCATATTATCTTTCCGGAGTGATGTTCTACTCACTGTAAATGACCAATCGCGTGAACTCCTCGGCGCCGATTTGGAATTGCGTTCTTCGCAGCCGTTTCATGAGGAGGTTGAAGCATTTGTTGATTCCATTGGCGGAAGAACGGCCGATGCACTTGAGTTTAATTCGATGGTGCTCTTCAAAACCAACGGTACAACCCGGCTTTCGCAAATTCGCGCCATTGAAGGGCCATTCCCTATTTATGGCACCATCAAAACCGAACCGGAAGATGCGGCAGCTCTTTATCAGGATGAGCATTTTGCCCTTGTGGAACAATCGGCCATGAACCAGTTCGGGATTTCGGTGGGTGACAGTATCCGCCTTGGAAACAACACTCTTCCAATTGGCGGGGCTTTGATCACCGTTCCCGGAGAGGCAGCAGCATTTTCACTGATCGGACCGAGGGTCTATGTGCCCAAATCGGCAATAGAGGGTTCCGGATTGCTGGATCGCGGCAGCCGCGTAATGTACAAAAGTTATTTCCAATTCGATTCGTCCGAGGAGGTCTCCCGAATTGTGGAAGAGTTCCGTCCTATTGGGCGCGAACACCGTGTCCGAACCGAAACCGTTGAGAGCCGAAAACAGGATTTTGAGGCAATCGTCAATAACCTCTCCCGGTACCTCGGACTGATTGCTTTTATCGCCCTGCTGCTTGGTGGCCTGGGTGTTGCCAGTGCGATTTATGTATACATCAAACGAAAAACTTCCACTGTGGCTACCCTGCAATGCCTTGGGGTAAGCCGTGAAAAAATCCTCGCCTCTTTTGCGATTCAGATCGCTTTTCTCGGGCTGTTTGGGTCTGTCACCGGAACAACCATTGGTGTATTTCTTCAATTTTATATTCCCACGCTTTTTACAGATCTGCTTCCTTTCGGTATTGTTCAGAGTATTTCCATACAAGCAGTATCTTTGGGATTATTTACGGGCATTCTTGTAAGTGTGGTTTTTTCACTGCTTCCCCTTGCTGCAGTGAGTACCATCTCCCCGCTGCTCACACTTCGAAACACCGATTTCTCCCCCATCGGAGCTCTCTCGAAAAAAGTGAAATTCATAACACTTGGAATTTCACTGCTGGTATTAATCCTGATTGTAGCCTTGCTCACTGAAAGTTTGCTGACTGCCGCCGCTTTTACATTCAGCCTGATACTGTTCGTATTTATTCTCTGGGGAGTCTCAGTCTTTTTGATTTCTGCCATCAAAAATCTCCGGCTCAAATCATTTTCCTACACGATGCGCCAGGGTATGGCCAACCTGTTTCGGCCCAACAACCAAACCTCGATGCTGGTAACCACTCTCGGTATGGGTATGCTTTTGATAGGCACTCTCTACCTATCGCAGGATATGCTTTTACAGCGTATTAATTTTGAAACCGGGGAGCAGATGCCGGACCTCGTGTTTTACGATATTCAGACCGATCAAAACGAAGATGTACTCTCGATGATTCAAGAAAACGGCGGTGATGTGCTGCTGAATGTCCCGATCGTATCGATGAGACTGGAGAGCCGTAAAGGAGTTTCTGTACGGGAGCTACGCGCTGACACCACCCATAATATCAGCGGGTGGGCGCTATCCAGAGAGTATAGGGTTACATATCGTGACCATCTCACTGATGCAGAACGAATTGTGGAAGGCGAGTGGATCAGTGAAGGTGATGGTATCGGGAGTGTAGTGCCGATTTCTGTTTCAGAACAAATTATTGAAGGATTGGAAATTTCCGTCGGGGATACGCTTGGTTTTAATGTACAAGGCGTACCTGTGACCACCGTTGTGGCCAGTTTGCGGGAAGTGGATTTCCAGCGGCCTGAGCCCAATTTCTTTGTTGTTTTCCCGAAAGGTGTACTTGAAGAAGCTCCGCAGTTTTTTGCCACAACACTTCGTACCGATGATGAAAATCACTCTATTGCGATTCAGCAGGCGGTAACAGCTGATTTCCCAAACGTTTCGTCGATTGATATTTCCGTGGCTCTTCAAAGTATCCGCGAATTTTTAGATAAGGTTTCCCTGGCGATACAGTTTATGGCACTATTCAGTATTCTTACCGGGTTTATCGTTCTGGCCAGTTCAGTCGCGATCAGCCGGCGGCAGAGAACCAAAGAGTCGGTACTGCTTCGAACGCTGGGCGCCGGAAAATCTCAGATCGGTTCCATCCAGACGATTGAATATGCACTCTTGGGACTTTTATCCAGCCTGGCCGGACTAATTCTGGCACTGGCAGCAAGCTGGGGGCTCGCCTATTTCTACTTCGACCTGGTGTTCGTCCCCGATATGCTCACACTCACCGTCATAACAGTGTTAATTATGATATCGGCGATTCTCATCGGATGGAGTGGCAGCCGGCACATATTCAAACATTCACCCCTTGAAATTTTAAGGCTGGAGACAAGTTAACTGCTGTGCAATTTTCCAATCAAACCTTGTGGATAATTTCGATTACTGTATTGGTTATTTGTCTGCTGCTGGCACTGATCCTTTATATCCGTACGGATGTGATTTATATCGCAATACTGATCGCACCCCCCATTATCCACTGGATCTTGAGAAAAAAGCAAAAAGGATAGTTGCGGGTTGCGGGTAAAGGTTTGTTACTTTTTTCTTTGATCCAAATTAAATTTTAAAATACCAAAAAGAATACCTGGCATGGCGCAAGCACTTGTGACCTTTACTGGCTGGCTGAACGTCCCGCTTGCACCCTTGTTTCAATACTTGCTGCTCCTACTCCTGCCGGCGTAAATCACAACCAAACAAAGCAGGAAAACTTATACGCCGGACACATTACAAAAATACCCCTGTCATCTCGACTGAACGAACGGAGTGAGTGAATGGAGAGATCTCTAAATCACCCCCTCTGCGTTCACCGCGCCCACTGCGGTTACCCCCTGCACGGAGCGTCGGCCTGCCTCTGATTTTTATTTCGGGCTACCTTTCCAAATCTATTTCCCCTCTCTGCTTCTCTCCCCCACCCCGTCACTCCCTCACCGTTCAGGTTGCACATCCGGTGCCATCAGAAGTGCCGTAAAAAGAGCGACCCGATCCATCGTTTCATCTAAAAATATTTTTTCGCTAAGGCTGTGAGCTCCTTCACCCACAGCTCCAAGTCCGTCGAGGACAGCCGTATGAAGGCTTGCAAAACTACCATCAGAGCCTCCACCCGTGGTTCCTTCTTTAAGATCAAGTTCCATCACACCGGAAATGTTTTGTGCCAGATTCCACAGAGCAGTATTTCGCTCATTTTTTTCAAGTGGCGGACGCCGGAAACCTCCCTTCACTTTCACTGTGGTCCCTTCCAGCACAGGTTGAATAGATCTGATCTCTTTTTCAACCCGATCCATATCCTCAACTGCGAGAATACGAACGTTCAGATGTGCCGCTGCTTCTGCAGGAACCACATTCAGTGCCGACCCTCCGCTGATTTTCCCCACATTTACCGTGATTCCTCTTTCCGGATCATTTAAATCGCACAAGGTCTGTATTACGTATGATAGTTCCTGAATCGCGCTGATTCCCTTTTCCGGTTCGATGCCGGCGTGTGCAGCGATTCCTTCCACTTCAACTTTGAATATTCCTGATCCTTTTCTCCTTGTTTTCAGCTTTCCGTCTGTATCGAGGCTGGGTTCGGGAACAAGTGCGCGTTTTGCAGTTTTTGCCAGGCTTTCAACCAGCTCCCTGGAATCTTGGCTGCCGGTTTCCTCATCGGTGTTGATAAAAATCACCGGCTGAAGTTTCGGCTTCAGTTCCAGTTTCCGCAGAACGTTCAGGGCGGTAATCATCATCACCAGGCCCGCTTTCATATCATAAGCGCCCGGGCCAGTGATGATATTGCCGGATTGTTTCCATGGAAGTTTTTCCAGTGTTCCCACCGGCCATACCGTATCGGCATGCCCCAGTAAAAGCTGATTTCCTTCAAATTCGTTTCCCTTAAGATGAGCTGTGAGTTGTCCGCCGCTTTTTCCCCCTGGAAGAAGTTTGACCTTGCACCCCAGCTCATCAAACCGTTCTGCCAGAATTTCAAGAAAATCCCGGTTTCGGTCATGATTTTCGGTAGGTGTTTCGAAAAGCACAAAATCCTTCAAAAGGGTCACAAAAAAGTCCCTCTCTTTGTGACAGGTTTCCCAGATTCGTGCTATCGTTTCACGGTTCAATCCTCTGTATCTATTACTCATTATGGCTTATTATTCAGTTTTCATTTCCGATATTTAACAATCTTTGTTACCATGTGTTATCTTCATTTACCATTATAAAAATAAACATTTAACCCGCCGAAATCGCACGCAATGTTTAACGCAGTTTTTGATCATTACACCATCAAAGTGCAGAGCCTCGACAGAAGCATCGAATTTTACAAAAACATCCTCGGGCTTGAAGAGATTGAAAACCGGACAAAAAAACCATATATCCGCTGGCTCTCTATGGGGCCGGGATCGGAGCTGCACATTGTAGAGGGAGATCCCAAGACGATAAAAACCGATGTTGGTGTTCACATGTCCGTGCGGCTGCGTGATTTTGACCGGTTCATGGAGCATCTTGAAAAAAACGGCATTACTCCCCACACCTCAGGGGGTGAACCAAATGAAATTACGATCCGAACCGATGGCATCCGTCAGGTCTATTTTACCGATCCCGATGGTTACTGGATTGAAGTAAATGAAGCCGAGATTTTAAACGACCCACCTTCTAACAACTGAAACATGAATATTTTACGTATTATTATTGCGATTCTTTTGCCGCCTTTGGGCGTTTTTTTAACTGTAGGTATCCGTGGTGCCTTCTGGCTGAACATCTTACTGACAATACTGGGATATCTGCCGGGTATTATCCATGCGGTCTGGATTATTGCAAAAAACGACTCATCATAAGTCAACTCTCATTTGCCGGATTAAGAACCCATTTCATAAAGAACAGATCCACTCAATGAAACTTCACGAAAAAACTGCCATCGTAACCGGAGCGAGCCGGGGTATTGGCCTGGCCATTTCCAAAGCTCTTATAGCTGAAGATATGAATGTGGCCGGATGGAGCCGAACCGCACCAGAAGAATTCAGGCATGAACACTTTACACACATCAATGCAGACCTTACTTCCGAAAAATCGGTTCAACAAGCCTATGAGAATACTAAAGAACGATTTGAGGAGTCTGTTCCGGTTCTGATCAATAATGCAGGTGCCGGCTATCGCGGTTCGATGGATAAAATGCCTCCTGAAAAGTGGCGTGCCCTTTTTGATCTGAACGTGCATGGAATTTTTTACGTGAGTCGTCTTGTGATTCCAGAGATGAAAAAAGCAGAAGCCGGCCACATTATCAATATTTCCTCGGGTGCCGGAACCAATGGAATTGCCGGAATGAGCTGTTATTGCGGCACGAAACACGCAGTTGCGGGCATCTCCGAATCCCTTCATCTTGAACTGCGCGATTTCGGAATTAAAGTCACATGCCTCTCACCCGGGTCTGTGGAAACCGGTTTTTCAGACTCGAAAAAAAACAAGCTGAAGCCCGAAGATTTGGCTGCTTCGGTTGTTCACATACTCAAATGCACTCAAAATTTCCACTACACCGATGTGCAGGTACGCCCGCTTCAGCCCTGACCTGAAATACAGGTGTTAGTTTATGTTTCTTTCTATCATTTTCAATAATACATCACGATTTGTGAAAATTAAGAATAAGTTCACAAATTGAGATCTAAAATAAGCTCTTTATGCAGCTCGTTCCATAACCGGAGAAATAATCATACTGCCAAATAATAAACTGTTATTTAGATTTTGCAGGATTGGATTGCCATTTTTCATTGTGAAAATCCTTTAAAAACTGAATCAAATAAAACCTTGATACGCTCTTTTATTAAACTGAAAACCCAGGTTAAATCCATCGCCCGGGATGTATTCCCAATTTGCCTCGAGTTGTTTCATAAGGGTTCTGATAATCATCATGCCGAAATTCCCCTCTTCTTCCAGCATTTTCGGGCTCTTTAAACCGGCTCCGTTATCTTTATAATTAATATATACTTGGTCACCATAAACTTTAATATCAATCGCAATTTTTATATTCTGTTTATTCCTGCTTGCATGTTTAATAGAGTTTGAAATAAGTTCATTAAAAAGTAATCCGGAAGAGACCGCCTGAGACAGGCTTATTTTTACATGTGCAAGTTCCAAATCAAATGCAATAACCTGCCCTTCATTGCTAAATAAATTACTGATCGTACTCGTCAATTCCTGCAGATACTCTCTAAAATCTATTTCTTTAAGATTATCTTGCTGATAAAGAAGTTCGTGTACCTTTGCAATTGATAAAATTCTGGACTGTGTTCCCTTTAGTGCATTAGCTATTTCATTATCTTCATTTTCAATCAGCTGAAGCTCTATCAGGCCGTTTATCATCGCAAGATTGTTCTTGACCCTGTGGTGCACTTCCTGGAGAAGGTTCTGTTTTTGGGTTACCGTTTTTACAAGTTCTTTGTTCGACTGGATGATCTCAGTGATATCCTGCCCTACAGTCTGTAAAGCCTGCTCTCCTTTGTAAGTGACCGGCAAAGACTGCACTTTTATATACTTTGCTTTTCCATCCAGTGATCTCAAACTGTAGATATGAGGAGGCACTTCACCCCCGTTCTCTAATGTATTCATTCTTATTTCGAGTAATTGTCTGCTTTCAGGCTCAAACATATCAACTACTTTCTTTCCTACAATTTCCTTTGGAGATTGTGCACCGTAAATTTCAGCTCCTTTCTGATTTAGAAACCTGATGATTCCATTTACCGAAACCTGTATCATATCCGGGCTTTGTGATACAATACTTTGCCATTGGTTTCTTGCCATTGTTAATTTTTTCTGGGTCTCAACCAGCTCAGTCACATTATTCTGAATACCCACAAAAAACTCAATTTCACCCTGCTTATCTTTGACCGGTGATATTTTTAACTCATTCCAAAACATGGAGCCGTCTTTCCTGTAATTTCTGAGTACTACTTTAACAGGCTCTCCTCTATCTATGTGTTCTCTTAATTTTTTTACAGGCTCCTGATTATGGTCATCATTCTGTAAAAAGCGGCAGTTTCTCCCAAGGATTTCGTCTTTCTCATAACCGGTGAGTTCCTGAAATGCACGATTGAAAAAGATAACCGGATTGTCTTCCTTTAATGGATCTGTAATAACAATACCGGAAGTAACGGCTTCAATAGCATTGTAATACATGCTCAATGTGGAGTTACTCTCTTCCAATTTACGTTTCTTAATTTCAAGCGACCTGGAATAGGATCTTGTGGCAAGTAGTGCATGAACCCTGGCCTTTAAAATTTCTTTTGAGACCGGGATTTGCAACACATCGTCAGATATATTCCACAATTGCGCAGTAAGTTGATTTTCCTTTTTACCTGCCAAAACCAACAGGGGTATAAAGGAAGGTGCATATCTCTCTTTCAGTTTTTTTATTTTGTTTACTTTCGAAGTTGCGCTCACAGCATCCATAATCAATATATCTGCCGTGCAATTTTTCCCATTCTTAAAAAATTGTTGGTTATCTGTTAAATGGAACTCATCCGCAAAAAAATCAGACACCATTTTTTTGTCTGTTTTGTTTACAAATTCTACATAAATAGAAAATACAGGCTTAACTTCATCGTCCATTATTTAAAAAAAAGATTGATTATTTTAGTGACTCCGGTACACCCGTTAATATACCGCGCAAATGGGTTAAGGGATTACCCACTTTAATACCCCCGGAAGTGATATTGAACTCTCTGATTGATTTTTCAAAATCACTCAATCTTTTTTTCAGAACGCCCACAGCTTTCCTGAGTTCACCATCCAATTCCAGGTATCGAAGGAAAATAATGTTATCTGATAAATAACTTGCATGAAGATTTTCATTTACAAACTGACCGGTTATATTTGATGTTTCACTAATCAAAAAACCGGTTACTCCCATATTACCCATATAAACACAGAGAGAGTGAAGACGTTCAAGTGAATCCCCCTCCCTCACAGACAAACCGTAAGCACGAACCGAATCAATCAGAATATTTTTGGTATTATTTTTTTCAATATCTTGTTGAACCAAATCTGAAAATTCATCCGGTGAATAGGCAAATGGCTGTATATATTTTATTTCTAGCTTTCCGTTGAGAATCATTTCATCAACCGGTACACTGATCAGCTTCGATCTTTTGACAATTACATCAACCGACTCTTCAAATGTATATATCACAGACCTGTCATTGCGGGAAGCCGCTTGTTTCATAAACTGAATACCAAGATTTGTTTTCCCGACACCTGTAGGACCACTAATCATAGTAATGGTCCCTCTCTCAATCCCACCGTGCAGCATGGAGTCCAGCTCGGTAATACCAAATGGAAGGGGATCGCTCTTGAATGTTCTCTCAAACCTGTTTGGACGGAGCCGCGGATATACTTTTATCCCATTTTCAGTCATTTTCAGCGCGTGATTGCCAGACTGAAAATCCGATCCGCGAAATTTTTTTACACTAAACCTCCTCCAATTAGAGGAATTGATAAAGTTCAGTACACCATCTACCCAAAATTCTGCTTCATCTTCGTTGGTCTCCACATGCGATTCCGATACCATCACCAAAGTAGCACCACCGGAACAGATATAACGGATAAAAGATAATACCCTGTTCCGATACTGAAATGGATCCTGATAGAGGTACCTAAGCATTGTTAGAGAATCAAGCATCACCCGGTCGGGACTATACTCAGATATAGCTTCCACAATTTTTTCTACCATCGGTTCTGTTTCTACTTCTGATGATAAAAAAACCGAATAACTTTGATCTTCAGTATAGAGTGTATCTTCCGGACTCATATCCAGAATAACCACTTCAGAAAGATCGATATTCATATTGGCTGTATTTCGGAAAATATTCTCTTTTGGTTCACCGAGTGTTATTAAAAGAGATGTTTCTCCCTGCCGGACTCCCTCTTCAAGAAAATGATACCCAGCTGTTGATTTCCCGGTTCCCGCACCTCCGCGAAGTAAATACGCTTTAGAACTTAAGAATCCACCATGTAAGATTTGGTCAACACCGCATATACCGGATGATACTCTGGTACTTTTCATTATTTATTTGTTCTTTATTACACACTACAAAAGTTAAATAAATTGCATATAATAATAACATATATATTTGACTTAATTTCAAATTATTTTTAATTATATGACATGTCATTACGGGATATTATTTTCTAAATAATACTTTTGCCTATATTTTTGAATGCATTATATATTTTTAAACTTTCACATCTTTAATTTAAATTATTTATTTAAATAGGAATATGCGCAACAGGCACCATAGTTAATACCAAGTATTGAAATAATTTAGAGATATATATCAGGTACTTAAACAATTATTTTTTAAAATGTTGAGTGACATTTCCTTGTTTAATATTATTTAACACTATAAATAGATGTCTGAGCATGATCCTACATTGAATAAAATTCTTTTTTTTATATAAATAATTTTACACTTATGCGTAATTTAAAAAACCAATATTTTTTATGAATAAACCAGGTTAGACATTAAAAGAAGACCTCGGCTTCATTCCAACACCGCTTGGCGGCTACTTAAATGCGCTCCCACCCTTTTTCAGATGACAAGGCTGTAAATAGCCCGCATTTCGTTTCACGGGAATCGCTTCGCTCGGTACTTACAGAAAATTTTATGAATAAATCTATCAATATAATTATTAATATCTTAGCTTCCATTTTCAGCGATAGTGAAAAAATCCCCTGCCAGATGCTGCGATATGCGGGATAGAGTACTCAAAAATATTTTTTATTTAGAATGATTCTATTTTAAAGTTTATTTATTTGTGCCTGAATAAGTTAAGATTTATATATAAATTTTTTCTCTTGTAAACATAACTTGAACATATTGCACGGCATCCTGAAAACGATTTTATTACTAATAGAATCAGCACTGATCTAACGGTTGGCTGATGATTCAGGTCGGTTTGTTTTGAATTGGATAGTTCGCGGGTGTGAAAACCCGGGTATCTGCCACAGGCGGATAAAATCGGATCCAGAATAAACGGAAACCGGAGCCTTTTTCCGCAGGAATCAAGCTCCCGGCCCGGGTGGCACAGACTACGGTTTATAT
The DNA here is from genome assembly GCA_020832285.1 of Balneolaceae bacterium. Taxonomy (GTDB): domain Bacteria; phylum Bacteroidota; class Rhodothermia; order Balneolales; family Balneolaceae; genus Rhodohalobacter. Next base: position 77,239 of record JAFIFB010000061.1, read on the forward strand.
CGCCCTGAAAGGTGTACTGAGTATCTTACCGATACTGCTGGTTACTTGCCGGACAGCTCCTTTGGGATTAGGCTTTTTTTTGTTCTATTCTGAAAGTATTGGATTTTTCAATCCTGCCCTGTCTCTTGGCTGATCCCCCCCCAGAAAATTTTCTGCAATCACAACTGCCCATAATGTTTCAGAATTCATTAAACAATTTCAGTTCTACGTAAATTGTTGTGGGTAAATTAGTAAGATGGCCCTTGCAAGTCCACTCTTGAGAGGTTGTGAGATAACACTTAATCAAAGATAACGGCTCTATTAATTTTTGCCACGAATCCGCCGGCTGGCCGAACAATGGTACACGAAGAAAAAAATAAAACGGCTTGGCCATACTGGTTATTAATGTGATAAAAAGTTCGATTTACTGCAACTTAGAAAATTTTCCACAAAGGCAATGAGTGGCCAATTCCGCGTTGAAGCGCTGGTTATACCCACAAACTTGCAAGACTCTATAGAAGGTATTATGTTACATAGTAACAATATAACATTAATATAATATAGCTGATTATGAGCAAGGTCGTAAGAATATCTGATGAAACATATCAATTGATGCAGGAATTCGCGAAACCCTTTGATGATACGCCTGATACTGTAATTCGAAAGGTTTTAGAGTTTTATGCAAGTAAGCACTCGAATAATATTTCAAAAAAAATCAATTTCTCTGAGGATGAAATTTTAGTTTTAGATGTAGACAAGCCAACTGATTTAACCCACACAACAGTTCTAAATGGTTCTTTCGATAAAGAAAATATTGGTAATTGGAGAGAATTAGTTAGCGTTGCTCATAGAAAAGCCCTAAATGAATTAGGTACGATTGATAATCTAAAAAAAATAACTACTGCAAATATAGTCGAAGGTGAGAAAGTAGATAATGGATACAAACCTATTGCTGGAACAAATATTTCTATACAAGGTGCTAGTGCAAATAACTCATGGAGCTGTGCTTTAAGAATAGCAAAAAAACTTAATACACCAATTAAAATAGAATTTAAGTGGAGAGATAAAAAAAGTGCTAAATATCCTAATCGAAAAGGAATTTTGAAATGGGATGTAAACTAATTTTAAATGTCAGATAACAATTTTTTCTTTTTTTGTTGAAATTCTTCATCGGTAATTACACCTTTTTCTTTCAATTCAGCAAGTTTTTCTAATTTAGAAAAATTTGAATTTGAAGAGTCAGGTGTTTCACTTACGCTTTTAAAATTGCCGCTGTCTTTAACTAAATCAATGAATTCCTGAGGCTTTTTTTCCGTGTATCTATCCTGCGTAATTGACGAAAGTTTAGCCCAGCACTTGACAATTAACCTCCAGCCACCATCAATTTTCTTTCCTCGGATGTCATAAGTTACAGGCCAGTTTGTCGACATCCATTTCATTTTTTCAGATGCTAAATAATATATTTCTTCTTCTGTTAGACTATTTTCTTTTGGGTTTAAACTCAGCATCTGAATTGATTCATGAATCGCCTTTTTTAGTACTTCTTGTGAACAGTTAAAACTAATTGTTTTAGTGAATTCTTTCCCGAGAGCCATAATTGATTCTATTTAATTTTAGGTTTTAATGTTTCGAAACTATTGGGTATAACAGATATTTATCCTTCGTGAATTCTTTCTGTTCTCGTGTATTCGCAGCCGATAAAACGAGAATTATTAATGCTTGTTACTTAGTTTTTGCACAGCCTCATGAAAGGGGATTTCATTAATCTCAACATAACTACCCACAACAATTCCTGAATCATAAACAACAGATTATCATTTATCCATCAGCCTTCTGAATTCGAAATGTAACCGGCCCGTCATTTCCATCGACGATTGCAGTAAAAACCAACGTTCCGCTGCTGTCTGCCTGCGTGCGAGAAACAGTTTCTCCATTGAGTACAAGTTCAATTTCCTCTCCGGGAGACAGCTTCGTTAATTCCCATTGCACCTGGGTGTTTACTTCTCCGGAATGACCTCTGCCAGCCTCATCAGCTGTCAAACTGCCCTCGTACATTATCAAAGAATCTGTTTCCCAGCTATCAAGCCTCACCTCTGTTTCCCTGGATGCAAACATCTCAAGGCCTTCCGCTCTTGGGACCTCAAACGGAAAACGGTGATACTCATAACTGCCATCGGGCAATACTGTAGTTGGTATTCCCAAAAATATCCCATCATAATGCCCGGCAATTACCACTCGTTCACTGCCGTGAAACAACCAGCCTGGTATGTTGTTATCCCAGGTGTTACGCGCCTGATAGTAGATGGGCATCTGCCGGTCATCGTCAATTTTTCCATGCTCATCGGTCAAAAAAGAGAGGTAGGTTACTCCGGCATCGGCCCAGTCATCCAATCCAACCTTCGATGCATCCATCACTTTTCTGAATGGGCCAAAATGTATCCCATCTTTTGAAACCGCCTGGCTCACACCAGCATAACCACCCGTTGCATACAGGTGAAACTCCCCGGTATTCTTCACATAGGTGGCAGCCACATGACGGTGCACACCCAGCGGAATCGTATTGTGATGCTCCCAATCCATTCCATCGGCAGAGGTGTAAACACCAAGTTTAACGTTATCTTTGATCGAATACAGATAGTACAGCCCTTCATGATACACCACATCCACATCTTTGGTGTAGGTGTCGTCCAGAACCAATCCATGTTTCTCCCAGTTTATCCCATCCTCACTGGTGGCATAAGCGGTGTACCAGCTTCCCGGTGCGTTTACAGCATACCATGCCCTGAAGAGCCCATCCACGTAGAGAACATGAATTTTTTCAGCGCTGGAAAATTGTTCGTCATCGTAGGTGAAAATGGGGTTGTTTTCGTACTTCTCCCAGTGCAGCCCATCTTCACTGCTGGCAAAGCCATACCCTTTTCCGCGATCGATATTATCCCGCCTGCGGTACCACATCAAATATTCGTCATCTTTTTTAATGGTACTCTGAGCACCCACCCAGTTGCCCTGGTCTTCAGCCACATCGGGAAGCTGGGGGAGTACCACGAAGTGTGGAGAACGTGTCCATTCGCCTGAACGTAAACGGTATGGGGCAGACTCAACCGTGATATTATCAAAATCGATCACCGTTTCACTGCCGGCGCCGGTATACACATAAATGCCAAGTGCCTCGGGCCTCACGCTGCTCAGCCCGTTGAGTTTCGCTATCTCCTGTCCGGTATTTACATCGATGAGAGTCGCCTGAATATCATCATCGTCAAATCGATGGAGCGTCAGCCGGTAAACACCACCGCTTTCCGCACGCACCCCGGATGCTGAACCACTCAGATCCTCAAGCGAAAGCTGAAACCGTTCGTCACCGCGCGGACTGAAACGTACACCTGTAAATCGATCATAGGTCTCCAGCAGCCGCAGTGCTATCGACCAGTCGGTATCGTCAGCTTCAACCCGAAAATCGATACTCACCTTTGCAGGCAGCTCCAGGTAAAACGCGTTACTGACTTTTACCCATTCGTGCTCTTCGTCGTCACCTTGCCACTGCAGCGAATAATTACCGGTAATCGGATCTGTATCGTTGATGGAAAAATTTGGCCGGATAAATTCACCGGAATCCCCAATGTAATGGGGTCGAAAATTTCGCCAATCGCCGGTTTCAAAACCATCGGTTGTTTGAGGGGCCAGCCCGGAATGTTGGGAGTATCCCTCAGCCGGAAACATGATGAAGGTCGTTAAAGCTGCCAGCATTACGATTAGAGTATGCTGAAACACTGTTTTTATTTTTATATTCATTTTCAAGTTAGTTAGTGCTGTATGAAATGTTTTAATTTTGATTGCTGCTCTCCATTACCTGTTTATGTAGTTTTTTAAGCCTTTCCACAACATCAGGATATTGTGCCGCAAAGTTTGTCATTTCCGTTTTATCTTTATCCAAATTCGATAAAAACAGCCGGTCGTCTTCACCCAACTCCCCTTTATCGCTGGTATCAGTCGGATTGCCAATCAATTTCCAGGGACCCTGCCGAACCGCCCACTGGTCTCCGTCTCTATCCCCCACCGACCAATGTAAAAAATCATGAGGGGTGCTTTCCTGGTCAGACTGCATCACAGGCAGTAAACTTTTTCCGTCGATATCATCATTTATGAGATTTGCACCGGCAATCTCTGCAATCGTCGGAAACCAATCAATACCGTGAGCCATTTGATCCCGAACAACACCTTCAGGAAGAGTACCAGGCAAAGACGCAATAGCCGGTACACGAATACCACCCTCAAAAAAGCTGAACTTGGCTCCTCGATAGTCACCGGCGTAGCCACCTCCATAGCCAGCCCGCGCTTCTGTTGAATGGCCGTGATCTGACTGAAAAATAATCAAGGTATTATCCCGGATACCCAGTTCATCAACTTTTGCCACAATACGCCCGATCTGTTCGTCAGTTGTTGATACAGCAGCGGCATAAGACCGTCTTGGCTCTTCGAGGTCTTTATAGTGTTCCATATAGTGATTATAGGGTTGCAACGGATAATGAGGTAACCCAAATGCGAGATATAGAAAGAAAGGCTGGTCACTTTCTTCTTCCATAATCATTTTTGATTCCCGTACGATGAGATCCCCAATGTGATTTCCTGCTTCCCATATCTCTTCCCCATTTCGCTGCAGATCGTGCCACCGGGGCGGAGTTCCCCAGGGTCCCTGACCATAGTTAAAGTGAGACCATTGATCTACTACCCCTCCCAAAAACCCGAAACTGTAATCAAAACCTTGTCCATTCGGGCCCGGATTGGTTCCCAAATGCCATTTGCCAATTTGTGCTGTTCTGTATCCGGCGGCTTTCAGCATATCAGCAATAGTTACCTGATCTTCTGACAAACTCGGTCCCTGGCCGAATTGAGTCGGATGGGATTCGGCATTTCTGGGCAAACCCGTTCGAATCGGGAATTTACCTGTCATCAATCCCGCTCTGGATGGTGTACACATGGCAGCAGCGGCATAAAACTGGGTAAACTTCACCCCTCGTTCGGCAAGAACATCCATATTTGGAGTGTAAAGATCTTTTGAACCGTATGAATTTATATCTAATGTACCCTGGTCATCAGTAAATAAAATGATGATATTTGGTGGTGATTGATTATGCTGAGCATAAATAAGATCAGCCGACAGAACTATACCAATAAAGAGTACCGTTAAATAAGTAAAGATTTTTTTAAACAGAAGGAGTAAACCGCTGATTAACGAAAGTCTGCTGAATTGGTTCATCTACTAATGTTTTTAGTTATATTTCTAATCATCCATCCATTCCAATTGCCCCCACCTTTCAGGGCCATCATTTCTTTGAGGCTCTCCCGGTGTGCTTCTTCCATTATTGACATAACTCTCCAGGAGTGATTTAAGCTCTTCCACTATTTCGGGGTATGAGTGATACAGGTTATCTTTTTCAGATGGATCTTTCTCCAAATTGTATAACTGAAATCGCGGCAGGCCCTCCATTTCTTCTGCTGTATTTGGGGAACTCCACCCTCCTGAACCCGGCCATAAAATCAATTTCCATTCATCTTTAACAATCGCAAAGCGTCCATTAATTGAATGCAGAACTGTTGCCTCCCGAAGTGGTTTTTCGTACTCAGCCTGCAATAACACAGACAAAAAGCTGTAACTATCTTCTGCAGCGTTTTCGGGCAGTGATACGCCGGCCAAATCGGCAAAGGTTGCCATGAAATCTACAGTGCTGATCGTTTCATCCGTTACAAACGAATTCGTAATCCCGGACGGCCAGCTTACAACAAAAGGTACCCTGAGGCCGCCTTCAAAAATATCAGCTTTGTGTCCGCGAAAGATATAACTCGGGTTATGGCCTGCTCTGGCAAGTTCAGGGTAATCAGATAGTGGAGAAGCCCCATTATCGGTTGTAAAAATAAGGATCGTATCCTCCAGAATGTTATTCTGTTTCAGAGCCTCTGTAATCTGTCCCACCACATCATCAACCTGCAGCACAAAATCTCCATACATGTTGGAATTGCTTTTGCCCATAAATTCCGTTATTGGGAGAATAGGTGTATGAGGGGCCGGCAAGGCATAATACAAAAAGAAAGGCTGGCCGGAATCGGCCTGCCGGTGAATATATTGAACCGATTGATCAGTTAAATGAGGCAGTACTTCCACATGAACAAAATCAGGGCTGGTAAGGCCCTCCCTCCAAAAGCCCTTTTGATCATAATTAACAGTAGTTTCTGTGGGAATAGCCGTAGGCATATTGTCTTCCACATATACATACGGAGACATATCAAGCGATGCGGAAAATCCGTAGGAATAACTAAATCCACGATCATTCGGGCCATTTTTAATAGGCTGGCTATAATCCACATCCGGATGAACATTTGGCCCATTAAGGTTCTCAGGCGGATCTCCAACAAATTCCCAATCCCAGCCCAGATGCCACTTTCCTATAAAAGCTGTATGATAATCCCTCTCTTGAAGCATTTCACCGACAGTAAGGCGCCCTTCAGGAATCAGTGGCTCAGAAAATCCCCAGGTTACTCCCCCTTTCAGCGTGGAACGCCAATTGTATCTGCCTGTCAATAGGCCGTACCGGGTTGGGGTACAGACAGCAGAAGTTGTATATGCCTGGGTAAATCTGACTCCATTTTCTGCCAGCCGATCAATATGCGGGGTTTCAAAGGCTGAACTATCATTATATGAGGATACGTCACCATACCCCATATCATCAGCTAAGATAATGATAATATTTGGCCTGGTATCACTTTGTGAAAAAACATCCGAACATAAAAATGTAAGTATGAGAAGTATTAGTGTTTTTTTCATTCAGAAATAATTAGGTATCTGTTTTCGATTTTAATAATTGTGATAAAAGATGCTGAGGCTATCCAACAGAACGTATGTATAAGTTAACTAAATAACTTAGGCAAAACCCTGAGGTTGTCCAAAAAGACAAAATTATCTAAAGCCTGCCTAAATTATTTAGGAATTAACAAGTCTCGATCTTTTCTGACCCACCCCCGTCCCCTCCCTCCGGCGGAAAACACGCCGCAAGTTAGTGTTTTTCTAATCCCGACCATTCGGGGGAGGGGTGCTCCTTTTCAACATCTTGATAAACTTAAAATTTTTAGGTTTTAGGATCTTGAAACTAACTTCTTGGACAGCCTCAGGGTTCGTCAAATACCAGAAAGAAACCTTTAATAAAAAACTTAAATTAGACTTATGACACAGCCTTTTGAAGCACATAAATGACGATTTATAATCGAAGTCAGGTTTAGTTTATGTTGATTTATCCGGCTCTATAGCAATTGGTGTGGGTAGTTATTCTTGAGATTGAAATCCCTGTTGAACCTCAGATTTTGAATGTCAAACTGAGGTTCATCTAATCATAGAATCCATCGCGGGTATTTTCCTCTATAATTTTCTTTAGTCTGTTAAGCACTTCTTCCTGCTCTTCAGTAAGCTCCTCTAAAGCAATGGGTGGGTGTTCTTCCAGGGGGTCTTGCGACAAGTCATAAAACCGGCCATCCGCGTAATATTTATATTGATGGGTTCGAGCAAACTCACCACCAGGGCCTTCAGGATCGTTATTGCGAAACATCCACATGTATAACCAATCCCGAAGTTCTGCATCTTCTCCGTATAACACAGGAGCAATGTTCTGACCGTCCAACTGCAATTCATCCGGAATTTCTATTCCGGCAATGTCCGCAAGAGTAGGAAAGAATTCTGTAAATCCAATTAAATCGTCATTCACCATTCCTTCAGGAATAACTCCCGGCCAGTTGGCAATGAGCGGAACATGAGTCCCCCCCTTTATCAAGCTCAATTTTGCCCCAACAAATTCTTCACCATTTACCATGGAGACAATTCCCCGATCTGTACCATTATCAGAAGTAAAAATGATGAGCGTATTCTCGCGAAGTCCCAGTTCTTCCAATTTGTCAATGGTACGCCCAACAAGTTTGTCTGTATATTCTACCATATCCACGAAATAGGCTTCGTCTCCCCTGCCGGGTTGCTCTTCGTCATCACCTTGCCGGGCTGTGGGATCCCAGGTGGGTGAATCGGGTGTTGGTTCAAATGGCCAATGAGGTAAAATCATTGGATAATAAACCAAAAAAGGCTCCTCCTGATGTCTTTCTATAAAATCTAAAACATGATCATTAATGATATCAGGCCCGTATTCTCCATCAAAAAAATCTGCTTTCTCACCATTGATTGCCAGTCCGGGATTCGGATAACGATTGGCAATCGGGTTATCTCCACGGCCGCGGCGCGTAAGCTGCCACAGGGCGTACTCATCAAAGCCAAATTCATGCGGTGATTCGAGATCGCCGCCAAGCTGCCATTTTCCTCCGATGAATGTTGCGTACCCGTTATCCTGTAACAGGTTGCCAAATGTATAGATTTCAGGATCCATTTCACCAAAACCTATATAATTCCGGCTGTTGTATTTCCCACTCATGATTTTCACCCTGGTTGGTGTACAAACAGGAGTTGCATGAGCTTCATCAAAGCGAATCCCGGTTTTTGCAAGCTTATCAACTACAGGGGTTTGATACGTTTCTCCACCATACGCCCCAATCGTTTCAAATCCCTGATCATCTGTCATTATTAAAATGATATTTGGAGGCCTATCAATGCCTGGCTGTCCATCCCTGTTTTCTGTATCACCATTGCACCCTGATACTAACCACAGCAAAGTAATTAACAGGGTGAACATAACAGATGCACAACTCTGAAACTTGTTTAAAGGTGTAAATGTGAACATTATGTAGTGGTTCGGTTAATGTATTGGCCTGAGTTCGATTAACATATTTAGTGTGAGAAACCCGGGCTAAATTATTCAGGTAAAACCCTGAGGCTGTCTAAAAAAGACAAAATTATATAAAACCTGCCAAAATCATTTAGGAATTAAAAAGTTCCGATCTTTTCTGACCCACCCCCGTCCCCACCCTCCGGCGAAAAACACGCCGCAAGGAGGGGTGCTCCTTTTCAATACCTTTACAAACTTAAAAATGTTAGGTTTTAAGATCTTGAATCTCACTTTTTGGACAGCCTCAGCCTCTTTTTTCGAAATTTCAGAATGGAACTCATATTTTTAAGTGTTATTAAGTTTATGCTAATCATATAGAAAACTTTCTGTAATTTCCTCAACCCAGTACCGAAGCCGTTCCTGTGGCGTCATTTCAATTTGCGGGTAATTGGGGCTATAGGTTTTCGATTCTTCCCGGATTACCGGCACACCATTTTTCGCAAATTCTTCTCCACGTTCACTCAGGTGATCGCCCAAGCGGTGTCTCCACATTTCCAGCTCGCTTTGATACTCTTCAAGGCCGGCCAGGTTGTACAGTTCTTGCGGATCCTCGGCCAAATTGAACAACTGCTCTTCGCCATTTCGAAAAAACCAGATATATTTCATTTTTCCGTCTGTAAGGCCGCTCCAGTAGTTTTCTTCGATATATGTGGTGTTATGTTCCAGGTCGATCCAGGGCCTCCAATCAGCCTGAGGGTCCTTCACAAGACGCAACAAAGAGGCCCCGTCCATTGCATCGGGCACTTGGGAACCGGCTGCATCCAAAAAGGTCGGTAAAATATCCCGAAGCTCCACCGGATTGCTCAATGTCTGCCCTCTGTTAAGATCACCATTAAAATTTTCCGGCCATTTCATTAAAAACGGTACGGCGGCGGAACCTTCATAGGCGTATGTTTTGCGCCAATGATGATGATCACCAAGCATATCTCCGTGATCGGAGGTAAAAATGATCAGGCTGTTTTCGTACATGCCTTTCTCTTTCAGCATGGATACGATTTCGCCTATCTGATCATCGATCTGTGTTACCAGACCATAGTAGTGACGACGGCTATTGATGGCATGATCGGCTCCAAAATCACCAAACGCCGCATTCGGTGTTTCAGGAAAATCTGCGAAGCGTTCTGCCCATTCGCCTACGGGTGGCGCCGGTATCTCTGTATTTTCATACATGTCAAGATAACGCTGAGGGGGATCGTAAGGGCTGTGAGGGCGTGCGAATGAGATTTTCAGAAACAGAGGGGCGTCCAGATCATAATTCCCGATCAGTTCCACGGCAGTTTGGCCGGTCCAGACGGTTGGATGCAGCTCCTCGTCCAGTGGATATACGCCGGCGCGGTGCTCATTCCAGCCGATTCCAAGTTTGTCAGGGTCCTGCCCCGGTGCGTTCAGCTTGAACCAGTTTCGGTAGTCGCTGATAAATCCTTCGGATTCAATGCGGCCACTTGCATCCACCAGCGTACCATGAAAACCGTGAAGGGCTTTTTGGGGAAACCAGTGCATTTTACCAATACCAAAGGTATAATACCCCAAGTCGCGCAGCATCTGCGGCATCTGAAATTCATACTCCCTGGCTACTCGTCCGTAACCAAGCATGCCGTTGTTCCAGGGAGACTGGCCGGTAAGAAGAGCCGCTCTCGCTGGCGTGCAGCTTGGAACCGAACTGTATCCGTTTTCGAAATGCACTCCGTCCGCGGCCAGGCGATCAAAGTTGGGGGTAATAACTTCCGAATTACCAGCATATCCCAATGCATCGGCCCGGTGCTGATCGGTCATGATCAGAATAATGTTAGGCTGACTTTGTTCCGGCTGAACCAATGTCTGATTTTCTTCTGAAGCACAGCCAGAAAAAACAAAAACAGAAAAACAGATAACAATCATATTTCTGATAGTAACCGGTTTTTTTAATTTCTTGAAGGTCCGGGAGGGTTTTTTAATGCTTTTCATATTCTGTGTTCAAGTGATAAGTGTACGTGTTGTAAATTCGTTATTCGTTATTCGTTATTCGTTATTCGTTATTCGTTATTCGTTATTCGTTATTCGTTATTCGTTATTCGTTTAAAAAAGTGATCATTTTTCGCATCTTTGGCAACAAATATTGAATAATCATTAACTTAAAACGAATCAAATTCAATACGCAGGTACCCTCTTATTGATTCCTCCATCGAAAATAGAACTAAACTAAGTTGCAATTTGGGAATTGAGCTCAAAAAATCCTAATACTTGATCGTTTGTTTATTGACCTTATTTGGCTGTTGTCTGTGAGCGTCAACATAGAAACCCGATGATCTGGCCCGTGATTGTAATATTTTCCTACCCGTAATTTTTGAATGGAAGAGTTATTGTTGCCAAAGTTCTGATGTTTTAGCTTTGCCATTCTATTGACTCAATACAAATCTGGGATCCCTTTGCCGGTAATTGGTATGATCCGATCCTGGAGAATAATTATGAACACTATCATCTGCATTGGTATATTTTTTGAAAAACTCGTCAGATGACTTAACCCGACGTTTTATCTTTGATATAAAACTACTTCAAATAAATTAATCTAATCCATTTACCCATTCTTCATACTTCTGCATCAACCTCTCAACAATATCCTGATGGGCAGGCCCAAAATTTTTCATCTCAGTGGGGTCAAGCCGCAGATTCGATAAAAAAAGTTGATCCTCTCCATCAAGTGCTGTTCTCTCACCTTCTCCGGTTGAATCTATTGGATTACCGATTAATTTCCATTCCCCCTCCATAACTGCCCATTGGTTACCTAATTTCCAATACAGAACTTCATGAGGCGATTCATTGCTATCTGACATAATAACATCATATAAATCTTTGCCGTCTAATCTTTTTTCAGGTAGGTTCGCACCTGTGAATGTAGCTATTGTAGGAAACCAGTCGGTTCCATGTGCCATTTGATCACGCCACTCGCCTTCCGGAATCGTGCCCGGCATGGATACTATGGCTGGCACACGAATACCACCTTCAAATAAACTGAACTTTGCCCCGCGATAATCCCCAGCATAACCACCTCCATAATGGGCACGCTCCTCGGTTGAATGTCCATGATCAGACTGGAAAATGACAAGTGTTTCTTCGCGAATTCCCAAATCATCTACCACTGCCATAAGTTCACCAATCCGATCATCCTGGGTTGATACAAAGGCGTTGTAAAGATCGCGGGGATAAGGCACATTTTGATCCTGGTAATACTTTAACCATTCCACATCCCCCTGATAAGGGTAATGAGGTAAATTGATCGCAAAATAGAGAAAAAAAGGATTCTCACGATTTTCTCTCATGAACTGTTCCGCTTCTTTGACCATCAGATCCGGAAAGTACTCACCGTCATAATAAACCCGTTCACCATTCCGCCATAAATCATGACGATTCGGGCCATCCCAGTAGAAAAAGTGTGAATAATTATCGATGACTCCGCCCATATGCCCAAAGGAATAATCAAAACCCTGGCCGTTTGGCATGGTTTCAGGTGTGTAACCCAAATGCCATTTTCCAATATGTGCCGTTTTATATCCAGCATCTTTTAAAATATTTGCAATAGTTATCTCGTCAGGTGACATTCCTGGCCTGCCTTCCATCGAAGGAGCATTTCCCGGCATATCAGCGCGGTTGGGATCGCGACCCGTTAATAAACCAGCTCTTGAAGGCGAACAAACCGGTGATGCAGCATAAAATTGAGAAAAACTTACGCCTCGTTTACCGAGATCATCCATATGGGGGGTAACCAAATCGGTTGCACCATAGTAGTTTAAATCCAGGGTGCCTTGATCATCCGTAAAAATGATGATCACATTCGGCTTGTCTGATTGGGCATAAGAATTGCCAGTCCATCCACTGAAGAATAGCCCTATTAAGAAAATCACTGAAGTGACTTTAAACCAAGTATCTGAGAAAAGTTGATTAGACTTGTAATGTTTATTATACATTTTAATAACTTTTAAAAAATGAATTACCCGAGGCTGACCCACAAAAATACTTTAATTAAAATCACCAACCGGGATTCTGTACCAAATCATGATTTATGACGTATACTTCCATCTGACTAACGAACAGACTGTTCCAATTCTTCCAATTATCCTCAGCCAATAAATAAAAAGAACTCTCTTCGCGGGAAACCGATATTATTAAATTTGTTCATTTATATGTTAATTATATTTCAATCAAAAAGAGGAAACAGCTCAGAGGGTACATGTGCCTCATGCATAATACTGTTCATTTCTTCAACAATATCAGGATGCTGATCCGCAATATTATTTTCTTCAGCGATATCATCGGCAAGGTTATAAAGTTCGATAGGTGAATTA
>JAFIFB010000065.1 GCA_020832285.1 Balneolaceae bacterium
TAGTGTCCTGTCAACTGTAAAAGTGTGAGAGAGTCATCAGACGAGTCGATCCGGGATCATCCCAATCATCTACATTGGCATATTTTTTGAAAAACTCGTCAGATGACTTAACCCGACGTTTTATCTTTGACATAACACTAGTCTGCTTTTGGCTTTTAATTCCCCCTCTAATAAGAAAGAATCTCTTCCAGCTCCCGGTTTATGTAGTAGTGGCGGCCTTTGATCTCCCGTTTTTCAAGGATTTGCAGACCGGCCAGTTCATTCAGGTAATTACGGGCGGTGTTTTCGGCGTAGAGTCCCCGGTCGGTCAGGTGGTTCACTTTGGTGTAAGGCTGGGTAAAGATCGCTTCGGTCAGCTCTTCCGGCCGGCGGATGGCGGTCTGCTCGCGGATCACTCCAAGGATTTCATCCTGCGATGCGATGATGTCGTTCACCTTTCGAAGCGTCAGTTTTGATGTCCACTCCACCGCCTGCAGCATATAGAGAAACCACTGCTTCCAGCCGGCTCGCTGCGACACTCCCGCCAGCGTTTCGTAATACTGCTCCTTTTGTTCGAGGATATACCGGCTCAGGTAGAGAATCGGGAGTTCAAGCAGGCCATTGTGGGTAAGCTGATGAATATTCATGATGCGTCCCGCCCGACCGTTGCCGTCGCGAAACGGATGGATAGCCTCAAATTGAAAGTGGGCGATGCACATTTTCAGCAGCGGATCAGCCGGTTCCGAGTCGCTGTTGTTCAGGAACTCGATCAGGTTGTCAAGTTTGGCCTCCACCACGCCTTTGCCGCGCGGGGGCGTGTAGGCCGGTTTTCCGGCATTTGGGCCGGTAGCGCCCATCCGGATGAAGGTGCGCGCAAACGGGGGGCGAATTCCATCTCCGCTTTCCATGATGGTTTGGTAGAGCTGAACAAAATAGGTACGATCGAACCGGCCGTGCTCTTCCAGGTAGTGATGTCCCTTCCAGAGCGCTTCCCTGTAGCGAAGCACCTCTTTGGTGGGCCCTGACGCCTCCCCGTCGCCAGCGGAATCACTCACCGCTTTGTAGAGCTCATCGTCGGTGGTAAACACATGCTCGATGGCACTCGATACCTTTGCCTCCTGCAGGGTGATTGAGTTGATCAGCATTCCGGGATTCGGAATCGCAATACTGCGTCCCGCCAGAAGCGCCAGTGCTTCTTTTGCGTTGCCAAGCTGCTCATAAATCTCCACATCCCGATAGAGCGACGGGGCTATCGGCAGGTCCGGAAGATCGTTCCACGGCTTTGTTCGATCCGGATTCACTGGATAAATCTGCTTTTCCGACATTAAAAATTCATATTTTTGATGTATGATAGGAATTCCGGCATTAAAATACTGTTTTCAGTACTGGCAAACATTAAATTTTGTCTTTTTTAATGCATGTTGGGAATTTGACTTTAAAAAGGGGGGAAATCGAGAAACAGAAAAATGTTCAACAGACAAAGGAAGGAAACCGAAGAACAGAGAAAGTATTTTTCTTGACAAATACGCGGTCTCAACCCATATTCCAACTTTCTCGGTTTATTGGTATTTCGACTTTTCTGTTTATAGTTTTCAATTTTCACTTTTCTTTTCCCCGTCGGCTAATCTGACAAAAAATATAGTGATATTTAGTGATGTCGAGTGATAATTTTATAGAATGAAAGAATTATTTGTGCCTCTCATGCCTTTAAAGTTGGCAGCTCTGTTTTTCATTTTCTCATTATTTGTGGATAAAATTGCATTTTCGCAGGATCTGAACTCTGAACTCCCTTCCCTTTTTCAAATAGAAGCTTATAAATTGCAGCCGGGAGAAACCTTTACACTGGATGGGGTGATGAATGAACCCTTTTGGGACAGAGTGCAGCCAAATCGCAATTTCACACAGCAGGAACCCAATGAGGGCGGTATCCCAAGTCAGGATACAGAAATATACGTTGCATACGATGACAATTATCTTATCATCGCAGCCAAATTGTTCGACGACAATCCGGCCGGTATCCTGGCTTATCAACGGAGAAGAAATCAAAGCCTCGCTACTGATGACCGATTCATGTGGATTCTGGATACTTTCCATGATGGGAGAAATGCATATTTTTTTGAAACCAATCCGGCCGGTTTAAGAGGTGACGGGCTTTTAACGGTTGGCCAATCAACGAATCTTAATAAAGCATGGGATGGCATCTGGGATGTAAGAACCAGTATCAATGATGAAGGTTGGGTTGTGGAGGTTCAAATTCCCTTCAGGTCTCTGGATTTTCACCCGGAAAACACAACCTGGGGAATTAATTTTCAGAGGACAGTTCGAAGAAATAATGAAGAGATCCTTTGGTCGGGATGGCGGAGAAACCAGGGGCTTTTTCGCCCTCAAAATGCCGGAGTTCTGACAGGGCTGGAAAATTTGAATCAAGGACTGGGGCTGGAAATCACTCCATTTGCCACAGCTTCAGGCAATCGTTCATGGCTCAATAGACAAAACCCTGAAAATGATCTTACAGCGGATGCAGGGCTTGATATCAGCTATAATATTACACCCGGTTTCAGAACATCTCTGACCATCAATACCGATTTCGCTGAAACCGAAGTTGATCAGCGAAGGGTAAATCTCTCCCGTTTTGATATATCCTTTCCGGAACAAAGAGATTTCTTTTTAGAAGGAGCCAGCATTTTCTCATTTGTGCCGGAAAGCGGGGTCAGGCCATATTTCAGTCGAAATATCGGATTAATTGCAGGCCAGCAGGTGCCAATACAAGCTGGAATACAGGCTCTTGGCCGTCATCATAATACCAACATGGGCCTTTACCAGATTAGAACAGCTGAAACAGATATCAGTAACAAAGAAGACTTTACCGCTGCAAGAATCAGGCAAAATATACTGAGTTCAAGCAGTATAGGTTTGCTATATACACGAAGGGCAACCCATGATGTTGATTTACTCAATGACCGCCACACAATCGGAACCGATCTGGAATTAAACACATCACGGTTCATGGGAGATAAAAATCTGCAATTTCAGGCATTTTTTATCTGGAACAATATGCATACACCCGATGAAAACACTTCATTTTGGGATCGCACGAGCCGCGGGGTAAGAGTTGCCTATCCAAATTTTCCATTTTACTGGCATGCATCATACCGCGAATTCGGTGAAGCTTTCAACCCGGCTGTTGGATTTGCCCCGAGGGTGGCATTCAGACGATTTCAGCCATCATTCAGGTATGTAGAATTATTAAATAACAGCAGAACATTCCGTTCATGGGAAACGGAACTTTATTTTGAGTACTTAACTGATTTGGATTTCAATCTCGAAACCATGAAAATTGCACTCACACCCATTGAACTGACATTTGAAAGCGGTGATCAGATTGAATTTTCGATATCCAGAGACTATGAAAACCTTACTTTCGATTTTGATATACTCAGAGATGGGACAATAATTATTCCGACAGATGACTATTATACCTGGTCGTACAACCTGGAATTGAGAAGTGCCAGTTATCGAAAAATTTCAGCAGCAATCGATCTGACTCACGAGGGGTTTTGGACGGGACATCGCAATATATATCAGTTTGACCTTACGATACGTCCGTGGCCCGGCATTAACCTTTCAGCAGATTTTTCCCGCAGCGACGTAACGCTGGAACAGGGAAATTTTCACACGGATCTGGTTCGGTTTCGTGGAAATGTGGATCTTTCACCCAATACGGCCTTTACCAATATCATCCAGTTTGATAACCTGAGTGACGTACTTGGCCTGTACAACCGTTTCCGCTGGACCATCCGCCCGGGCTCAGATTTGTTCCTGGTCTACACATATAACTGGCTGCGTATGGAAGATATGTTCACACCAATCGAAACCCAGGGAGCTGTCAAATTCAGATATACACACCGGTTTTAAGAGTTTTATATGACAAACCCCTGAATCGAACCCCCTTTGCGTCTCTTAGCGGCCTTGGCGGTTTACCATACTGAGCGGCGCATTGCACGCATTCCTGTGTATTGAACAGAACACAGTTCTTCACCTCAAAATCCCATCAACCGAAAGATCTTCATCCAGTGTTTCCCAGTGAATTCCAATACCGTCTCCGATAAACCGCCAGTTATTCAGTTCTTTTTCACCGGCATCGCGTAGTTTTGGATACCATTCCAGGGGCACACCAATTTCACGGCCGTCATCAAGCAGCAGGAATAATTTTTGGTCAGAGAACCAAAGTTTGGTTGCCCTGGCCGGTTTATGCTTTACCGAAGTACTCATTCCAGGAGGTTTCGATTAATGTTGAATGTTCTTCTGTCAGTTTTCTGATTTTGTTCAGTTCTGACGAATTATAACCCGTTGAATATGCCAACGAAACAGGGTTGATCCAAAACTTGCAGTATCCATCTCCACTTTCAACATAATATGATTCTTCATATTTCAAAAAAATATCCGATCCGATAACTTTTAAACCGATAAATGTCCAACAGAAAAACTGAGGGAAACAGACAAATGTCCAACCGAGAAACGTCCAACAGAGAAAGTGGTTACGTTATCTTTTCAGTGTACAACCCCCGCACAAACTTTATCGGTTTATCTGTTTTACATTTTTCGGTTTTTCTGTTTTAATACAACCTCATCCTGCACCAAGGAGATGTCTCCATGCACTCGCTCTGCTCGTTTAGTCGACATGACAATGGCATTGGGGTACAATGCGGCGGGCGTTAGGTTCATGAATAGATCAAGGTTTTAGCTTGCCCGCCAATGATGGAAGGGAGATTATGCTAAAATCCGGCGTAACACGTATGCTTGCATATCACGGAGACAAATACGCCGGCCTTGTTATTAAAGCAATCCTTGTCATTTCGACCGAAGGCCCGCTTTGTGGGCCGGAGTGGAGAAATCTCCTCGCTCAAAGAAATGTTCAACCTACAAAGCAGCTACGACACAGATTCACCACAACCTTTCTCGATTTCTCTGTTTATCGGTTTATAATTTCAATGTTATTATTTATTATAGACTAAGCTAAAGATTACAGATGCTTTTTTCGAATACCATCAATATAGTACACAACAAGTATCTGATACATTTTTTCGTACGCATCATCAAAAGACAGACTGGAATGAGAGTTTTTTTGGGATAATCGAATTTCGAGGCAAGAATAAAACAACCATACTTCGCCACATACCTGAGGTATACTCTCCAAAAATGAGATCAAAACCTTTATACAACGGCTGATCACCTCCGGTTTTACGCTCATACAATGATTGATCCGGCAGAACAATTTGCTGCGTATGGTGACTGCGATTTACTCTGAACTATTCAAACAACTAGAAATGACGCTATGACTAACACAACTTTATTTGCATCAATGACACGCAACAGAGCTTCTCAAACTCGCTGTACCGTGCTGATGGCCCTCGGAATCATGCTTTTTTGGTGGGTCTTCGCCGCGCCGGTAGCCGCACAGACAGAAAGTGAGGCCGATAACTATGAAATCCCCATAGCGTACGACGAATATTACGAGGCAAAACTGGGCTATGATGTTGTATTCCATACCTACATATGCGAATGTCAGTACGATAATGCCCAAATACTCCCCGGAGATGGCTACGACTCTGAAACGGAATGTCTTGAAAGTCGTATCGGAGACCCGGATGAGATCGACGAAATTGCCACTTGTGCTCAGCGGGTCGCCAGCGAGGCCGGTGATCCTCCCGCATGGGCAAAAGACGTGATGGATTGCCGGATCAACAACTACCAATCAGCTATGCAATGCCTGCAGAACATCAACCCTGAGGGAGATTGCAGTGATTCAATGCTCGAACAGGTCAGAGCATGTCACATCATATCCTTCGGCGAGGGAGAGGGCGAAGATTGCAGCGCACATCGTGATGGTGAAGATGAAGATGGGGCTGCCTGGTTGGTTAATGTGGAGCATGAAATTCAAAACCAGTGTATAGAGAACCAGTGACGCTTTTACCAGCCCGAATGATAATCACCTTCAAGCAGCCTGTCCGCCTACCGGCGTGATCCGCAGGTCCTTGAAGCTTGGCCGGGTTCTAAACAGAATCAAAGGCGACCCTGTCTCCCGATTCGCTTCGCGGTTCTCCACTTCTTTCCGAATCACGTTTCACGTTTCTCGTCTCACGCCCCCCACATCCAACACATAGAAATTCCGGCTCTGAGAGATCTGAAAGGCATTTTTTACTCAAGAAAAGAATAAATTTGCTGCAGTTGAAGGGCTTTGTTTATTGCAACTCCTGATAATATAGCGGGTTTTACCCCTCACGACCAAATCTAATATTAAATGTATAAGTAATGTTAGCTGATAGAATGTAATTATAGGTTAAACATTGTTCTTTCGCTTTTAAAAGTACATGTTTATCAGATTCCGATATGTCCAAAACCTCTGCCCCGACCAAGTATTTTCCCGGCTGGCTACTTGTCGGATTATTGGTTTCTCCGTTATTATAACCATCCTGTATCTAGGCTCCTCTAATTACCCATGAAGAATAGTGAGATCTCTCCATGCACTCGCCCTGCCATTTGCGCCCCACCGCGGCCTTTGCGGTTTACCTGTGCAAAGCAAATAATCTTGTGTATCATATTTTATTGTTTATGATACACAAGATTATTAATGTATCTTAGTTGATACTCAAAAATTTCATACAGATATGAAGTGAAACCTTTTATTCCTCATAAACTTCCGCTTAAAAATCTGAACTGGGAAAAATTTCAACGGGTTTTAGGTCCGGCTAATCGTGCTGTTGCCAGGTACGACGGATTATTGCAATCCATTCCCAATCCGGCAGTGCTGCTTTCACCGTTAACAACCCAGGAAGCTGTCCTCTCTTCAAAAATTGAGGGAACTCAGGCAACTTTGGAAGAGGTGTTGAGATTTCAGGCGAATCCTCAAAAAGAAGTGAAACATTATAACGACATCCGGGAGATTATCAATTACCGGAAGGCAATGGGACATGCAATTAATGAACTTGATAAACGCCCTTTGAGTTTGAACCTTATTAAATCCATGCACTCTATATTGCTGGATAGTGTAAGGGGGCAAAACAAATCCCGGGGGAAGTTCAGAACTATTCAAAACTGGATTGGCAAACCCGGATCAGCTTTAGAAAATGCGCGGTTTGTTCCCCCATCTCCACTAAACCTCCCGGAGTATTTAAGTGATTTTGAAAAATATATACATGCCGATGACGCCGATGCCCTGGTTCAGGCGGCAATTATACATGCACAATTCGAAATTTTGCACCCCTTTATAGATGGTAACGGAAGGATTGGTCGTATTTTGATACCACTTTATCTCTACTCCAAAAACATACTGCACCAACCGATGTTTTATATTAGTGCGTACCTGGAAAAACACAGGGAGGAATATTATGACCAACTGAAAGGCAACAGTGATAATGGAGAGTGGGAGAACTGGATCCGTTTTTTTTTAACGGCTGTTGATACCCAGGCAAGACTGAATACTGAAAAGGCACAAAATATTATCTACCTGTACAATTCGATGAAGCAAAAAGTTGTGGAAAGCACACATTCCCAATATGCACTGCCGGCATTAGACAGCCTTTTTAACCTGGGGATTTTTACAAGTTCCGATTTTCAAAAAAACTCAGGCATACCAAAACCCACTAACGCAAGAATCATCAGTACTCTGCGGGAAGAAAACATTATCGATACGCTTGAAGAATCAAGTGGAAGAAAACCGGCAATTTACATTTTCCGATCGCTGATAAAAATTGTTAGTGAATAAGTTTGTGTATCATCTGTGAGTCGCAACAAATTTTGTGACTCACATATAGTTATTTATGATACACAAATAGCCGAACTTTTCATCAATCTGGTTTTTAAACCGAGAGATGTCTCCATGCACTCGCTTCGCGTTTCTCCACTTCTTTCCGAATCACGTTTCCCGTCTCACGCCCCCACATCCAACACATAGAAATTCCGGCTCTGAGAGATCTGAAAGGCACTTTTTACTCAAGAAAAGAATAAATTCGCTGCAGTTGAAGGGCTTTGTTTTTTGCAACTCCTGATAATATAGCGGGTTTTACCCCTCACGACCAAATCTAATATTAAATGTATAAGTAATATTGTCTGATAGCAGGTAATTATAGATTAAACACCGTTCTTTCTCTTTTTAAAGTACATGTTTATCGGATTCCGATATGTCCAAAACCTCTGCCCCGACCAAGTATTTTCCCGGCTGGCTACTTCTCGGTTGATTGGTTTCTCCGTTTTTATAACCATCCTGTATCCAGGCTCCTCTAATTACCCATGAAGAATAGTGAGATGTCTCCATGCACTCGCCCTGCCCTTTGCGCCCCACCGCGGCCTTTGCGGTTTAACTTACTGAGTTTTGCTATACCCAAATACATGTGAGAGGAGACTGAATATAGCTCATCAATTGACCACCATACTTCGAGCTCGAATACAAATCGGATATTAAACCGCCAAGAGCGCTAAGGAACGCCAAGTTTTCCCCTTTGCGCCTCTTCGCGGCCTTTGCGGTTTAACCATCTGAGCCCCGCTATGCCCGCATTCCTGTGTAAAGAACAGAAAAACGTCCAACCGGGGAAGTGGCTACGATATCGTTTCGGCAAACAACCCCCGCACAAACTTTATCAGTTTCTCCGTTTTCAATACACACTTAACCTGCGAACAGCCAATCTAAACGCCCCCTCCTGGCCGTCCTGAATCATAAAGCCAATCTCATAAATGGCATCTGAATTCAGCTCCGGGTTACCGCGAACGGCTCTTCCTCTGAATACCGGACTAAAATCGCTGTATGCCAGTTGATGCGTCTCCCACGCCCCCTCTGTGGTTGCAAAACGGGCCTCGTAGGAGTAATTCGTCAGCCGGCCTTTTTTTACAGTTCTGAGCCTCAGGCTGTAGGTTTTTCCATCACCCAAAACATGAACGGACAGCCCCTCAAAACCGGAGAGATCC
>JAFIFB010000066.1 GCA_020832285.1 Balneolaceae bacterium
CTATCGACTGAGCGAACTTACACCATTACAAAAGAAGGCTTATGAACTGTTAAATATTCGTACCCAGTAACTGGAAATTACTTTTTAAAACAACAACTTGTTTTATATGTACTTTCCTTGTTTTATTACTTAGAACTTCCGTTTAAAATTACACACCCACTAAAATCAAAAAGCCCCGGCGATTTTATCAGTCACCGGGGCTTTTTATTTTAAAACTGCTCTATACTGATCAATCTTCAGTAAATGTAAATCTTATCAGAGTGCGGTTGCAATCACAAGAGCGATTACCGCAATCAGTTTCAGTAGAATGTTGAGTGAAGGACCGGATGTATCCTTGAGCGGATCACCTACGGTATCACCGGTAACCGTTGCCTTATGGGCATCTGACCCCTTGCTGTAGGTTTTTCCGTCGATCACGATACCTGCTTCAACCATTTTTTTGGCATTATCCCACGCACCACCTGCATTGGCCTGGAAAATCGCCATCAGCACACCAACAACTGTTACACCGGCAAGCAAACCGCCAAGTGCTTCTTTTCCGAAAATAAATCCAACCAGTACAGGTACAAGGACGGCCAGCATTCCCGGGGTTATCATTTCACGAAGTGCCGATTTGGTTGAAATCTCCACACACTTACTGTACTCAGCCGTTCCATGAGCAGCATCGAAGGTTTTCTGATCTTCTTCTGACCACTCCTTCTGATCGACCCCTTCGTTCTTTCTCATTACTGCGAGAGCCGCTTTCAGTGGTTCAATGGTGTTGAACTGTCGGCGCACCTCTTCTATCATCGACTTGGCTGCGCGGCCCACAGCATTCATTGAAAGGGCAGAAAATACAAAAGCAAGCATACCACCCACAAAGATTCCCGCCATTACGTTGGCCTCGGAAATATCGATACTGGTAATTCCGGCAGAAGTCATATATGCGCCGAAAAGAGCCAGAGCGGTAAGAGCAGCAGACCCGATCGCAAAACCTTTTCCTATAGCAGCTGTTGTGTTTCCAACAGCATCCAGTTTGTCAGTTCTTTCACGAACTTCAGGAGGAAGTTCACTCATTTCGGCGATACCGCCAGCATTATCAGAAATGGGGCCGTATGCATCCACGGCGAGCTGAATTCCGGTGTTGGAGAGCATTCCCACAGCCGCAATCGCTATTCCGAAGAGTCCGGCAAGATGGAAAGAGGTCATAATCGCAAAAGCGATAATCAAAATCGGAATTCCGGTAGACATCATTCCAACACCAAGTCCGGAGATGATGTTCGTTGCGTGGCCTGTGAGCGACTGCTCAGCTATTCCGATGACCGGCTTTTTGCCAAACCCTGTATAATACTCGGTAATCAGGCCAATACCCAGGCCGGAAAACAGCCCGATAATCGTGGCCAGATATACTCCAAGCGAAGTATATTCAAACACCCGTCCGTAAAGCGGGTCGTTATAGCTCCAGCTTGAGGGAAGCAGCCAGGAAATCAGGAAATAGAAAATCACAGCCATCAGAATGGCGGAACCAAACTCCCCGATATTCAGGGCTTTTTGAGGATCGCCTCCTTCTTCTTTTACACGTACCAGCAGTGTACCGATAATAGAGGTAATAATACCTGTTGCTGCAAGCATCAGCGGAAGAAAAACACCGCTCATTCCGCCAAGTGCAGCCCCTGCATCGGCATCAAAAATCGAGAAAAATACAGCACCCAGTACCATCGCACCGATGATAGAGCCTACAAACGATTCAAACAGGTCAGCGCCCATCCCGGCAACATCACCTACGTTATCTCCCACGTTATCGGCAATTGTAGCAGGATTCAGCGGGTGATCTTCAGGAATTCCGGCCTCAACTTTTCCTACAAGGTCGGCACCTACGTCAGCCGCTTTGGTATAAATACCACCACCCACACGTGCAAACAGGGCGATGGATGAAGCTCCGAAAGAAAATCCGGTAATTACAGTAATGACAAGGTTAAGAATGGGATTGGATCCGTCTGCTGCTAATTGCGCACCGGCGAGGTCGAACTGCCAGCTAAAGATTATAAAAAGCAAACTCAGGCCCAAAACACCAAGGCCTACCACAGCAAGCCCCATAACAGAGCCGCCGGAAAAAGCTACTTCAAGAGCTTTTCCAAGACTGGTTCGTGCAGCGTTTGTGGTTCGAACATTCGCTTTTGTGGCAACTTTCATCCCGATAAAACCTGCAAGACCGGAACAGATGGCTCCCACAATAAAGGAAACTGCGATCATATAGGATGAACCCTCAGTAATAGCTCCCTGGTAGGAGAGCAGAATAGCCACGACAATAACAAAGATGGATAGTGTTTTATATTCAGCTCTGAGGAACGCCATCGCTCCATCAGAAATATGGCCTGCTATCCGCGCCATGTTCTCGTCTCCCACATCCTGCCGGGAAACCCAGCTTGCTTTAATGTAGGTAAAGAGCAGCGCCAGTAATCCGGCCAGCGGTATTAAGTAAAAGATTGAGTGTAACATGTTTTTGGTTCTTGTTTTTCAGTTAGCGATAGTAAAATGTTAGTTAAATTTATTCATAGCCAAATCGATGCCACCACGAAGAAACGCTAAAATTGCATCGGATGCAACCTCAAGAGCTTCATCTACCAATTTTCGCTGCGAAGGAGTAAATGGTTCCAGAACATATGCAAACTGACGCCCTCTTGGAAAATCATTGCCGATACCTATGCGCAATCTTGGAAAATCTCTTGTTTGTAATTGCTCAATAATATCAGAAATACCGTTGTGTCCGCCTGCACTCCCTGATGGCCGTATACGAATTCGTCCCGGCTCAAGATTGATATCATCGTAGCAAATCATGCACTCGGAAAGAGGATCACCAGTCTGTGCCAGTGCTTTGGTTATTGCCTTGCCGCTTCGGTTCATGTAGGTGGTGGGTTTAAGCAGAGTGACTTTTTTCCCTTTGAATTGACCCTCCCCAAAAAAGAAAAGACCATTACCCTTTTTCAGAGTAATGGTCAATTTTTCTGATAATTTGTCAATAAGTTCGAAACCTACGTTATGACGCGTACCATTGTATTCTAATCCGGGATTTCCCAGGCCAGCAATCATAGCCATAACCAAGAGATCAATATTTTATTCTTTTGTCTCTTCTGTTTCTTCGCCTTCGGCTTCTGCCTCTTCACCTTCTTCAACAGCAGCTTCCTCATCAGTAACAACTTCTTCGTCAACATCTTCTTCTTCAAGAGCTGATGTAAAGAGAGCTTCGGATTTCGGAGGCGCAATAGTCACGATGGTTTGTCTCGGGTCATCGAGAGGTTCAATACCTTCAAGATTGAGTTCGCTCACATGCAGTGAATCACCAATATCAAGATCGGAAATATCGAGCTCGAATTGGGCAGGGATTTTTTCAGGTATAACTTTTATGCGAACAATACGCAGGGGCTGAAATACCCGTCCACCTCCATCACGAACACCTTTTGCAACACCGGTAAGGCGTATAGGCACCTTCAAATTCAACGGAGTTTTCTCATCCAGCACATAAAAATCGGCATGCAGAGCCCGGTCGGTTACAGGATCAAACTCTACGTTTTTAAGCAGTGTTTTGTACTCTTTACCATCGACGGTAAGATTCTGCAGCTTTGTCTCACTTACAGATAATATCTTTTCAAGATCCACCTCACTGATGGAAAAGCTGATATTCTCTTTTACTTTAGGGCCATATAGTATGGCAGGAATTCTTAACCCGTTGCGAAGTCCCAAAGCAGATTTTCTGCCGGTTTCTCTTTTTTCGCCTTCAAGTTTGTATAGTTCTGGTTGCTTCATTGGTTTTCAGTTAATCAATTAATCATCAAAAAGTGCACTTATCGTGTCGTTCGTATGAATTCGTTGTATCGCTTCGGCAAAAATACCCGCCACACTCAATACTTTAATTTTATGGGATGGTTTTCTCAGTGGTACCGTATCGGTAACCAGCAGCTCATCAATCGGTGAATCTTCAATACGCTGGTATGCAGGCCCCGACAAAATCGGGTGCGTGCAGGTAGCCATAACACTCAGGGCGCCACGTTCTTTCAGCGCCACTGCTGCGTTGGTAATTGTACCGGCCGTATCTATCAGGTCATCGACAATCAGCACATGTTTTTTCTCAACTTCACCGATAATATTCATCACCTCAGCCACATTTTGCTTGGGACGGCGTTTATCGATGAATGCAAGGCCTGCACCCAATTTTTTAGAATAGGCTCTGGCCATCTTCAAACTTCCGACATCCGGTGCAACTACCACAAAGTTTTCAATCGGATGTTTCTTAAAATAATCAATAAAAATACGGCTGGCATACAAATGATCCAGCGGAATATCAAAAAACCCCTGTATCTGGGAGGCATGAAGATCCATGGTTAAAATTCTGTCGGCTCCAGCCTCAACCAGCACATTCGCAATCAGCTTTGATGCGATTGAAACCCTTGGCTGATCCTTTCGATCCTGCCTGGCATAACCAAAATAAGGTATCACAGCTGTTACACGCTTTACCGAAGCCCGTTTAGCCGCATCCAGAAGAAGCAAAAGCTCAATAATATTATCTCCCGGCGGGGGGGTAGACTGGATCACAAAAATATCTTCTCCCCTTATACTCTGCTCATACTTCACATAGAGCTCGCCATCAGAAAACGACTTTATGGTAACCTCACCAAGGTCGGCACCATAACTTTCGGCGATTGCACGTGACAGTGCCAGGTTGCTTCTCCCTGCAAATATGGCTAAAGGCGTATCCAACTAACTCTGTAGTCAAGTTTAAAAAAAGAAAAAGGAGTACCTGTTTGGCATCCTTTTCAAACAAACGTTGCCCGGGGAGGATTCGAACCCCCACTGACTGGACCAAAACCAGCTGTCCTGCCATTAGACGACCGGGCAATCTCGGTTCTTTGACAGACCCCAAAGATAGAGAGAGATTCCAAATCAATCAAGAACGAATTGCATTTTTAAACACCTCGCACCGATGACAGTTCCGCTTGATACAGTATCTCTTGTATTGATGAGCCAGTCCAAGACAATTGACTGTGCCGCTAACATCAAAGCCCGCTTTCCTGAAGGGCTGAACTACTTCCTCCGGTACGGTTTGTATCTGGCTGTTCCAGGATTCAAAAGCACCTGCCATCAGAGATTTGGAATGAAGCAGCTCCCCCAGCAGATAAAGTGCAGGTAAATAGACTGTATGTTTCAGGAGGTTCAGCCGGGATTTACCAGGCAGGTTACCGGGTGATACTTGCCGGACAAGTGATTTCCAGGATTGAGAAGGCTCTCCTAAAAAATCCCTCAATGATAAATTCATTATAACAAAATGAAAATCAGCAGCTTGAGAGGTTCTTTCGCCCGGCCTGCTTGCAGGACGCATACCTGTATTTTTCCAGGGAATCGAATCGATTTTATTGCAAAAAGCTTCTTGATATACACAATCTCTGAAAGACTCAATTCCATCGGGCATATTTTCTTCTGTGATAATTCTTTTTGCAAGCTCCGTCATTTGCTCCTGGTTGGAAGGAATTCCGAGAGTTCTGTAAAAACCTGTGATGAGTGCCTGTTTCCATGCAGAATCTACCGCGATGCCAGATGGATAATACTCAAGAATTTCCCTGGTTTTATAATCAAAATATTCGCGGTGGGCAATTTCAATCTGTCGTTCAAAAGCTTGCTGGCTGATGAAAGGCACACTTCCGCGACAGGGAATCCCGCGGTTTTGCTTTATTTCGATAAGCTTGTTTAATTTCTTGTGCAAATAGGGCTTCAGACAGAGCGTGAACGGCTCGGAACCATCAGCGGTAACGGCCTGACGAATATTACGATCTTCGAAAATCACATGCAGAACCACATTGTTAAAGTTTTCATCCCTGTGGTGAGCATGTTCAAACCACTCCTTTGAGGATCTGTGTATTTCAACACTGCCATGCCAATGCAATCTGCCGGCTCTGATATGGGCGCCGAAAAAATCGGGTCCGGATCCATGGTTCAATGTTCCCTGACTGATTATTTCCAAAGAATGGCCACATATAGTTTGAAGATTCCGGCAATTGAATTCAAGAAATTGCCAGATCCACTGGAATAGACTTTCTTTATATGAAGGGGTGGTTTCAGACATACTTCAGGTAATTATCGTTGATAAACAAGAATTTTTTTCAGGCATTTAAACATGCCATTAAATGGATATTATATACTTTTCTTACTCATGGAATGTGAGGCGAAAGTAATACATTACTTTTGATCTTATATTTTTAGCTTGTGATGTAACACGTTCGCAAATTCTTAATGAATGAATTCATGTTATCACACTTTATATTCCCGGATAAAACAAATAAAAAACTACATATCAGGCAATAGGGTACCTGGTATGCATGCATTTCTTGATATTATGCTCATTAATTTTTGCATGCTCTTACTTCGATTCTGTTTTATCTGCTTAATTATTTGAATAATTTAAACAAGATGCAAAAACAACTCTCAAACCGGCTTTGATGATATGATCCTTCTTGGAAAGAAAAGAATAGAACGAACTTTAAAAAGAATGGCTTACCAGATACTTGAAGAAGCTCAAAGCTCAAATATCATTCTGATAGGTTTAAATGAACGGGGGTTTGCTGTTGGGAAAATGATACAGACTTTTCTTGGAGAGGCTGTTGGCAGCGACATTTCTCTTGAAAAACTGGAAGCTTACGATAACTCAACCCCAAACATCAATACCGATCACGCTGATAACAGCATGCTTGTGATCGTTGACGACGTTATTTTCAGCGGTGAAACTATGTTCCGTGCAATTCGAAAAATCCCGGAACTTTCGGCATTTAAAAAGATTTTAGTAACTGTATTGGTTGACAGGGGACATCGTAAATAT
This sequence comes from Balneolaceae bacterium, assembly GCA_020832285.1. Classification (GTDB taxonomy): domain Bacteria; phylum Bacteroidota; class Rhodothermia; order Balneolales; family Balneolaceae; genus Rhodohalobacter. The sequence continues at coordinate 6,845 of JAFIFB010000066.1, forward strand.
CCGATACTTGCTGGTATTGTAGGTATGGATGTGCCAACCAAACTGAACGAACAGGTAGAGATGCGGCTGACTGACAACCAGCCGAATGAAGTTATACTTGTTCAAAAACAATAAATTTTTATTCATCGAACTCTTTCACTATATGCGCTCTTTTAAAATTCTGCTATTCGCTGTAATGTTTCTGCTTTTCAATACAGCTGTACTACTTGCTCAGGACTCTGTGGCTATACCTGATACACTCCAAGGCTGGAAATCAACCTGGGTTGTAAATCTGAACGGCTCACAGGCCTCATACAGTAACTGGTCTCAGGGAGGTGTAAACAATATTGCGGTGACCGGACGCAGTAATGCAACGCTTGCCTATAAACAGGGACGTTTTTCCTATGGTGTACTGCTGGATACCCGTTTTGGCCAAACCAGAATTCAAGATGAAGGTGTAAGAAAAATCGATGACCGTCTTTTCCTTATGAACAGATTTCTGTTCGATCTGGGTGATGAAGACTCCGACTTTAAAATTTTCGGTAATATTCGGTTCAGAACACAATTTGCCGAAGGTTTTAATTACGGAGCCGGACCTGAGGGGGGCAATATCCTGATATCAAACTTTTTGGCTCCGGCCTATTTCACACAAGATGCAGGTTTGGCATACGTGCCCACTGATAATTTCATGTTTGAAGCCGGCCTGGGATTACAGCAAACTTTTGTCCGGGATGTAGAACTTGCTCCTCGTTACGGGCTGGATGAGGGTGACCGTTTCCGTTCGGAAGCAGGTCTTACACTTGGCTCCAATTACGATGCGGAAATAGCCACTAATATTCTGTTCTCTACAAGTATCAACACATTCACCAGTTTTGATAAACCCATTAGAAGTACCGATATCTATTTTTCGAACCGGTTTACTGCCCGCATCAACAGCTACATGAATACCTCGCTATCTCTTGATCTCGTTTACAATGATGACTTTTCCAAGGAGATCCAGGTTGCACAGGTACTTTCTGTAGGTGTTTCTTTTAATTTGCGGTAAGAGTATCAAGTACCATCAATGTTTAATTAGGTTTTTATTTACCCTTACTAACAATCTTGAAATGAATCGTTCCTAATGCCGGATATATTTAACAAAAATAATTGCTGATTGATTAATACATCAAAATTATTGTAAAGACTCATTAATAAAACTTTTACAGGCATTTAAAAGGTCTTATTTTAAAATGTATATTTGTTAAGTTTGCAATTTCCTCCCGTTCATCAGATTTAAAAAGAATGCTTAAAAAACAATATCGGATGTTTAATGCAGAACCCAAGCTAAAAATTGCATAATATATACCATTTTCTATCTCTATAACCTGAAATGAAGTTTACTCTCAGCACCTTTTTCTGCCTCTTTTTCCTGACCCACGGCATTCTTTTTGCCCAGGATGAAAATATTGAAGTCCCCGATACCCTCAGCGGGTGGGATAAAAGCTGGGACATTCATTTGAGAGGAACACAGGCTTCATACAGCAATTGGGCGCAGGGTGGTACCAACAATATTGCTGCTTCCGCACGAACAGTTTTCACGGCTCTGAAAGCAAAAAACCGATTCTCTTACGCTTTTCAGATTGATTCCCGTTATGGTGGTGCAAGGCTTAGCGAACAGGGACTAAGAAAAACTGACGACAGGCTTGCAATAACCAACCGTTTCCTATTTGACATTGAAGACGATGATTCAGAATTCAAACTCTTTACCAACCTTACTTTTCGTACTCAATTTGACAAAGGTTTTGATTACGGAGGCGGGGAAGACGGAGAAGACCGCTTGATTTCCAGATTTATGGCGCCGGCATACTTTGCTCAAAATGCCGGGCTTGCATATGAACCGGGAAATCACTTTTCTGTAGAAGCAGGCCTTGGATTACAGCAAAAGTACCTCAAAGACAGTGCACTTGCACCTGTGTATAATCTTGAGCCCGGCCAAAATCTTCGTTCGGAAGCAGGCTTCACCTTCGCAACAAAGTTTGAAGCAGAAATTGCCAGGAATGTTGATTTCCTGGCCACTGTAAACACATTTACCAATATGAAAACAACTATCAGAAGTACAGATGTTTTCATCACCCACAAAATCAACGGAAAAATTAACGACAACATGAATGCCTCTTTTAATCTTGAGCTCATTTACGATGACGATTTTTCCAAAGAGGTTCAGGTTGCCCAGGTTATTTCACTTGGCCTTACCTATTCAATTTAACTGTTTCGAACATTGAACAAGTTCGAACCATATCTGGAAATCCTCAAAACTTCGCTGGAATCCCTCGACCAGTGGCGTGAGACTTTCGGATCTGAACAAACTGTCAGCCACTCTTTGCCGGACCACGAACCAATCATCCAGGTGATTGAAACCCTCCGCAAAAAACTGGAGGGAAACTACCCTTTTCACCATCCTCAGTATGCCGGGCAGATGCTCAAACCACCCCATCCTGTTGCCTGGATCGCTTATTCCCTTGCCGCGACCATCAACCCAAATAATCATGCACTGGATGGCGGGCCGCCAACATCTGAAATGGAAAAAGAGATTATTCATCAACTTGCCGCTATGGTTGGCTATAAAGAGAATTATCTTGGCCATCTGACCTCCGCTGGAACAATTGCCAACCTTGAGGCACTTTTTGTAGCAAGAGAAATTCATCCCGGCAAGGCGATTGCAGCTTCAGCTAATGCGCATTACACTCACCGGAGAATGAGCCGCGTACTGGGCTGTAAATTTATCGAAATACCAGTTAATGAAATCGGTCAGCCTGATTTTCGATTTATTGAAAAGCATGCTGACCAGATTGGAACACTGGTTGTAACGCCGGGCACAACCGGTCTTGGCCATGTTGAACCTATTGCCAAAATAAAGCATTTGGCTGATGAATTTGGATTTCGAATTCATGCCGACGCCGCCTACGGCGGCTTCTTCAAGCTTATTGAAAAGGAATTACCGTCCCGTGAACACTGGGAAATCCTATCTGAATGCGACAGCATCGTAATTGACCCACACAAGCACGGGCTTCAGCCTTACGGGTGTGGCAGTATACTCTTTAAAGATGCATCGGCAGGCAGATTTTTTAAACACGATTCCCCGTACACCTATTTCACTTCTGATGACCTTCATCTTGGAGAGATCAGCCTGGAATGCTCAAGGGCCGGAGCAGCCGCAGCCGCACTTTGGGCTACACTTCAACTGTTTCCCCTGTCTGAACAGGGGCTTGGAAGCGTGCTTAAAAAAACAAGACGTGCAGCACTCAATTTCTCTGAACGAATAGAAAAAGAACCAGGCTGGGAACTATATTGTGAACCGGAACTCGATATTGCGGGCTATTTTAAAACACCCCGAAAGAATTCTATTCATGAATTAAACCGAATTAACAGGAATGTTTTTGATGCCGGTATGCGCAGCCGCGAGAATGGTTTTCACCTGAGTCTTTTTACCATTCCGGCTGATCTCTTCACAAGAAAATTTCCTCAGTTTAAAGAAGATGCCAGACAGGCTGTAATACTGAGAAGCGTTTTTATGAAAGAGGAACATCACGGTTTTACCGATGAGCTTGCCGACAGAATTTTTTCGGCAGATTCAGATTGATTCTCAGAGTTTCAGTTCAAATGCCGTGTCGTCTGCCCGGAACCGGAACGGATCAAGCTGGCTTGCCATCGCAAAGAATGATTTGGCCTCCCCTTCATCTCCGTTTTTTTGATAAATTTCTCCGGCCAGGTTATACAGCTCCGGGCTCGATGGATACAGCTCCAGAAGCTGATTCAGCAGGGGTGCAGCAGCCTGAAACTCTTTATCCGCAACCAGAATCTTCAACCGGTATAGGTCGAAAATCGGGTGAGGCTCTTTGGCCATTTCCATGTAGTGCCTGCAGCGTGAAAAAATATTTTTCTTGAAGTAGTAATGTACAAATAGCATCAGTAAAAAACGGTCGGGGTTCAGTGACACCAGCCGGTCTTCAAGAGTTCGCAAAAGCTCTCGTTCATCTGCAATCAACAGCGTAAGTACGATGGTCAGCAGTTCTTCTTCGCTCCAGTCTGTCCGCAGAATTTCGGTACGCACTTCGCTGGTCAGATACTCCTGTACTATCTGAACCCATTCGGCATCGGGATTCATAGGGTTTGGAGGAGCACCCAGCCGCTGAAAGCGTTCGGGGTGTGTCCCTTGATCAGGCAGTGATTTTTGATGATCGGGATTCCATTTCTCGTAGAATCGCGCCCGGTTCTGCCATCTCAGCTCCGGAGCCAGATCTATTCCCATCAGCGAAGTGGTGCTGCCTTTTTGATGCGTTACCACAGTATTGGCAACAATCAACATACTATGCCCTTTTTCCATGATTTGCCGGCAAAAATCATCCATCTCGAAATAGCAGAGGCGGTATCCTTCATCAAAACGCAGGCCCAGTTCTTTTTTAATCATAAAGCAGCAGCTATCCACCCGATTGGCAGAAATCAAAGAGTTTTTTTCTGATGGTTCCCCTTTCTGCTCCTTTATACTGGTGGTGTTGAGAAGTGGTGCGGCAAGTGCGGCATCATCTGCATGTTCCAGGGCACTTCTCAGCAGATCAACAGACTTTAGAGATAGTAATACATCGTTGTGAAGCACCAGGATATAATCACCATCTGCAGCATCCAGACCTTGGTTTACAGAAGCTGCGAAGCCCTTATTCGAACTGTTGGTAATCACCTTGATATTCAGAAACGACTCTTCCTGAAGCTGGGCAAGATAATCGAATGTATCATCAATGCTTGCATTATCAATGACAATAAGTTCAGTTGTTCGGCTGTCAACCGCTTCATCGAGGTGGACCAGCGTCGACTCCAGAAGTACTTTTCCATGGCCGGTAGTAGGAATTATTACAGAATGGCGAATCCCCTTTTCTTCCGTATATGACTCCGGTGTCTCCTCTTCTTCTGAAATTGACTCCTCTGTTAATAAACTCTGCTCCTCTGGTTTTTCATCGACAGTTTCGGGTTCCGTTTCTTTCGGCTCATGGCCTGAATCCTGTGTCTTATACTCCGATATTGGCTCCTCAATTACTTCCGAAGTTTCTGTTTCGGATTCGGGTGCAGCCTGCACAGGTTCTCTCTGGATATTGTGTTTCAGTTCGGCCGCCTCAACATATCGCCGAAGCTTTTCAAGTGAGGTTATTTTGATGCGGATCCCCTCGTGGTGGTTGGGATTTCGCTTTAGAAACCTGTCGATAAGTTCGAGCGAAAGATTAGCTTCATTTTGCTGAAGATAACTGCGGGCCTGAATCAATAGTTCATCATCCGAAACTTTATCACGTACTGTTGCTTCGCTTTCCGAGAGCTCCTTAATTAAATTTTTACGTTCATCTTCATCTTCGTTTATACGCAGTGCCGAAAAGAGAATTTCTTGTATTTCACTGTAAACCGCATACCGCGACTGATCATCTGCTACAACAAAAAACGGATCTGTTTTATGCCATGAACATTCCTGCATCAGCCGGAAAGCCAGCTCTGCTCCATGCAGACTGCTCATAAACGGATTGAAAAATAACTTTTCCGGTTCTATAATTTCCCGGTTCCAGACCAGGCAACTGTCATCGGGCAGATCTCCCTCATCGGCCGCACGCACCCATTCTGATGGGGTTCGGGGCAGATCATAGTCAAGAACCCAAAAAGCAGCCGGATCTGCTTTAAACCGGCGTACAGATTCGGAAAGCAGAGATTCGTTCAACCTGTCGGCCCGAAGCGGCGCCCATAACAGCGAACCGGATGCGTGAACCAGTGCTTCATTCAGTGAAGCAGCTCTTCCTGCATGTTTTTCATGCTCGAATAGATATACCCGATCATTTTCGGTTTTCTTCACCTCGCGTTCAATCGCCTGCGCTGTAACCGGGTCTGCCGCGTCATTAATTATAATGATTTCTAATTTACGATTTTCATACTGAAGCACTTTTTCCAGCAAGTTATTAAAATAATTACTTTTCGTGTGCGTGGTCAGTAAGACAGATAGCTGAATCGAATTCTTCATTCTGGAAATTAATTTTTTCAAATATACGATATGACTCTGTGTCTGCGAAATCTCTTTATTTGAAAGGGAGATTTTTATGATGAGGTGTTTAAGATCCTGTAAAAGGCTGAGAACTATCAAGCCGCCAGCTATCTGCTTTAAACACTGGCAATTGGCTGCTGATAACCTGTTGTAATTTTTTTCTGAAACCTTTCAGCCAATATGGCTGTTCTCTATTTTTAAAAAGGGCATCTTTTTAAATGAAGTACTACCTTTTCTTTAGGTAATTGCAAAACAGATTTTTTGATTCGTGGTCAAAGCATTTTTAATCCTTTATTTTTCTTTATTTCCATATTCGGATAGAGAAAATGTGAACTCCATATCTTTTGAACCGCTCTTATCTGTTTTTGATATTGGAACAGTTCAGAGCCTGATCGTTGAAAAAAATGACAAGATCATTGCGGAACATTACAAAGGTTCCATGCACTCTGGCAGACATACCAACATCAAGTCGGCTTCGAAAAGTGTGCTTTCACTGCTGGTGGGTATTGCCATAGACCGGGGTTATCTTGATGGAACCGATCAAACCATTTCAGATTTTTTCCCCGACTATTTTGAAAAAAATCCCGACACAAAAAAAGGATCCATTACAATTCAAGACCTTCTCACTATGCGTACAGGACTTGAGAGCACCAGTTTCCGAAATTACGGGCGGTGGGTTCTCAGCAGCAACTGGGCAGAATTTGCACTGAACCAGCCAATGGTGAATGAACCGGGCAGAGAGATGGTCTACAGCACAGGCTCCTCCCATCTGCTTTCTGTGATTCTGACTCGGGCCACCGGCATGAGTACCCTGCAATTTGGGAACAGGTACCTCTTCGGCCCGATGAATATCACCATTGGGGGATGGGACCGCGACCCGCAGGGCTTTTACATGGGAGGAAACAACATGGCGATGACACCTGCAGATCTGCTCAAGATCGGGAAACTTATGATGAATACGGGTAATTATAACGGAGAACAGCTTGTTTCCCGGGAATGGATTCAGGAGTCGTTACAGGTGTACGGAAGCAGCAGTTTCAATCCATATGACTACGGTTACATGTGGTGGAGCAAGACGGTTGAAAACCACATCGTATATTTTGCCTGGGGCAACGGCGGGCAGTATATCATGATTTTGCCGGAACTGGGAAGCGTAATCTCCATTACATCAAGCCTGAACAACAGCGGGTCAAGAAGATATCAGCGACAAATTTTTCAGTATCTCGGAGAGGAGATCATACCATTTATCAAAGTGAATTGAAGAAATGATTATGTCGCAAAAATCTGGCTTTCATCACGAAAGGCTTTAAATTCCAGTGCATTACCGCTCGGATCCAGGAAAAACATGGTGGCCTGTTCACCGGGCTTGCCTTCAAAGCGTACGTATGGCTCAATTATAAACTCCTGCCCGTGATCTCTGAGGCGGCCCGCAAGCTTGTGAAACTCTTCCCATTCCAGAATCACACCAAAATGGCTGGCTGGCACCTCGTGACCGTCCACCTGATTTGAAGATGATTTGCCTGCATCATCCGGACTGAGATGAGCCACAACCTGGTGTCCCCAAAAGTCAAAGTCGATCCATTTATCAGAACTGCGCCCGGTTTTACAGCCGAGAACGTCTCTGTAAAAAATAAGAGTTTGCTTCAGCTCTTTTACAGGAAATGCAATATGAAAACGGGGAATACTCATAACTTTTGATAAGATTGTGAAATTATGAGCTGAAAGTAGCTGATGAAGAGATAAGAATAAAGAAGAAAGGATAAGATTACATCTCTTTCTGCACCAAAAACAACTACCGAGGCTTGATTTCATACCCTGTTAATATCCCATGACAACAATATTCAATGTTTTTCGAAGTTGTCTGCCATGGAATATATGGTTTTTGATTACTATGGTTCCCCTCTATTTGGTTCATCTTTTAAATACTAGCTGGTTGATAGCATCCTTTTGTAAATATTCAGTTTTCAGCCTGATTAAGAAAAATGGAGTTCATTCTTTCAATTTTTTTATTTTAATTAAACGACTTTACTGTTACTCGCTTAAATAACTTAATTATACTCTACAGTCTATGAAAAATCTTACGAGACGTTCCTTTATTCAAAAAAGTGCACTTGGTGCTGCCGGCTTATCTGTGTATCCCTTTATAAAAGGCTTCGCCTCTGTCCCTCCAAGTGATCAGATCAGAATCGGATTTATCGGGCTGGGCCGGCAGGGTATTGGGCTGATGAACGGTTTCCACCGGCACCCTGCCGTGAAAGTGGTTGCCGGAGCAGAAGTCTTCGGGCGAAAACGCGATCGTTTCGAAATGCGCGTAAAAGAACACCAGGAAGAGGCTGGAGTAACCAAAGAGATTGAGATGAGCGAGAACTACCAGGATATGCTCGAGCGCGATGATATCGATATTATTGTGATTGCCACACCCGATCACTGGCATGCCATTCAGACGATCGACGCCTGCAAGGCCGGTAAGGATATCTACCTCGAAAAACCGCTGGGCTTTACTATTCGAGAAGGAATTGAGGTGGTAAATTCCGTTCGTGAAAATGATGTTGTTCTTGCCATGGGCAGCCAGCAGCGATCTTCTCACGAATTCAACTATGCTGCAAAACTTGTTCGGGAAGGAAGACTTGGCAAACTAACCAAGGTGAATGCCTGGGTGGGGCATCCTGCTGTTCCCTACACCCTTGAAGAAGAGTCGGTTCCGGAAGATCTGAATTGGGATCTCTGGCTTGGCCCCAATCCTTACGTGCACTTCAATAATGAATTAGCTCCGCTGATCAGTCTCGATCCGGTTGAAAACGAACAATTCTGGGCCGGCTGGCGATGGTATAAAGAAACCGGAGGAGGAAACCTTACAGACTGGGGTGCACACAATTTTGATATTGCACAATGGGCACTTGATAAAGATGACAGCGGACCGGTTGAAGTGATCCCGGCCGGACACAATGGTTACGAGTATATCCATTTTGTCTATGAAGATGGATTGGTCATGGCCAATGCACCTTTCACCGAGAACGAAAACTTTGGAGCGCGCTTTGAAGGCGAAGATGCCTGGATTGAAGTTCATCGCGGACAATATCGCACATCAGAAGAAGAGCTGGAACTACCCGAATGGGAAGATCACCGCGCGCCGGAGGTGAAGGAAGTGGCTCCGCACCTGCTCGATTTTCTTGATTGTGTGAAGAACCGGAAAGATCCGATCGCAACAGTAGAAGCAGGCCACCGTTCCGGCACCCTCGGTATTTTGGGTAATATCGCAACCGTGCTCGACAGGCCGCTAAAATGGGATCCTGTTAATGAACGATTTGTGAATGATGTCGAGGCCAATCAGCATCTTCATCGAGATTACAGGGATGGGTACTGCCTGGTTTAAAGCATTTAATTTCAAGTCTTCTTTGCTGTGTAATCCAGGTAAGGAAAACGTAATCGTTGATTGCAGTTACCAAATTGATGAATGATCAGGAAATTCAGATCACTCCAAACCGTCCTGAACCGATTGAACTAATACAGGAACCGGAAAAGGTTGTGAAAAAATCTGACCGCGTTACTGCTGCAAAAAATCTGATGAAAGGTAACGACCTGTTGGTTACCGACCGCTATTCAACAGGAATGGCAATTCTGGCTGAATTAAAAAAACAGGTGTTCAGGGGTAAAAAAAAGAGCGAGTTTACCGCTTACCGGGACAGCCGTTCCCGGTTTTATCGCGCTTCGAATCATTTACTGGTTCCCATCAAAGGAAACAAAATTGCTCTGAAAAAAGCACCTGAACCCGGCTGGCTGGAAAAGCTTTATCCGGATAAGGCCGATTTTTATCTCACTTTTCCTCAATTTCAGGGGCTTAACAGTTCGTGGCAATGGTATCTGAACGGCATCAAATATCCAGGATTAAAAGAAAAAATTCATCCATATTTCGGCACTTATTTTCCGACCCGATTCGATCATCTTCAGCTTTTTGATAACTGGGTTAAAAAGTATCCGGAGCCAAAAACCTCAGCCATTGATATTGGCACCGGCTGCGGTGTACTGGCATTTCAGATGCTGAACCGCGGCTTTGAAACGGTTTATGCATCCGATATTAATCCAAACGCGCTGATATCCGCAGCGGAACATGCCCGTACACTGGGCCTGGAAAACCGCATCCATTTGATGCTTTCAGATCTGTTTGAGACCCACAATCAAAAAGCGGATCTTGTTGTTTTTAATCCACCCTGGCTGCCGGCAGACAAAGACATTGAGGGACTGGACAGTGCTATCTATTATGAACCGGGACTGTTTGAGCGGTTTTTCGACCAGGCAGGTGATTTTATGAACGATGAGGGAAGGCTGGTTCTGCTTTTTTCAAATCTTGCCGAATCGGAAGGGTTAAGTGACCTTCACCCTGTAAAAAAAGAGTTAACCGAACAACAGCGATTCAAAAAAATCAGGCTGTTAAAACGAAAAGTGAAACAATCCTCTAAAAAAACGAAACGAAGAGATCACCGCAAGAACGAATTTGTGGAATTGTGGGAATTGGAAAAGATTTTTTAAATAAAGGGCCGATTTTCGGGAAAACGGTTTGTTATATATTTAAAAAAATTATAGTGTAGTCATTCGTTTATCATTTTTTCATTAATTGCTCATTCAAAACAATTTACTTACATACAATGAAATATTGGAGCTTTCTGTTATCAGCCGTTTTTGTCATTGCATCTTTTCTGTTCGCATTTGATTTTAATGACATTGAATTTATCGATAAGGAAGAAGCACGTTCTTTTCCGGGATTTCAATACCAGGGTGAGTATACAGGAGAAATCACCTTTAATGAAACGAACAGACAAACAGCAAGTCTTCAGGTTGCTGTGCATGGCGAAAACCAGTTTAAAGCACTTTTCATTGCGAATGCACTTCCCGGCCACACCTATCAAACAATTGGCGAAGATGAAATGTACGAATTGGAAGGAGCTGTTGAAAACGGCAACCTCATATTGTCCGGCGATCATCCACTCAGTTTTCGCTATGAAGATGGTTCTTTTACTGCAATTAATGATGAAAATGAAGTGTTCGGTCAACTGGAATATACCGAACGAATGAGCCCGGCTAATGGGATGTACCCACCGGAAAATGCCATTATCTTGTTTGACGGCAGTAACCTGGATCACTGGGATGAAAATGCGCGAATGACAGAAGCTGGCCTTCTGATCCAGGGAGCGACCACTGCCGAAGAGTACGGTGATATGCGGCTTCATCTGGAAGCAAAAATCGGGTTTATGCCCAACAGCACTACACAAGGTCGTGCAAACAGCGGAATCTACATACAAAACCGATATGAAGTTCAGATTCTGGACTCTTTTGCACTCCCACCGCAAATTTTCGGTAATGCATCTCTTTACAACGAATATGCACCCAGAATAAACACATCACTTCCACCGCTTGCATGGCAAGCCTATGATATCTTTTTTCGTGCACCCCGTTTTGATGATGCAGGCAATAAAACAGAGAATGCACGATTTACGGTTTATTTAAATGGCATTCTGGTGCATGATGATGTAGAACTGGAAGGCGGAACAGGAGCCGGTGGCCAGAGAGAAGAGATAGCAACAGCACCGTTATATCTTCAGGATCATACCGGGCCGGTTCGGTTTCGTAATGTATGGCTGGTGGAAGGTGATGTAACACCACCGGGAACACTTACCCTGGAGCCTTAACAGATTTTATTTCCTGAATTCTAAAAATTAAACATATGAAATTTGGAGTCAGTCTTTGGTTGTGGACATCACCTGTTACCAATAAAACGATCGAACATTTTGTGCCGGTTATAGCTGAGATGGGATTTGATACGATTGAAGTACCGATTGAGGATCCTGATACCCTGGATGCATCAGCAGCCGGAAAAGTGATTAAAGAGAATGGCCTCTCGGTAACCAACTGTGCGGCAATGGGGCCGGGAAGAGACTTAGTTCATCCGGATAAAGATATCCGCGCTGCCGGGATGGAATACATCAAAAAATCTATTGAAGCTTCTCATGAAATGGGTTCAGATACATTTGCAGGGCCGCTGTATGCAGAAGTGGGCCGTCTTTGGAACATGACGGCAGAGGAACGGACCAGCCACGAAGAATTGCTTGTTTCCCAGCTACAGCAACTATCTGAACATGCAAAGCCTGCAAATATTACGCTTTGTGTGGAAGCTCTGAACCGGTTTGAAACAAGCTTTCTTAACCTTACAAGCCAGGTAAATGACATTGTGGACAGGGTTAACCATCCAAACTGCAAAATTTTATTCGACTTGTTCCATGCCGGAATTGAAGAAAAGAATCTGGGAGATGCCATTCGGGAAGCCGGGGACAGGCTGTTCCATTTTCAACTGGCTGAAAATGACAGGGGAACCCCCGGCACAGGCCAGTTAGACTGGAATGGTGTTGCTGAAGCATTGAAAGATATTCATTATGACCGCCATGTGGTTATAGAAACGTTTACACCTGATAATAAAATTCTCGCCAAGGCGGCCTCTATCTGGAGGCCTTTAGCCGATAGCCCGGATGCCCTTGCAAAAGACGGGCTAAAGTTTTTGAAGGATTTGTTGTCTTAGGAATAGTTTGATAACCGTACTCAATACCATATACATCCTGCATACGGTAAGTGGCACTCTCGATCATGGAATTTTAAATAATTAAAAATCAAATGTATGTGGTTTTGAGGTACGTAAACATCAAATAGTAAAACAGCAAAATGCGTGCAAAATTAACCTGTTCCATCTGCTTTTGCCTGTTTCTTTTCGGATGCAGTCCTGAACCAGAGAAATTGCATGAAGATGTAAAGTATAACGTACTCTTCATATCGATTGATGACCTCCGGAATGATCTTGGTGCTCTTGGTGTAGATTACGTCCACACACCTTATCTCGATTCATTTGCTGAAGAATCAAGACTCTTCAGCCGTCATTATGTTCATGTACCCACCTGTGGCTCAAGCCGGGCTGCACTTTTGCGTGGTAAACGGGCAGCCGAACCTCGCTTTTTATCTAATACAGCCATCCGGGATACCCATGAAGAGTGGGGTCACCAAAGCCTGCCGGCCTGGTTTCGTGAACATGGATATCAAACCTTGTCTCTTGGAAAAATTACGCACTATCCCGGAGGCCTGACCGGAGAAGGATGGGCGGAAGGGCCTGAAGAACTACCAGATGTTTGGGATCGCATCTGGGTACCAGACAGTCCGTGGGAAACCCCGGAAGATATGATGCATGGTTATGCTGATGGTGCCCCAAGAGATCGCGGAGAGTCGCCCACATGGGAAGCTCACGATGGCCCGGACACCAGTTACCCCGACGGATGGGTGGCCAACGACGCCATCGAAACGCTGAATGAACTGGCTGGATCTGAGCAACCCTGGTTTTTTGCCGTAGGATTCTTCAAACCACACCTGCCGTTTGCTGCCCCGCTGAAATATTTTGAACTGTACGATCCGTATGATATTCCGGAGCCGGAAGATACCGAAATTCCGGAATCTCCGTCGAGCTGGCACGGCAGCGGAGAGATGATGGGAAACTACGGACAACATCCCGGAGATCCGAATGAAGACCGTGAATATGCCCGCCAGCTTCGCCACGCCTACGCCGCAGCCACTACTTATGTGGACGTCCAGGTTGGGCGGGTACTCAACAAGCTTGAAGAACTTGGACTTAAAGATGAAACGATCATTGTGATCTGGAGCGATCACGGTTTTGCCCTCGGCGAACAGGGAATCTGGGGCAAACACTCGCTCTATGAAGTAGCGCTGAAAGCCCCGATGCTGATCCGCAATCCCGGAATGAACGCTCCGGGCGAACTAAGTGATGCCATCGTGGAAACCATCGATATTTTTCCCACTTTGCTCGATCTTGCCGGCCTTGCTGCCCCGGACGGACTGGAAGGCCACACGCTTCGCGGACAGCTTGATGATCCCGGCGCCCCTTCTCAAAAACCGGCATTTGCACACTGGAATCGTGGTCAGAAAACGGTCCGGACCGATGAATGGCGGCTTATTGTGCACCAGCCCGAGGGAGAGACTGAGGGATTTGAACTCTTCGACTTCCGAGAGAACAGCGATGGAGAACGCGTAAACCCGGAAAGTTATCCCGATGTTGTTGAACGGCTTATGGAAAAACTGGAACACATTTAAACGATTTCTGCCATGTACACTACCGGAAATCAGAAAATCAGACATCTGGCCACACTGTTTCTTTTTGTTTTGGTTATCAATTCGGCGTTCTGGAACGGTGTAAAGGCTCAAACGTCAGACGATCGCCCGAATATCCTCTGGATCTCCACAGAAGATCACAATCCCGCTCTCGGAGCTTATGGTGATGATTACGCTCACACCCCGAATATCGACCGGTTTGCCGAAGAGGCAATTGTTTACCGCAATGCGTTTGTGCCATCCCCCATCTGTTCACCGGCACGGTCAGCCATCATCACGGGAATGCATGCCACCTCCCTTGGTACACAGCATTTACGGTCTGTGATTGAGCTACCTGAATTTATCAAAACATTACCGGAACTGATGCGGGGCGCTGGTTATTATACCACTAACAACGTAAAAACCGATTACAATTTTGACGATACCGGCCTTTGGGATGAATCGAGCGAGCAGGCTCACTGGCGCAACCGGGAATCGGACAACACGCCTTTTTTCTCCGTCTTCAACATCATGACACCCCACGAAATGCCGGCCAATGTTCACGATCAGCACTACTTTGAACGGCTTGAGGAGCGGCGCGATCCCGATGAAGCGGTTCTGCCTCCTTTTTTCCCCGACACCCCGGAAATGCGCAAACTCTGGGCGCGATATTATGACCTGGTCTCTGTGACTGACCTCGAAACACAGGATATCCTGGATGAACTTGAAGAGGATGGACTGGCCGAAGATACCATCGTTTTTTTCTGGTCAGATCACGGATTCGGTCTGCCTCGATACAAACGCTGGATCAACACCACAGGGCTTGAGGCGGCGCTCATCGTACGGGTTCCTCCCAAATACAGAGATCTTGCCGGACTCCCCCCGGGCAGTGAAACCGCTGAACTGATCACCTTCATCGACCTTGCTCCAACAGTGCTCAGCCTCGCTGGAATTGAAACACCGGAAACTATGGAAGGTAAGCCGTTTCTGGGTGAATTTACTGCAGAGCCGCGCTCCCATTTTGTGGCCCACAGAGACCGCGCCGATGATGTGTACGACATGGCCCGGGCCGTTCGCTCTGAGCAGTATATGTACATCCGCAACTACATGCCTCACCTGCCCTACATTCAAAATGCATTGATTTTTGGTGAACACAAAAGAAGTTCGGTGGAACTGGACAGGGCCCGTGCCGAGGGCCTGTTACCGAAACATGGTGAGGCGATGTACCGCCCCCGGCCTTTGGAAGAGCTCTTTGATGTACAAGCCGATCCCTGGGAACTGAACAACCTGGCTGAAGACCCGGCTTATCGATTTATACTGGAAGAGAAACGCTCACTTCTGTACGAATGGATTTTGGAAACACGCGATACCGGTTTTCTGCAGGAAGGAGAAATGATGCTAAGGGCCGAAGGATCCACACCCTATGAAATGGTGAACGACCCCGATCAGTACGACCTCCCGCGAATTGCAGCTGCAGCAAACCTGGTTGGCGATCGTTCGGTTCCGGTCTCCGTTCTTTCCGGAATGCTGAATGATGATTACAGCGGCGTGCGCTATTGGGCGGCCGAAGCACTGCTTGCACGTGTAAATGAGGACGCCTGGAAAGCGATCGAAGAACTGAATGAAGCGCTTGCAGATGAATCACCGAGTGTGAAGATCAAAGCGGCTGAAACGCTCTGTATGCTGGGTCATTGCGAAAATTCTCTGAATCTTCTTGCAAATTATCTGATGGATGAACGCGGCTGGATCGCCCTTCAGGCTGCAATCAGCGTGCGCCAGCTCAGTACTAAAGCTGAACCGATTCTGGATCAGATCCATCAGGCTCGTATAAACAATACCGGAGATGTAGGGGCCCGGTACAGCGGCGACACCGGCTACGGAGGCTACAGCGATGCGTATTACTCTATGTTCATCGGATTTGCCATGGACCAGGTGATTCTTGAACTGGATGATGTAAGAGAAAGATGATCCCATAATTATTTTTGCACCCACCAGGCATAAAATTCAATACAATTCAATATCATGTCAAATTTTTTTCAATCGACGACTCTCTCCCTCATATACATGGTTTTATTTCTGATTCCGGGTACAATGAATGGTCAGGATCAGCCCGATCGCCCAAATATTCTCTGGCTCACCACGGAGGATCACGGGCCTCACCTGGGAATTTACGGCGATGAGTATGCCCATACCCCCGCAATGGATACGTTTGCTGAAAGTAGCCTGCGCTATAGCCTGGCCTGGTCTGATGCACCGGTCTGTGCTCCTGCAAGAACGGCCATCATCACCGGGGTGTACCCGACGAGCACCGGCGGACAGCACATGCGCAGTGATGCTCAACTGCCTGATTTCATGAAAAAATATCCCATCTTACTGAGGGAAGCGGGCTACTACACCACCAATAATTCCAAAACCGATTACAACGTATCTGGCCACGAAGAAGTCTGGGACGAATCATCTTCCGAAGCCCACTGGCGGAACCGCGAAGACGGGCAGCCGTTCTTTGCCATCTTCAATTTTATGGAGAGTCATGAAAGCCGAATCCGCAACCGAACAGAGCTGCCCCACCACCATCCGGATGAAGCACCGGTACCACCATATCATCCGGACAGAACCGAAGTTCGCCGCGACTGGGCGCAGTATTATCACGGCATTTATGAAGCAGACAGGCGAATTCAGAATAAACTGGAAGAACTGGAAGAAGCCGGACTTGCCGATGAAACCATCGTCTTCATCTATTCCGACCACGGCAGCGGAATGCCCCGCCACAAGAGATGGCCCAATAACCAGGGGCTTCATGTTCCTCTGATTGTTCATGTACCGGAAAAGTATCAGCATCTGGCGCCCGAGGATTATCTGCCTGGTGGGATTACCGATCGCCCTGTTGGGTTTGTGGATCTGGCGCCAACACTTCTGAGCATCATCGGAATGGAACCGCCGGAATGGATGCAGGGGAAGGCATTTATGGGTTATCACGAAGATGAACCGCGTGAGTATGTTTTCGGTTTTCGAGGCAGAATGGATGAACGGTATGACATGGTACGTTCTGTGCGAAAAGACAATTATATCTACATTCGAAACTACAATCCGCACCTGATTTATGGTCAGTACATTGCCTATATGTGGATTACAAAAACAACACAAATATGGGATGAGATGTACCAGGCCGGAGAGTTGGAGCCGCCTCAAACCTATTTTTGGGAGCCCAAACCGGAAGTTGAGTTTTACGATCTTGAAAACGATCCGCACGAAGTAAAGAATCTTGCCGGCAGCGAAGAACACAAGGCGATAATCGAGGAGCTGAGCGGAGCCCTTCACGAACACATTTTATCGACGCGGGATGCAGGTTTTTTACATGAAGGAGAGATGCACAGGCGGGCCAGTGAACACAATCTGACGATCTATGAAATGGCCCAGGATGAAAACATCTATCCGCTCGAACAAATTCTGGAATTTGCTGAAGTTGCTGCAGATAGCGATTTGAGTACCATGGATCACATCAGAAATGGACTTGAAGATGAAGACCCGGCCATCAGGTACTGGGCTATAACCGGAATTTTGATTCGCGGTGAGGAAGCTTTTGCGGCAGTATCTGATCAGATCCGTTTGGCACTTCATGATGAAAATCCCAATGTTCAGGTGGTTTCAGCCCAGGCACTGGTTGATTTTGGAACAGATACTGACAAGGATGCCGCCGTTGAGGCGCTGCTTGAACTCGTTCCGGCTGATAAGGAAAATGCATTTATCAGTATCGCAGCGCTGAATATTCTTTCTGGCCTTCTGGATGAATATGGGGAAAAGATCAAAGAAGTGGCCGGTGAAATGGAAGTAACGGATCCGGACTTGCCCGATCGACCCAATGACTATGTGCACAGATTTATATCAACTATTATGGAACATGAGAAATAATATGATTCGTTCTAAACAAGATTCAATATCGTTTTCTTTCATAACAGCATTTTTCTTCCCTTTTTTGATATGTTCTTCTGTATTAGCTCAGTCCGATCCTATGGAATCATGGGAATATGTTGCACCCTCCTCCGATTTTACTTTTGAAGTGGAGAGATTTGAATCTAATCCAATCATTCACCGGGAGATGGCCGGAATGATCGGGCCGGTGGGAGAAAACATCAATGGGCCATCATTGATCAAAGTAC
>JAFIFB010000067.1 GCA_020832285.1 Balneolaceae bacterium
AGTGTTATGTCAAAGATAAAACGTCGGGTTAAGTCATCTGACGAGTTTTTCAAAAAATATGCCAATGTAGATGATTGGGATGATCCCGGATCGACTCGTCTGATGACTCTCTCACACTTTTACAGTTGACAGGACACTAGCAGTCCTGCTCAAGGAATTTTTCCCAGAAACTCTTTAAACATCACTTTAATCCGTTCCCGGCTGAAATGTGTTTGAACATGCTGTTTGAGCTCTTTCCCCATCTTAATTGATGCTTCACGATTTTCATAGACCTCTCTCATTTTATTTGCTGCATGGTTGATATCAGGCTCAGCCCACATCTGTTTTAGGTTATATGATTTGGCACCTGTTTTATCCTCGACCGGTATCAGTTTGTAATCAACAAGATGTGCATTTTCCCTGGAAAGATAATCTGCCTGCCCCCCGAAACCTGTCATGATTACCGGTTTACCATACATGGCAGCTTCAAATGCTCCGATTCCCCAGCCCTCAGAGCGGCATAAAGAGACATAACAATCCCCCCGTGTATGAAGTGCCTGTATAAACTCTTGCGGGAGAGTATCATCATCCACAAGCTTCAAGTTTGGTGTGGTACCGTTTTTTTTTAATAAGCGATTTACAGAATCTCGTACAGAATAATACTTTTTATGAGTAAATCTTCTAAGGATATACATGCGCGGGCGGGTGGTATCGATCTTGTTGGTTTTAAGCAGTAGCTGTACGGGTTCATCCGGGGAAAATGCGACGTTAAATGCTTCAATAATTTTCCAGAGAGCTTTTCTTTCCGTCCAGGTGGAAACCACATAAAAGAGAAATTGATCATCATCAACAGGAAGTAGGTCCGGGCGGTGAAGCTCCCGGCCCTCGAACTCTGAAATATGCGGAATTACATCAATGGGTATGGTTACTCCGTGATCTTGAAAAATCTTTTTATTCCACTCAGTAGGCACCAGCAAATGATCAACTGTATTGATCAAATCTTTCCAGTGATCGGGCGGACGGGTGGTTTCCCAAACCGTATAACCAACCAAATATTTACCGGGCTCGCGCTCCCTCCATTCGGGGTAAAATTCCGGTATACTATGTATTATAACCGAATTATATTCCAGTTCGCGGAATTGAAGATTTTGCATAGTCTCGCCCCATTGCACAGTCCCTTGCCAGGGCTTGTATCCTCCACCTCCTTTGATTTTTCTCTGATATGTCAGAGGTGTCCAGGTCAGATTTATGCCAGCCTCATCGAGAGCTTCTACATACATTTTACCAGCAACAGCATAACCACTGTTTTCATAACTTGATACGTATTTCAAATTTTTCAAAAAAACAGTGTTTTAATTTGTGTTCTGCTGAAAATATTGCGCCAAAGGGCTGCCTTTGGTAAAGGTTATTGAAGATGTATCTGAATATATCCATTTACAGTTAACATTCAGTTGTCAGTTATGTATCCAAAACTGAATTTATAAAGTATATTGATCTTTTTCCCAGGGAGCCGGTTCGGGAAACAATCTCTGAAGAGTAAGCTTCATCAATAAAAACAGCCATTTTGCACGAAAAGAATCATGGTGGTCGATATCGTCATTAATACAAAAAAACAGAGGTTTATTTTTCAGTAATCGAATTAACTCGGTAATTCTTTTTATCCAGTGCTTTTCACTTAGTGAAATAAAAAAATAGAGGTCCGAACCATAAGGCAGCACCTCCTCTGTTATTTTTTTACTCTCATTTCCTATTGCATAATACCTGGAGTAAGTTACAGACAGCGTATTATCAAATTCTGTCCTGTAGCGATTTTTTCTTGTTTGATTCAGTAAATCTTCAAAAAGACTATCCATCCTGTCAAGAACTTTTTTTTCATACAACTGTGGAGTATGAGCAGGAAAATGGGTCAAAGGAGACACACCAATTCTGGATCGCATGTAGTTCTGAGAATAAACTGCAGAATTATAATAAATGCTATGCTTTTCATCCCGTTTGGCACCTATTGTGTGTGGTACTGCATAAAACCTTAATTCATCGTCACGAATAAACGTTGAGACTTCAATACTTCTGCCCAGGAAAAAGTCATCGTTGAAGTAGAGAAAACAGGGGCTCAGGGAAGAAATTCTGTGCAGGTTACACTCAATCGCATATGAATTAAATGTTGGCAGAACAGATGTATCAGGAAATATTTCTTCGTGAATAACATGATTTATTGCCGGATGGGACAAATCGAGCCAGGACGGTGGATGTCCATTGGTTATAATATGAATCTTCTCAATCCAGCTGGCATATTTCCGGATAGAACGCAACGAATACCGAAGTTCACCATTGTCTGTAATGCGGCGCTTCATCCTGCTTTCAGAGTCAGCGGGAACTTCCCCGGCAAGAGTTTCGAATGCTTCCTTCGTTCCGGCATTATTTCCTACCCATGTATATACTGCGTCTATTTTAATATTTCCACCCCCACTTCACACAAAACCTGCCTATTTCTACTTTTTATCAATAAATTGATTTGCAGAAAGCTTTCCAAAACCGTTTATTTGTCCGTCTTCTCCGTTGTCGCAAAAACTAAATCCATGAATGGATAGGCTATGCTGTGGTTTTATTTTTGCTCCGACATTGAATACGTCCAAATCTCCTGAATTTCCAAAGCCATCTTGAGCTAAAATTTGTAGATACGAAATTTTCGATTGTTTTTGCAACAATCGTTTGGTTATCATGAGATTTCACAGTAAAAAATTCTTTTATACAATCAGGATATTCAGTATCATTCGTTAATATTTTTTAATATTTCAGGAATTAACTACTTCCCTCTATTAAAACGGCGGGGTCTTTATCCAATTTGGAACATGTTGGTGGGGTCAAAATGAATCCGAAAAAAATACTTCTTTTTGTAACAGGAGCACTTCTTTCTGCTCTTTTATTTATCTCCTGCGATCCGGTTTATGAACCTGTAAATATATCGGGTGTAGTTACAGACCAGGACACTTCTTCACCTGTTTCCGAGGCTGTTGTTTCTATCACCTCACCGTCAGATCTTGCCGCTGAAACATTCAGTAATGAAAGCGGTCAATATCTTTTCGAAGAAGTTGCTGTGGATAGTGTCATCAATATTACCATCCGGGTAGAAAAAGAAGGATATTCGAGCGAATCAATCACCCTGCTTGCTGCCCCCGAACACGACCTTATCGTCCCAAACATCAAAATCAGAAACCTTCAGCAACCGGGTAATGGCAATGGCAACGGTAATGGGGATGCCCTTCCGGGTGGTGCGGCTTCTATTGAACTTGCAAGTATCAATTCCAGCTCCATTAACATAGCTGAAACCGGTGGTAACTCGAACAGCGCTTTTACGTTTGTGGTGCTCGATTCAACAGGAACACCCATCGGGCCGCAGCATGCAACCGACGTGGAGTTCCGTATAACTGAGGGGCCGGGAGGTGGTGAAACGATCACACCGGAAGTAGTCAGAACTAATGATAATGGAATGGTAACATCAAATATTTATGCAGGTAATGTTGCCGGTAACCTGAAAATTGAAGCAAAAATTGAACGCCCCGAAGTTGGCCTGACCATCCGCTCCAAACCAATTCTTCTCACTATTCACGGCGGTTTTCCGAATCCGGACCATTTCAGCATCGCTGTTTCAATATTTAATTTTGAAGGCTACACCATTAACGGTGTCAGAAATGAAATCACCGTAATTTTGGGTGATAAATTCAGCAATCCTGTAAAGCCTGAGACACCCGTCTATTTTAATACGACCGGTGGTGTCATTCAAGGTTCCGGAATTACTAATTCCGACGGCGAAGTTGCCGTTGATCTAATATCCGGAAATCCCCGTCCAACGGATGGCTATGCTACAGTACGTGCACACACCTTCGATGAAAATGACAACCAGTTGATACAAGAAGCGCTGGTTCTGTTTTCCGGCCCTCCGCACAGAAACAATATCTCTGTTACTCCATCTACATTTGATATTCCTGACGGAGGAAGCCAGTGGTTTGAAATGACCATCACAGATATCAACGGAAATCCACTTCCCTATAACACTTCCATTACTGTTGAACCACCGGATGGCATGACCGTAGACGGGGATGTAAATGTCAGCGTACCCAATACATTATTCCCCGGTGAGGGAGTTACCGAATTTTCATTCACTGCCCGTGATACAGATAATGAAAGCGATCAATCTCAGGAGGTTAGTATTGTAATTACAGTAGAGACTCCGGGCGGATACAGAGCCACAAGAACGATCAGCGGTATGAAAGCCAAAATCCCTTTTTAAAACAGACGTTATTCCGGGAAAAAGACACTTGGAGAGATAGGGCTTTTTTTTAACTTGTTGGATTATCAATGTCTGATGTAATTTCATCAGCAATTTTGACAATTCACAATTACCACCCTTTAACCGACCCCGATGTTACTCTCAATACCTTCACGCTTTCAGGCTATCACGAAAATATTTACTGTCCTTACTGCTTTTTGCTTCTTCACACTATTTATCTCATGCTCTCCTGATGCACCTGATGGCGAACCCTCAATTGTTTTTACAAATATCAATATCATTGATGCTGAGAACGGGCTCAGAACCGGACAAAGTGTAGTTGTTTCCGGGAATAAAATTACCGTTACCGGTCCTGCCGATGAGATTGATGTACCCTCCGGTGCA
The DNA here is from genome assembly GCA_020832285.1 of Balneolaceae bacterium. GTDB lineage: Bacteria > Bacteroidota > Rhodothermia > Balneolales > Balneolaceae > Rhodohalobacter. Next base: position 4,652 of record JAFIFB010000067.1, read on the forward strand.
ACTGTTATTGATGGGGATGGAAAATATATGATTCCCGGATTGTGGGATGCCCATGTTCACATCACCAACACCGAAGATTTAAGGCCGGCCATGTTTCCCCTGTTTATCGTAAACGGCATAACGTATGTCCGCGACACCAGTGCTACGCTTGATGTGATTTTAGCCATGAGAGAACGGGCCAGGGAAGCGGGTCAGGCAAATGGCATGGCCCCGGAAGTGTTTATTTCCGGCCCTCACATCGAGAGTGAACAGATTAGCTGGGCATCTTCCATCAGTGCCGTTTCACCCGAACATGCAGCCTCTATCGTTGACAGCCTGATAAGCGCTGACATTGATGAAATAAAACTGTACGAGCTGCTGCCGCGTGATATCTATCATGAGGTTTTGTCCATTGCCAATGAAAAAGGCTATAATGTGAGCGCTCATGTACCCCTTTCTATGGATGTTGTTGAAGCTTCTGAGGCCGGTCTGGCAAGTATGGAACACATGCAAAACCTTGAACTTTCATGCTCATCGGATTGGGAAAACCTGCTGGAGTCTCGAATACAAATGATTGCAGATGGAGCGGAAAAAACCGGAAATGAGATGCGGGGATCCGTTCACCGTGCACAGCGGCTTCACGCCATTCAAACATTCGATCCGGAACGATGCGAAACGGTCATCAATACCCTGGCATCTAATAACACATGGCAGGTGCCAACTTTAACAATTACTACAGTGCCTCACCACCGGCTTTTTGCAAGTGATGATTGGAGGGATACATTCCGGTATCTGCCGGAAACCGTACGGGAAGACTGGCATCAACGGGCCAATAGTATGACAGATCAGGAGGCGTCTGAAGAAGATATGGCTTATGCAAGATGGGCTTATGATATTATCCCACAGCTGGCTGAAGCAGGTGTGGGAATTATGGCCGGTACAGACATGCCGCTTGCGCTGCTGACACCCGGTTTCAGCCTTCATCAGGAACTTGTAATGCTCGAAAACAGCGGTTTAAGCCCTATGCAGGTACTCGAAGCAGCTACCCTGCGTCCGGCTCAGTACTTCGGACTTGAAGATCAACAGGGCACCATCACTGAGGGCAAACTGGCTGACCTGGTGATACTGGATGCCAACCCTTTGGAGGATATCAGCAACACACAGCAGATCCATGCAGTTGTACGAAATGGCTACCTCCATACCCGAGAGGACCTCGACAGATTTCTGGGGCAGCTGGAAGAATTTGGAGAAGTAACCACGGAGAATTGATCAAATCAGTAAAAAACCCTTAGAATGCCTCCTTTACTATCGTAACTGAACGTTAGATAGTGCTGCAGGTAAGCTTAAAAAATTCCAAACTTCACCGGATTATTTTTTATCATTAGCCCACATTAATAATTGCATAAAACCGAGTATGAATAGATCCACCGGAATTGAAACCTTTTCATTCAGTGATAAAAGAACAACCTCTCTTCTGTCAGATCTGGATGAGCTGAATCTTGAATCTTCCCATTACCTTCTTCTGCTCGTGGGAATTTATGAAGCCGGGAAAAAAAACATTCTTAACAAGCTTCAAAAAAAACGCGGGCCATTTAAAGAGATCGATATCCGCGAAATGATCTCTCTGAATGAGCAGGAATCTTATCAAAAAATTGATCGGGTATTCGACTCAATCGATGAAAATGATAAAAATATCCTCTTCCGCAACGGAGATGCACTCGCCGGTGAATATACCGGTTTCACCTACTCCTCAGTGCGCTATGCGACTCCGCAGGAAAAATATCTGCTGAAAAAAATAATGCATACTGAACGGTTTTATGTTATTGACATGAAAGAATATGAAAACATCGATAAAACCCTTCAGAGATATGCCCAGACCGCTATTCTGTTTGATAAACCGAATTCCTTTTTGGGCGGCCTTTTCTGGAAGCTGCGTCAGATCAAAGTGAACGGCCATACCTTTGCCAACAAGCGGCCCTCCACTGTCTTAAAATAAGCTTCATCAAACCGTTACCTTGCTCTCCTGGCGCGGATCAAGATCGTAAAGTGATGATACAGTTGCCTGAATGGTTTTATACCACTCATTGCCAAACTTGTCATTAATCTCGTAATAATCGGCAAAATCGGGACGACGTAGATTCATTTTCCACTGCTGATTTTTGGCTTTGAAAACCGGGTCGATATGCAGTAATTCGTGGAAAAGCAGCATTTTTTTGGTATCTGAATCCAGCATATCCCACAGTTCACCGGAAACTTCGATCAGGTAGTCATTTCCGGAATAGTGTTTAATTTCACGCGTGGCTTTCATACATTTTGCCGCCCGCTGTTTCGAAATATTGGGATAGACCAGCAGATAACCTACCTGTGCAGGCCCTAAATCGATATTGTGTGCTTCTATTACCTCGGCGGCAATTTTCTCTATCTCCGGAGATTCAATAAGCTCTTTATCGGTTAATTTTATTTCTCCGCGGGGGTCTAAATGATCGTTTTGCTGCATAAATATTTCTCTGGTTTCTTGAAAAAGTTTTCGGTTTAAAAATGAGGGGCTGCAAATATACAAAAGTTCTGGCTGCTTCCATGAAACCAACCTGAGGATTTTCCGGTTTTTTATTTACAGGCTTTTTGCAGTATCATACTAATTAACCTTATCAAGAAAACACAACTTGCTCATGAAAAAAAGTATCCTGGGATGTTTCATCGGCCTAAGCATAGTACTCAGTATCGACTCGCTCTCAAGAGTTTTAGTCGCACTTTATCACGATCACACAATACTTATGTTCTCCTACAGTGCCTATCCCGGAGCCATTTGGGCGATTTTATTGACACTGATGGCTGGTATCAGCACATTTCTTGGAGGCTTATTCTCTTTCTCGTATGGAAAATCGAAACAGGTATTATCCCTTTCAGTTTTCACTGTTCTGATTATTTTGCTTCGCTATGCTCAAATTCACCTGCTTTACGAAACAGAAACCATTGCTTATCCTATTACAGGGTTCATTTTGTCACTGCTGGCTATCTTTTTTAGCTGGAAGCTGGTAAGGCCGGAAAAGAAAAAAGATGAAGAGTTCAAACAGCATCATCCTGTGGACGAGAGCGGCGCATAGCATCCACTTCATCAAGAGATTCACCTCGCCACTCTGCGAGTTGCTGAGCAATGGAATTTCTCACCGTTTCCATCAGTTCACGGCTGTCTTCTTTTTCAAGATGTGCTGTTTCAATCGGATCAAGAACTTTTAGTTTTACATACACATCCGGCTCAAATTTCCAGGAATTTTTTGGCAGACACCCCTGCGTGCCATCGAGTACCAGGGGCAGCACCGGTATTTTTTCACGAATGGCAAGGTCGAAAGCACCGGTTGCAAAGCGGTTCAGTTTCCCGCTCCGTGAACGGGTCCCTTCGGGAAAAAACATAACCGAAACGTTTCTCTCGAGATAGAACCGGCATTTTTTAAAAGTTCCCACTTTACTGACCGAGGCAGCCCGGTCAACCGGAATGTCACCGGCCAGCCGCATCATCCATCCTACAATCGGAATCTGAAATAGTTCTTTCTTCGCCACCCACTTCAATTCCCATGGAAGGTTCGAAATCACCGGGATATCTGCATTGGAGAGATGATTGCTTACCACAACATATGGAGTGCGGTCGTCAATATATTCATGTCCTTCGATGTGGACATTCCAATTTGGATTTACTCTGGATAAGAAATAGCCAAGCCTCCGAAAGAGTTTGCCGGTTTTATATCGAACCGGATCACGGTCAAAAAGCTTTACAATTGCCAATAATGGAAGCCAAATCAAAATTAAAACAATAACACCACTCCAGATCAGTACTGATGTAACTGATTGCATGAACTGAATATCTGACTTTATTTAGTAATTTTGGGTATAAAACTTTTGATTATTCCCCAAATTCCTTTTGCCGGTTTGCGAGCCCGTTTGTTTCTTTCAATAGCTTGTTCTATAACGGGTGGTAACACAATTTTTTCTTTCTGTTCCATTTTTTTCTCACTCTTTTGACTTTTCTGATCTTTATGTTCCTGATCTATTCTGGCAGTTTTTTTCCCGGTTTCACGTTTATCGGACTTGCGCACATCCTCCCGGGTCTGTTCCTGCTTCTTTTGCCTGCCGCTGTCAGTTTGCTGAGGCTGATTTTCAACCTGTTTCTTCCTTGACGGCCTCTTTTTTCTTTCATTATCACTGCTTTGGCGGGTATCTTTTTTCTGATCTTTCTTTTTTGATTTCCCGCCCCCGCTATCTTTAAAATGATCTTTCCAGGAAAATTGAGATGGATCATTAAAATTTCCGGGAGCACTGATTTGCTGAATTTTATTTCCTTTTATTGATGCAATGGACTGAAATTTGCTTTTATCTCTGCGTGTAACAAACGTAATGGCAATTCCCGATTTATCGTAGCGCCCGGTTCGGCCGATACGGTGGACATAATCATCCGAATTGTTAGGTACATCGTAATTAACAATGATGGAAACGCCTTTAATATCGATGCCGCGTGCAAGAACATCAGTAGCTACAATAACAGGTACCTGATTGTTTTTGAATGCCGCAAGGGCTTTATTTCTTTCATCCTGAGAGCGATCACCATGAATGCTTGCCGCTTTAATTCCCTCCCTTTTCAGCAGCCGCTGAAGTTCGTCGGTTCCTTTTTTCGTGGATGTAAATATGATACATGAATCCCACTCAAGCTCATCAAAAATTCCTTTCACAAGAGGAATTTTTTGGTCACTTTTCAGAAAATAGGACCTCTGTTCAACCTGCTGAGACGGCATTGAACGTTCAATCTCAATCGACTCCGGATTTTTCATTATGGATGAAGCCAGCTTCTGAATTTCCGGCGGCATGGTTGCTGAAAAGAGAAGTGTCTGACGATTTTCGGGCAGCCATGAAATAATTTTCTTCATATCCGGCAAAAATCCCATATCGAGCATTCGATCGGCCTCATCAAGAACCAGATATTCCAGATTTGAAAAATCAATACTTACAACTTTATTCTGATCAATCAGCCGCCCCGGCGTGGCCACAATGATATCTACACCCGCTTTTAATGCTTTGGCCTGTACTGAAAAATCGCTTCCCCCGATTACCGTTGCTGATGAGATTCCTGCATGATAACCGATGGCAAATACCTGTTCATCTATCTGTGTGGCAAGCTCCCTTGTGGGACTCAGAATCAAAGCCTTTACTCCCTCCCTTTTGCTTTGCAGAATTTTTTCCATAATTGGAATCACAAAAGCACCGGTTTTACCTGTTCCGGTCTGAGCTACACCAATCAGGTCTTTTCCGTTAAGTATTTGGGGTATCGCTTTCTCCTGAACAGGTGTAGGCTCTTCAAATCGCAAATCTTTCAACCCAGCCTGTAGTGTATCAGATAAATTAAATTCAGTAAATTTCAAACGTTGCTATAAATCTTAATTCTGGTTAACTCTGTTAGTAAAATAAACTAATAATATAACAAGTTAATTACTTAAATCCGCAAACCATCAGAATTAGACAATTGCGTAATTTTTATATCTTCTTAAGACATTTTTACCCTCATTGATTTACACCGCAATGGTTACCTGTGACACAAAAAGAAGGAATTCATCGACTTGTTTACACCAAATTTTCTTAGACAGCAACTCAGGCTATCCACATTTAAAATCAAACAACTATCATGATTTACATTCAGTAATTGATAACTCTTTTTAAAAGATTTAAAAAAGGTTACCTTTCTCACCCAATAAAACCTAAACGGTTATTAACAGAACAAGAAACCCAACTTATGAAACAATTGATTTTAACAGTTGCCGCATTATTTGCCTTTGCTTTTTTTCTGGCAGGTTGCGGCAGCGATTATGAATCGGCAAGGACTAATTTAAGTACCAAAACCGATTCGCTCAGCTATAGTTTCGGATATTTGCAAGGCTCAAACCTCGCTGCCGAAGGTATCTACGATATTGACTTCGAAAATTATATTGCAGGCCTGGTAAAAGGCCTTGATGAAGAAGAAGCCGAGATCGACAACATGGCCATGCAAACGCTTATTCAAACCTTCTTCCAGGACCTGCAAACCCAGCAGATGGAGAGGCGTGCTTCTGAAGCTGAAACTCATGTACAGCAGGGGCGTGCTTTCCTGGAAGAGAACCTGCAAAACTCTGATGTAAACGAAACAGATTCAGGATTACAGTACCGTGTACTTGAAGAGGGCGATGGAGATGTAAGGCCATCAGCCAGTGACGAAGTAACCGTCCATTATCGCGGCACCCTTCTTAATGACGAAGAGTTTGACAGCTCATACGAACGGGGTGATCCCGCTACATTCCCTCTTAACCGCGTTATTCCGGGATGGACAGAAGGCGTTCAGCTCATGACGGTAGGCTCTCGTTACCAGTTTTTTATTCCGGCCGATCTCGCCTATGGGAATGATCCGCCTCCGGGCAGCATTATTCCACCAGGAGCGGTATTAATATTTGAAGTTGAATTGCTTGAGATCAATTAATTAGCCGCCTCTTTTGATTTGAACAGATTATCGCACAGTTGATTTCTATCGGCTGTGCGATTTTTTTTTGTTGGGTTGAATGTTGCCTGCTTCTAAAGCATATAATTTCGATTGAGATCTGACAGATTACCCTCGATATTAGAAGCTTCATCAACATATTTCTATGCAATGAGTTACCCCATTCTTAAATCATTTTCCTCACCAGGTTCCTAAATCTTTTGTCCCCACACCGCCCAAGGCTTTGAGGGGCAGGTTTGATACAAAAAGTACCAAAATATCAAGCTTTCGGGATTAGCAGCAGGTACGGGTTAGCAATCTTAAAATTCTATTCAAACCTGATAGCACTATATGCGAGAAAAATGTGGATTGTCCAAAAAATTGTGTATCTCCCGATTGAAAACAAGATTTACAAATCGCAAGTATTTCCTCTAACTTTACAACTATGGATACACTTGCAGCAACCATAAAAGTTCGTGAAAAAGCATTTGAGCTTGGTTTTGACCGGTGTGGATTTGCCAGGGCCGGCCCGCTGGACCGTGAGGCTTATCAACTGGAAGAATGGCTTAACCAAAACCTGCACGGCTCAATGAGCTGGATGGAAAATCATTTCGAAAAGAGAATTGACCCGACAAAGCTTGTTCCCGGAGCCAAAAGTGTGGTAAGTGTAATTGCCAGCTATCGTTTTGAAAAAAATGAAGAATTTGACCGTATTCCGGGCAAAACAAAAATTGCAAAATATGCCCGCGGCAGGGATTACCACAAAGTATTTAAAAACCGCCTAAAGAAACTCTTCCTTTACACAAAAGAGCTGTTGGGTGATATTAACGGTCGTTTTTTTGTAGATTCAGCACCGGTTATGGACAAAGCCTGGGCTCAGCGCGCCGGAAATGGCTGGATCGGCAAAAACAGCAATCTCCTGAACAAAACCCACGGCTCCTGGTTTCTAATCGGGGAAATGATAATTGATGTGCCTTTTGTGTACGACCGGCCCGAAACCGATCACTGCGGTACCTGCACGCGCTGCATCGATGCATGTCCAACCGATGCCATCCATGAACCTTACCGTGTTGACAGTAACCGATGTATTTCCTATCTGACAATCGAGCTGAAAGATAAAATGCCCGAAGAGTTTCAATCTCAAATCGGTGAGTGGATTTTCGGCTGCGATATTTGCCAGGATGTTTGTCCCTGGAACCGTAAAGCCCAATACGGTCACATCGATGACCTCCGGCCAAGAGAAAAAGTCATTGACCCTGACTTTAATAAATGGAGTGAAATCTCAGAAGAACAATTTAACTCAATTTTTGAAGGAAGTGCTGTTCGCAGGGCTAACTACCCGCTGTTTATACATAACGCCCGTCATGCAGAAAAGAACGTAAATCACTGAAATTTTTCTAATTTACAATCATCCAACCTGCACTTTTCATCAAATTCCTATTTTCTCCATCTGTACGAAATTCGGTTACAGGCAACGCCGACTTGATTTGGAAATAACTTTGATTCCAGTTTAAAAACCATCAATCGAAACCGGGCCAATCTGTCCCAGACCGCTGGCCTGACAGCATTTGGGATGACATTAGACTTGGGTTGTGTGCCCCAAGTTATGATCTAAGGAGGCTTTCAGTCTCGGGTATTTTCATCTCGTCCAAGTGAGCGGAGCGAACGCGTGGAGAGATCTCCTTGTGCTGGGGACTAACCAAAACAACGCCTCAACACGCTCCTTCCTGTACCAGGGAGATTTCACTCCGCTTCGCTGCGAGGGGAAAAGATGAGCTCGACTCCATGCGGAAAGCACCGCATTCCGCTCAGTCACCCACCTCATTCACTCAACACAATCTTCACTCCCTATCGCACTTGAAAAGCACCAGATGCAAACTAAATTAATCAAATCCTGCCTTGGTGTAGAATTTGTATAATATTTTTATAAATGAGATTGGATAAAAGCTGAACAGCAATTTCAATTTAAAAGTACTACAAATAAATCGAAAAGTTATTTAATTGTGTTATGAAATTCTAATCAATTATAAAAAGAAATTTAGTTAGATTGGCTGCGGAATCTCTTCTAAAAACTGAAAAACCCGGCTATCAACCGGGCTTTCCTAACTACGTTGGCTTTTTTCGGGGTACAACATGTAATATCGGGGTAGATATTACAATATTCATATACAGCACTTCATTTCTTTTGTTCCCGAAAGAATTAATAATATATTAAAATTTTTTAATAAAGGTTAGCCCTAAGAGTTTTTCTTTGTAAATAATAATAAAAGTGAGAAAAACAGCTTCTTCTTATCAACAAATTACTCTTATCACAACGTATTTTTTTGGTTTTCTTGCCCCCAATGGTAAAAAAATATAATTTATTAATCGGAAGTTCTAAGTAATAAAACAAGGAAAGTACATATAAAACAAGTTGTTGTTTTAAAAAGTAATTTCCAGTTACTGGGTACGAATATTTAACAGTTCATAAGCCTTCTTTTGTAATGGTGTAAGTTCGCTCAGTCGATAG
>JAFIFB010000068.1 GCA_020832285.1 Balneolaceae bacterium
AAATGTTAAAAGTGAAAAGGGATAAGTTAAAAGGGAAAAGTGAAAAGGTAAAAGTCAAAAGGGAAAAGTGAAAAGGGAAAAGGGAAAAGGGAGAAGGGAGAAGGGAGAAGGGAGAAGGGAGAAGGGAGAAGGGAGAAGGGAAAGGAATTTTTTGTAAGGAATTGGGTGGATATGGTTCATACTTAAAACCGTTAATTAAAAAAGAGGTATGTATGCTTCAATTAAATCATAAAAAGTTAAAAGTTTGGGTTAAGAGTATTGAACTGGTGAAGGCTATTTACACACTGACGATTCGCTTTCCAAAAGAAGAGATGTATGGATTGACAAGCCAGCTTCGGCGGGCATCTGTTTCGGTTCCGTCAAATATTGCAGAAGGCTCTTCGCGAAAATCAAAAGATGAGAGGAGCCGTTTCTACGAAATAGCGCGTTCATCTTTGGTGGAAATCGATACCCAAATCGTTATAAGCCTGGAATTAGGATTTCTCAGGAATGATGATATCACTAAACTTGAACAATTGACAAATGAAATTTTCGCGATGCTTTCTGCCATGAAGTAACTTTTCACTTTTGCCTTTTCACTTTTCACTCAAAAAATGCAAAAAATCTTCCGAAGAAAATATTTCATCTCCCTCAGTTACATGCTCATAGCAGTTGTGGGGATTGTTGCGTGGATGAATATCGCGATGGAGATGGCTCCTGATTTGCGGTTGCCATCGGTGACGGTGAATTATGGTTGGGCCAGTACATCGCCGGAAGTGATGGAGCAGGAGATCACCCGAAGGGTGGAGGCGGTTGCCACACGGCTGCGGAATGTAGAGAGAATCCGGTCGGTTTCAAATGAGGGGCGTTCCAGTGTTACCATTACCTTTGAAAAAGATACACCAGTGGAATACCGGATCCTTGAACTCCAGGAGTATCTCTACGGGCTGCGCGACGAATTCCCGCCCCAGGTACGCCAGCCAACCATTACCCGGTCGATTCCGCAGGAGCTTCAGGAGCAGGAGACATTCATGGCCTGGTCCATCAGCGGAGACCGCCCCTCAAGAGAGTTATACCAGTTTGCCATGCACCAGATCCGCCTGCAGCTGCTCGGTCTGGAAGGGCTGGCCGATGTGAGTATCCAGGGAGCAGAAGACCCCGCCCTCGTTATACGATTCAATACACTGCTATTGGAGCGCTACGGATTCGATTCTTCCTATATTATGCAGGATATACGCGACCGGCTTAACTGGCGTTCCAGCGGATATACAGACCAGGGCAGTGACCGCCTGAGCTTGCTGATTCCTCCGCAGTTCAATTCGGCCGATGATATCCGCGCCATGAAAATCACAATTCCCAACAGTTCCCGCCAGGTGGAACTGGGCGATATTGCCTCAATTGAAATTGAGGATTATCCAGTTAAAAGCCTGAAACGCCTTAACGGGAAACCGGCCCTCACGATGATTTTTGTGCGTGAACCCGGTTCCGATGCCATGGGACTGGCCGAGACGGTACGCCAGCAGATGGAGGCCATTGAAGCCGCACTGCCCCCTGACATTACCATCCAGCTCGAACGCGATTCCACTGAAGACCTTCGCGCTCAGTTTGGCGATCTGCAGTACCAGTCGGCGTTCAGCCTGCTGTTCGTCTTTATCATCCTGCTGCTCTTCATCCGCCGGGTCCGGGCGCCATTTGTGATCCTCGGCAGCATTCTGTTTTCCCTGCTGATGAGCCTCAGCATTCTTTTTTTCATGAACTATACGCTGAATGTACTCACACTGGCCGGGCTCACGGTTGCTCTCGGAATGATTATCGACAATGCTGTGGTGGTGTTTGAACAACTCAACCCCAAACTGCCGCTCACCAGAAATGATCGGATTGAGCATGTGCGCAAGGAACTCCCCTACACGCTGGTGCCGGTTTTTGGAAGCACCCTCACAACAGTCGGGATTTTTATTCCGCTCTTTTTTGCCATGGAAGAACTTCAGCTGTTTTTGGTGCCGCTTGCCGTAGCACTGACTCTCACGCTGGTCTCATCCGTACTGATTGCCCTGAGCTGGATTCCCTATTCGCTCATCTGGCTGGTCCCTGCTACCATCAAAAAGGAAGAACGCTCGTTAAAGAAAAAAATGCACCGCCTGCTGAATAGGGTATTGATGCGTTTTTTTTACTGGCGGAGGCGATTCAGGTGGGTGCTTTATGCGGGGCTGATTGCCCTTTTTGGAATCCCGTTTTTTGCCATCAGTGAGCCGGACTGGGAGGATACCCGATGGCCGGAATTTACCCGCACCTATTTCGACAACCGCAGCGACATCGACCCGTGGTTTGGAGGGCTTACCTACAAGTTTTTTAATGAAACCTATTTCGGGACCCCCTGGGGCGGGCCTCAGCAAGAGCGGATTTTTATCAATATCCAAACCCCTCAGGGCACGCCGATGGAAGAGATCGACAAGATGGCGCGAAATTTTGAGGCGATAGCAATGCCCTATATCGATGCGTTCGACTTTTTTGAGGCTGATATCTACGAGTACCACGGCGCCCGGCTGCAGTTTTATATCAAAGATGAGTATCTCTACCGGCCCGAACCCTACATCTATTATGCGGAGGCGATGTTTCTGGCCGCCCGCACCGGAAATTCGGCAATTAACGTATCGGGCCTGGGGGACGGGTACAGTTCCGGTTTCGGCGGAGGCATGTCCGGCCAACGAATTACTTTGCGCGGGTTCTCCTATGATGAGCTGCTGCTTCTGGCCGAGGATATCGCCGCCCGTATGAAACGAAACCCCAGGGTGAGAGAAGTGGATATTCACTCAACCGGCTGGCGCAGGGATAACCTGTTCCAGTATGTACTGAACCTGGACGAAAACCGCCTGGCCATGAAAGGCCTCGACCGGATTTCGGTGCTTGATGCTATTCAGCTCGATGTCAATCCCACCAATATACGCGGGCAGGTAGACCTCAATGGCGAGCAGCTCTACCTGATCGGGAGTAACCAGGTCCAGACCCAATACGAAGAAGATTTTGTGAACCAGGCCCGCAGATCGGGTGATAAGCTCTTTACCATCAGTGAAGTGGCCGATTTGACCCGCGAGCAAACCATGTCGCAGATTATCCGGGAAGACCAGTCGTATCAGCGCACGGTTGTGGTCGATTTTTTGGGGCCGCACCGCCTTGCCACTAATTATATTGAATCGGTGCTGGATGAAGTTCCCGTGCCGGTTGGGGCGTCCATTCAGTTCGGTGGCGGATTTTTTTCCTGGGGGCAAAGTGATCAGTTTGATAACTACCTGCTCTTATTTTTTCTTACCGTGCTCAGCGTCTGGATGATTGTTTCCGCTTTGCTGGAGAGCTGGCGCGACCCGCTGGTGGTGATCCTTGCCATACCGCTCAGCCTCATCGGGGTGATGGCGGGAGCACTCTGGCACGACATCAACTTCGACCAGGGCGCCATTGCCGGGACATTGCTGGCCGTGGGGGTGGTGGTGAACAACTCCATCCTTCTGATCCACGAAAAACAGCGCTGCCGCATCCTCGGCATCCACGGGCTTCGGAGCTGGGTACAGGTCTACCGCAACAAGATGAGCACGGTGATGATCACCTCCCTCACAACTATGGGCGGCCTGATGCCGCTCATCCTGTTCGGCACCAACGAATTCTGGACAGATCTGGCCATTGTAGTGATTTGGGGTCTGGGGACCAGTTTGACGTTGATTTTGATATTGATGGGAATCTGGGAGAAAGGAAGTAATGAGTATCGGGTATCAGGTAGTGAGACTGTAGCCCGGGTCGCTGACCCGGAAGGTTCTTTATAAGGAAGCGAAATCATTCATAAAATCGGAATCCTGGAAATAATTATTTTGGCTTTTACCGGACTCATTAATTACTTCATTAGACAATAAAGTGGTTTTTGAATCAATCCAGCCGGGCTACTATGTAATCTGAGAGTGGCTTCAAAGTTCTTCAGCCCCGTTATTTCATCCGGCGGAATGGATGATCAGATTACATAATGGAACCGGTTTCAAAAATGAGCTGAAGTATTCTTTTGATATTTAATTTATTATATAAGTGTGTTAATTAATTTTAATCAATATGTTAAAGTGAAGGAGTTGCCCCATTTTTCAAATCATTTTCCTCACGAGTTTCTTTATTCTTTTGTCCCCACGCCGCCTAAGGCTTTGAGGGGCAGGCTTGATACAAAAGAATCAAAAAATCAAGGCTGTGAATCACTTGGCGGCGGGTGCTGCCGGGCGACGGAAAAATTTCAAGGCCGAATTGGTTTATATACCTTCATAACATAAAATTACGGCTGATGAAATTTTTCAATACGTCACCCATCAGCCACCCTGTTCCCGCCAATTGATTCAAGGCCAAATAAAATTTATCTCAATCAATTTCCATTTATTGAAATCCCTAAAGTCATATATTCAATATTTTTATAAAATTTACCTATAAAATTTAAGGGTATCTTTTCGTTAAGGTGAAGTTTAAAGTTTAACGGAGGTGCAGCTAATTAATTAAAGTTGTAGTTGTAAACGGGTCCCTGGCTATTGTTATTCATTGCCAGGAGTAAATGCCGAATGTGATAGTATTGTAAATTGGTGTCAGCAACTAACTGATCAATCAACACAGTAAAAAGATCAAAATGAGATTGATATATTTTTATTTCTCCATAGTCATACTATATAGGGTGCTCATCAACAGATGAAGTGGAAATGTATTTCATTGAGCCAGATCGCATCATCGATATTATCGATTATTCAGACCTGAGTCAGTACACATTGACCTGTACTGACTCAGAGTTAATTGCTACGGATATCAGAAGTCACACCGTTTCTGTTTTTGATTATGAAACATTAGAAGTGACTCATACCCTCTGGAGGTATGGGCGTGGGCCAGGCGAGTTTTATGGTCCCTATAAGGCTGCTTTTGATGATAACCACCTCTATATATATGATAGTGGCAACCAAAATATATCTCTTTTCAGCAGAGAGAACTGGTCCTTTGATACATCCCTTTCAGTGGGCACAAATATGTCGAGATTTGTAGTTTCATTACCCTATATCTACAAATCTTCGCGATTTGAAAACCCGGAAAAACCGTTTATGAAAATGAACATCGAGGGTGGCGTTGAATATTTTGGCGAAAGCACAGGCCATCATTTCTTTGGCCGTAATATATTCGATCTGCTGAAGCATCGTGAAAATATAGTGGCTGTCTCAAGGACGGAACCGATTGTCAGGTTATATAACTTATCAGGGGATCTTCTTGGAAACTATAATCTCGGAAATGAAAAAGAACTTTCCGAAACGCTGGATTTTGCTCATCAGTTTTATCGGGAATTTAACAACCAGAATCGTTTCGTTGTGCTGATTAGGGATGCAGCCGTATTTGAAGATTATCTTGTTCTGAATATATCAATGAGACCAGGTGGACGATTAAAGACCAATACCTATCTGGTGTTTGAAATTGATGAAGAACAGTTAGAAAAAGTTTCTGTATTCGAAACAAATATTGGTTCGAATGGGGTTTTAACTACAATTTGTATTCACGAAAACAGACTTTACAGCAATGGAGGGCAGGGAGCATTGAACTTATATGAATTTGATCTGTCTTTTTTGATTGAGTAGGCAGCATAGTGTTAAGTCAGCTCTAATTTGTCGGCTAAAGACCTGACAGGTTTCAACAAAGCATGGTAATTATGTATAAAATATCGAATAAAACCTGTCAGGTCTCACCCGATATCATAACCGATACAACAAGAATATTCCGCCCGTCAATAATGAAGAAAACGGAGGATCGCATTTATATTTTGGATTTTTCCAATTTTTGATCATAATGATAAAAAAATGAAAACGATATCTTATTAAATATTAATGAAAATTCAATTTTAATTAATGATCAAGGGGGATGTCAGGTTTATTGGGAATATATTTATGAATATAAATCAAAAAATATTTGTGCAAAATCATATAAAATGTTCAATATCTGATTTTTGTAACTTAATAATTATCATAATCTTATTTAGTAATTGTTCAAAAATTGAAACTGATGAAACTTCATATCGTGAGACCATCATTAGTGATAATGATTTTGGGGAAATTGTAACACTTGAAGCAAATGAGATTGATCAAATCAATACGCACTTGATACACCCGAGATCAATACATCTATCGGATTCGATGCTTGTCGTTGTAGAAAGAGACGTATCAGACGGCATTTTTAAAATATTCTCCTTGACCGATTTTTCCTTTTTAGGCAGTTATGGGAGCAGGGGTGAAGGCCCTGGTGAATACTCTCAAATAATATCAAATATAGTCCAAACGCGCGATTCTTTTGGTAAGTCACCGTTTGTTGTGCTTGATTGGGTTCATAAAAGACTCACAAATATAAGCCTGGAAGATATACTTAGTGGTAACATCCAGGGTTTTGAAGATAGTTATATACTGCCACCAGAATTGATGCTTTCTCAACGGGCTACTTTCTTAAATGATACTACAGTAATCTCCATGGGTGGAAGTGATAAAGGTATCTTAGCCTATGTTAATACGAAAACCGATAGTGTTTCATACATTCCATTTATACCGAAAATTGATGAGAATCTATCTTCACGTGATGCCACTGAATTATACAGAGGTGAGTTTGTTATTGACAAGCAAAGAGGCCGAATCGTTGCAGCTACAAAGTGGTTTCCGGAAATGATAATATTTGATGTTGAGGGCGAAGTACAAAACGTGATCCGAATTCCTGTACAGGATCACCCTGCAAACAAACTTGAAAATCAGCGAACCCTCTTCTACAAGGATTTAAAAATTACGGATAAATATATCTATGGGGTATATCTGAAAGCATCGCAAGAAGAGATGGGAGAAATATATAACAATTATCATTCGAAAGATTTCTCATATTCAACTGAAATACATGTATTTGACTGGAGCGGAGAACCTGTCCGAAAGATAATACTTGAGGATAAGTTTTTGCCCTTCATAGAGATTGATAGCATAAATCATCAACTATTTGCTATTGACGTATTTTCAGAGGATATGTCTTTACTTCTTTTTGAATCGGAGGTTATACAATAATGCAGGATAGAAAGGTATTCATTTTGAAATCATCACCAGCTTCCTCCGGGGAATTCAGGCTCGTCTGATCATCTAACCCACATTTCTCACAAAGTAATTTGGATGTGGGCAAAGCGGAGATACAATTAAAGCGGGACGCTTTTTGACCGATTATAAATTTGTGAAAGGGAAAGGCACTAAAATGATATCCCAGGTATTAAAGCTCATTGCAGATCTCATCTTCATCATTATCCCACTCTTCAAAAGAGGGTTCAGATACAGTCATGAGAGCTTTGAGGTCATCATCCAGTTCTTTACCGGACTTCACATCTTCAATGTATTGGTCAATCAGATCCTCAATAATACTGCTCATCGTTTTGCCCTGTAACGATGCGATCGCTTTCAATTTTTTTTTCTTTTCATCATCTACACGAATACTCATTACACTCATTCAAATCACCTTTCAGTTGCAGGATTGTAAAATTGTAGGATAAACTTCTAAATATAATATACACAACGTATCTGATTCCTGTAAATTATTGTAGTGTCATGTCAAAGATAAAACGTCGGGTAAGTCATCTGACGAGTTTTTCAAAAAATAAACCAATGAAGATAATTGGGATGATCCCGGAACGACTCGTCTGATGACTCTCTCACACTTTTACAGTTGACACGACAGTAGTCTGTTATCCATTATGTAAGGCATTCTGCTGTCTCTCATCCTGTTTGGCTCCAACGAATTCTGGACAGATTTGACTATTGTGGTGATTTGGGGTCTGGGCACACGTTTAACACTGATCTTTTTGTTAGTGGGAATTCGGGAGAAAGGAAGTAATGAGACTGTAGCCCGGTTCGCTGACCCGGAAGGTTCTTTTTAAGGAAAAGAAATCATTTCACAAATCAGAATCCTGAAAAAGAAACGTTGCAGCTTTTGCCTGACATACTAAAAATATGATCTGTTTAATTTGCCCTTTCAATTTGAAACAACTCACCGTCTTTGTTCATGATAAATGTCCCGGAATTCGGATATATCGTAGATTTTTTCTCACTTTCACGGGCTCCAAGGTGATAACTTTCATTTGCATGCAGATCCAATGCATAATAATCATTCCTGTAGGAAAAAGACATTTCCGGATCATTGGTGTCGTCATGCTGATGCCGGGTTGTTGTAACGATCAATGCATACCGATCACCCATAAAATCTATGCGGTCAATGGTAGTCCGGTTCGGGGATAGGGGACTGGAACCGCTAACTGCAGGCATGTAATGGACGGTACCCTGGGTAAAGTTTTCAAACCGGAAGCTTTGGGCGAGTGCCAGATTTTCATCAAAGATGTAGAGATAAGGAAGCCAGCTGTAGGTAAGTACATACGTATTTAGCTCTTTATGATGGCGGATCATTCCGTCATTGATTGAAAACAGAAGGATCCACTGATCTGTTTTATATGAATCACCGAATATTTCTTGCACCTTTCCCTGGCTGTTTACCAACCGGACAGATTTTCCGTCGATTTCGGGCTCAGAATCCGGCTGATTTAAAAACAGTGCAAGAACGGCGTAGAGGCCGGAATCCACTTTTGCAACAGATAATGCACTGTAATCCAGGGGGATGGTCTCTTTGTACACACAGTCGTTTTGATGGCATGTAAACGATGAAATTCTCATATCCTCCATCGCAATGTAAACATTGTTATCATATACCCTCATTTCTTCCGTGTAGGCAATATCTCCGGGTCCCCGGCCGGTGGGAGCCAATATAGTTGATTGACCGCTGTTTACGTCATAAAGAAAAAAATTATCAGCCCTTGTATCCAGAACTACGAAAACAGAATGGTCCAAAAAAGCGATATCTGTATTTGACGAACCACTTGTAAATAGTTCCAGCGAAGTTTGTTGATATGCAGATGGATCGTTTAAATACAGATGAAGTTGCTCCAAATCTTCCGGCAAGGTAATATCCGCCAAATCCGGCTCATTGGCCTTTATGAGATGGTGATCATTGTCGTAATAAGGGATTTTTTCTTCGATTGGGTGTTCAATAACATTCCCGGCCTCAACTTCTTGTTGAATCATGTCAGAGTTTCCCTCACCCTGATTAGTGCATGAGAAAAGAAATACAATGAATACAAACAGCAGGCCGCAAGTTTTTAAGAATGCATTGTTCATAGAACCAGGTAATAATTTAACTGTTTATTGATCTCATCTTTTTGGTATTTAAGTATAAGTAAAATAATATATTTGCCAGGAATATAAATATATAATAAGACATGGGATAGAGAATCAACCCAGATTTCGTTTCTCGGGAATCGCTTCGCTTACGAAACTTCAGACTACCAGTGAAATATTAAAGATGTGAAACATGTTAAGGACTTCTAAATCCCCTCCCCGAGGTGTCGGGATTTCGAAAACCTCTCAACTTGAGAAGGGGACAGATTTGAGTAAGTTCGCGAAGCCAGCGCTTTTCTGGTCCCGATTATCGGGGCGAGCCTTTCGAAAAATACAGGTGACGGCTTTTGCGGCACTCCGATCCTTCGGAGGGTGTGTTTGAGTGGGTAAGGAACCTGAAACGGCTACGGTTCACAATCAAAGCCATGGAACACACCCCTCGCTAAACTCACCCGGCTTCGCCGTTTCATTTACGCCTTTCCCCTCTCGATGAGGGGATTATAGAGCCTGTCACTTCTGAAATAGTGTTGGCCGCCCTACTACGTTACCCACTACGTTGAAACTTCGTGGGTCAGGAAAACTTCGAAGAGCAGGCACAACTACGTTACCCACTGTATTGATGCTTCGAAAGTCATGAAAACTTATTAGAGCTTGTTTTTTTCAAGTTTAAAGGGTCTAAAAATGACAATTCACCGAGGCTGCCCCGCAAGGGATGGCTATGCCAAAAGCCTCCTGAGAACACAGCTTGGGGCACTCGCCCCAAGTCTGATGTCATCCCAGAAACAGCCAGGCCAGTGGCATAGCCATCCCTGTGGGGCGGCCTGGGACAGACTGGCCCGGTATCAATTGATGGTTTTTACATTGAAACCAATCCCACAACTCGATCCACAATCACCCCAATCTACCCCATAAACTTCTCCAATTTCGAACGTCCTAACACCTGGCCTGCATAAACGTATTTAGGATTTCCTCAATCTGGGTTAAATGAAGTGTAAATTATTGATTTATGGCATATTATGATCTGATATTGAGATCTTCGAATCCCAATGAGCTATGGGGGAAAAGGCAGTCTTAGCTCAACTTC
The DNA here is from genome assembly GCA_020832285.1 of Balneolaceae bacterium. Taxonomy (GTDB): domain Bacteria; phylum Bacteroidota; class Rhodothermia; order Balneolales; family Balneolaceae; genus Rhodohalobacter. The sequence goes on from JAFIFB010000068.1 coordinate 10,288, forward strand.
CGAAAAATCTTAAAAATCGACCTAAATTTCTTTAAACAACGCTTTATAGTTGCTACATCCATTATTTAGCTTACTGGATAAGCTTCCTGTTTTGCCTTCCATTCCAACCCACCTTCAGTTGTTATTTTCGGTTTCTATGGTTACTAAAAAGCAATGTTTTAAATGACTCAGATAATGATAGCACCAGAGGTGCGACATATCCGTAGTCCATGGTCACTGCGCAGCGGTGTTCGTGTTTAGCACGTTGAAATAAACAACCTGGCAGAGCACGGAGCGGAGTTCCTGCCAGAGTTGTGGGTTAGAGGTATGGTTGACTTTAAGGCGATTTTGGGCAGCGCCCCGCGACTCTTGCCGCATAGCGATCCCTTAGTAGGGGCAGGTCGCTTGGGTCAATGACCTCCCATTTATTTTGTTTTGAAATCCCATATAACGATTTAAAGATTTCCGATTGAACTGAATATTCGATTTTGTGGAAAGATCCAACCCAATGTATATGGTTTGGTGCTTACCCCTGAATTAGCCCCAAAGCGGGCGGCATATCAATAGACCCGGGTGGAGCGCTTTTGCGGAGCCCGGGGGATAAGAGGAAGCCCAAAACCAAAAACCTCCGGCTCGATTTGTGAATAACATCGGTTTAAATCGGAGGTTTGGCAATCATATCTTTGTGAGGGTTGGCACATTTGAGATGTTTGCCGGAAGTGGTTCTCGAAATAAAATCAGATGCAGGACAACATTTCGGGCAGGAGGTAACCGCAAAGGACGCGAAGAGCGCAAACGAGACGCAAAGGACCTGGGATTGTTGATATGGTTCGGGCATTGTGATTGTGCAGTGAGCAGCGAGAAAAATAAAGGTGGCACAAGCGGGACGCCATAACATTTTTTAAAACCAACAACCAATTACTTCGCCATTTTTCGGAACTTGAGTTAGTATCTTCATTGCAGGAATGAAGGATGTGGAATTGACTCCACGAGGCCCATCTGCCAGGGTAGGGAAAATTCTGTATGGAAACATATCCGTAAATTTTTTCAATTCTTCAAATTAAATACTTCCGGAATATGCTTCATATTTATAATTATTTATGACTTACAGCAGTTCCACTTGATATATTCGAATACTATGCCCTGAATCTGGATCTATGTGCAAAGTATAAATTCTATTGCCTTTGAAATAGCGAATATCATCAAATTCTGAAAGGCTAAACCGCCCCGAAGGGTCACCTTCCATACTTAGTATCAACATCTCCTTTCCACTTTCATTTGTGTCGGTATGCAACAGGATTTGACTCTCAGAGACCCAAAAATCCAAAATCGGAGGTTTATATTTGGGGACTCGCGCTTCCAATCTGCTCCGGGCATCTCTATTCCTGTCCCTGAATTTGTAATCCAGATCTTCTTTTTCCACAGGGCGCCTTTTTGCCTGAACAGGCACCTTACGTTCAGGTCTATAATGATTATTATAATTATAAATATACAACATAGAGCTGTCAGGACGTCCAATCAGGAATTGCCCATCAGGCATAATTCTAAGTCGATCCTGATGCTGATAGGGAGGCATTCCAATCACATTCATAAATCGCTCCTCGAAATCTGTTTCCGGATTGGGAACTTTTAAAATGTATAATGAATCACGAAAAATATTTTCACCAGGGTCAACGGCTGCAACTGGTACGAAATCGTAGTTCTCAACACCTTCTGTTTGTAATTGTAAAGAGGGTGTATTATGCCGGGCCGTGGCAAGAAATTTATTGTCAGAAATCTGGCCGATCATATGAATATAACGTTCACCGGGTCCTTCGAACATTTTTGTCTTTTCATATCTGTAGATATCATCATTTTTATTCCGGGCAAAAAAATCCACCTGACTAAACATCCCCCGATGCCTTACCATCAGTGAGTCACCCGGACCTTTAAAAAGTTGTACAAATGATGTTATTTCCCCGGGCCCTCTGCCACCTTTTGCGACAGTCCCCATATGTTTACCCTGTTCAGAAAACTGTTCAATAGTATTGTTTCCCCAATCTGAAACCAGCAAGGTTCCGCCTGGAATTAATATCAAATCACGCAGGTGTCCGGGTATAAAGTTTTCACTTTCAGCAATCTCAATAATAACTTCTGCGTCAATTTTTTTTACATCACTATAATCAAACAGCAAAGTATTGTCTTTTTCTTTGTTGCATCCAAAAATTGTGATAAGCAGAATTGTTACAATCAAATACTTTTTTTCATAACTATATGTCGCAAAAATGTTCAGCATTTGTACACAAGGTAATTTAGTTATCATGCTTGAAAAAAAGGGGGATTTCCACACTTTTATAAATAACAGAAAATTAATTGGGTTCTGCCATCAGAACTTGTCAAATGAATGAACTATTCATGTGGCAATGCTGCCGGGATATGCATTCCATTGTTGCTAACAATCTCATAGGCACTGTTTATTTCTGCATTTCCAGGTTCAGTTCTTCCAAATTGTAAACATAAATATCCTGTAATGGCCCATTACTATATAGCTTGTTATTATGAACGCAAAACGATAATACTGCCCCCAATCCCCTTCCTTTCGGAATCTCAGTATTAAAGGCTGCAGCTTTTTCTAATCCATTATTTACAATCCTGTAAACCATAAAGTTATTGGATTGAAAACCACCTCCGGGGCGGGTCATAAAATGGATTAAAAGATAATTTCCCCATATGGCAGCATCATTGAACAAAACAACTGTAGAAAATTCATTCGCCGGATTTTGATAGAAGCTGTTGATGAAATCCAAACTTTCTGCATAAAGAGGTTCATTGTCGAGAATAGATTCAAAAAGAAACATGCCGTTGTCATCAAAAAGCTGAACCACAGGCTCCGTCTTTGATACTGCAATGATCTTGTTTTGGTATGGCAATAAATGAAATTCGTTTCGTGTCCGTCGTTCAGGTACTATCCAGTCTCCAAATAACTCAGCGGAAGAACCGCCATCTGTTTTCAATTTTAACAGTGGCTTGTCACCATGATAAGATGCGGCAAGGATAAACCCATCATCTGTTATTTCGAACCGGGTTCCAAACACGTGTTCGAGAGGGATAGCCGTTTCAAATAGCCATTCCTCCTTTTCATATACATTCATTCTTTGGTTGCCTGAGTCAAGTACAAACAATCGTTTTTTATCAGAAGCTGCGTGAACAGGTTGCTGAAGTTCACCCGGCCCGGCCCCTGATTGGCCGAAAATGTGTTTCATCTCCAGAGTTTCATAATCGAAGACATGTATTCGGTCCGAAATAAAATCCACAGCGATCAATCCGGATTCTGCACAGTGCAGTGTATATTGACTGAGAGTAGGATAGTCACCAATGCTTTTCACTTGTACCGTCTCTAACAGAGCGATATCCTCTGCCTGTTCAATATCTTTTTTGCAACTGTGCAAAAAAGTGATGATGATTAGTATAGTAAGGAGATTTCTCATTTTTTGATTACATGAAAAATTGACATTCCAAATCTATATCGTCACATCGTGTACACCCAATAACAGGCCCACATGAATACACTCTACAACCAGCCAGGATTGTATGAACAGCAGACGGAGGAAAATGATGATATATATTGCATGTACAATTAATTTCCTATCCCGTACCCGCCATAATCATTTTTATTGTCAAAAAGCTGTTTATTCCAATTCAATCTGGTAAATCCGGATTGTGTGACCATATGGATCGTGGTAAAGGGTATAAATCCGATTATCAATGAAATAGCGAATATCGTCAAACTCTGAAAGATAAAATCGGCCGACAGCTTCTCCTTCCATGGTTAGTACAACCATCTCCTTTCCCTGGCTATTGCTATCGGTATGCAACAGAATATGATGGTTGTTCACCCAAACGTTCAGAAAGGGTGGCTTTAAAGAGGCAACCTGTTGTTCCAGCATTCTGCGAGCCTGCCTGGATTGACCCCGCAATTTGTAATCTAAATCGTGCTTTTCTACCACCGTATGAGGTTTTACATTCAGAGAGATTTGGCCCGTACATTCATGAGTGTGGTTATAGAAATAGATTGCTGAGCTATCGGGACGGGCTATTAAATATCGGCCATTTTCCAGTACGCTAAATCTGTCTTCATAGCTATAAGGGGGCATTCCAACCGGGGTTAAACCACCAAAAGTTACATGTGTGGAATAATCACGGGGATCAGCTAATAAAGTATTAGCAGTTTTCAATGTATGACTTGACTCATACTGAACTTCTTGCAAACCATCTATAATAATAAGCTCATCCATTCTGTAATTTGGAAGACCAAGAGCCACTTCTGTCAGATTACGGATTGCATAATATGTTGACTCTCCATGAGCACCAGCTATACTTATCGGCTGATAATTACTCCCCGGTTCTGTAATACTTGATCGAACATAACTATAAATTCCATTTGATTCGCGACCAAAAAAATCAAGTTGCGTTGAAGTGTTATCCTGAACAATGAGTGTATCATTTCCTCCATCAGAGAGGGAAAAAAAGAAAGGCAGTTCCCCGGGCCCGTTCCCCTCACTTGCGATGGTTCCCATATGCTCTCCTTCTGCATTAAACTGTTCAATCGTTGTACTTGAAATATCAGAAACCAGCATGGTTCCGTCAGATGCAACAAAAAGATCTTTCAGGCGGCCCGGCAGATAATCTTCACTCTCTGCAATCTCCTTCAGTTTCTCTATTTCTATTTCATTAACATTTTGATAATCAATTACAACATTTATTTGGGCATGTACAGAATCATTGCAACCAAATAAGAAGTATAGGAACATCCCGAATCCTGTTATTAAGCAACTATTTCTCATTGTGCCTCTTTACTATTCTTCTCCATCTCAATCCGGTACCGCACGATTTGTTGCAAACCACTAGCCTTGTCAGTTTCACGTGTATATACATACCCGCCTTTTATTTTTTCGATAGACCGGTTTCCCGGCCACCTGAATGTTGCAATGAGTTCTCCGGTATCTTGCAATACCCACCATTCATGTATCAATTTTTCACTTTTAGGATTAGTAGCTGCCCAAAGCCTGTTCTCATCATCAGTTACCATATCACTTAATGCAGGCCATTTTTCGGGGAGCTCTGCATGTAGTAATAAATTTGAATTTACTTCATCATCTTCCGCAAACAGGTTTGTAATCTCATCTCGGTCAATTGTCTTTTTTTCCATTGGGATATAAAAAGCCTTGATATAATCCCCATTGACATTATGTTTTTTTATTAATGGATCTTCACTGTTTGCTGTATAAATATAGCCATCATTAGAAATGGTTATCATTGGCTGTTGCAAAAACGGAAGAGCATCAATGTTGAATAGGTGGTTGCCATCAACAACGGCTGTTATATTTTCCAGATCTTTCAATTCTTCTATCATTTCGGATCTGATTTTCCCCTCTCGATCCACAATGTAGTATCTGACAGATCTCTCTTGATCTAAATTATACTTTTCCGTCCCATAATTGGCATTTCTCATCTCATTCAAATAACCTACTATTAATAAATCATCTGAAATCAGGGAAACAGGGTGAGAAGGCCGTCCCCTTAACTCTTCACGATCAGGCGTACGATTAGTATATACATTCCGGACTTCGGTTAAATCGAGGGAATCAAGAGAAAAAAAAGTAGTACGAAATTGAAAAGAATCGAATGCTAAGAGTTGACCGGACTGTATTTTAATATCAAGAATACCATTAAATTCACCCGGCCCACGGCCCTCACCACCTAATTTTTGTAGATATTTACCCGTAGAATCAAAAACGTGGATTACTTTTTCGAAGCGATTTCCGACGAATATTTTACCGGTATCATCAATCTCAAGCCCCGCGAACCAATCGGCCCCTGCAAATGCAAATCCGCTACTGGTATCAGTGTACCAATTAGCTGTAGCATTCTTGTCATCTATAACTAAATCACGAATGAATTTGATGGATGACTGAGGTGAACTGTTTTTTTGTATAACAATTAAATTATGAAGGTCTTCCAAGTTCTCGGGTATACTCTCTTCATCCTGAAAAGTGCAGCTTGTAAACCCAAACATTTGCACAGTTAATAATAAATATGCCATGCGCAGGAACTTCACAGTACGCCAATTTAAGGAAATTTTATGTACAGTCATTGTTAAGAAGTTTACCTATCCTGAGATTATTCACTAACCTGTATTATTCAAAAAAATAATTTCTTGGTGAATAATTCAGGCTAAAGGTGCTCATCCTGAAATACATGTAAACTTTTTCCCATTAAATCATAAACCATAAGTTTATGATCTCCTTTAGCAGTCAGCCGAAAACCATAGAAAAGCTCCTCATGATCAGAATGAAATAATTTAAACGTTCGCTCAAGATTTATATCTCCATTGGGATCTAACATATATTTGAATAGATATGTAAAGTTTGAATCGTACGTATTTGTATTCTCATTAGGCCTTTTGGCTTCTATCAGGTATATACTATCATTGTATATTGTAGCAGTATGATAGATAAGGCTTAAAAAGCTAACAGGTTGTTCGCCGGCTCCCTCGTTTTCCCGCTTTGCCCTTTCAATTAATTCCTCTATTTCGGTAGGGGCGATCTCTGCTTTGCTAATGAATTCGCCTTCCAAACTGTAGATTTCCAGCTCCGGTTCTGACATTGCAATAGCAATCAATTGATCATTATGTATAAACAAAAACCGGGAATTCCTTCGATATTGAAAACTATCACTCCCTACTGTATTATTTCCAAACCCCTGGATTTTTTCACCGTTTGCGCTATACATGGTAATAGGATTTGTACGACTCGGTGTTGACAAAAAGATTCGTCCGTGGTGATCTACAGCCATATTAAAACCACCAGCCTCAGGAAGGCCAACTTCCCGGATAAAAATGTTGTCTATATCATATACCAGGATTTTTGCTTGCTGTCTGTCATAAAAATACAAGCTGTCATTGACAACACTAATATCCGTTACTCCGGTAAATTCACCAGGGCCCTGCCCGGTTTTATTTATAAGCTCAATCAAATTCAGATCTGAATCAACCTGTAAAACCTGAGGTGAATTGTCAGCGAGATATAATCGGTTATCTTTATATTTCATAACACCCACATCTCCAAAGAACGTAGAATCATTGAATTCCGACAGAGTTTTGACAGGCTCCAAAATTATTGATTTTTGCGTCTCTTGTTCATTGCTGCAAGCTGTATTAAGTAGCAATAGAACCCATAGGAGCAAAAAAATGGTATTGGATTTTGACATGATTTTCAATTTTAATAAGGATCACTTTGTAAATACCAGGTACTAAGTTCAGGGGTGCCAATTCATACCAATCCTTCTGAACCTTTTTCGAAACAATCTGAAAACTTTTCCCGGGTAAATAGATATACAACTATAATTACAATTATAGTAAATAAATTGCTCCTATTCATCAAATAAATTGGAGTAATTACACAGAAACAGTCCCTACTCCCAGGTGATGCTGTTTTTTTGCACAGGGTACCCATCGAATAGGGGACTGCCAAAGTGTTTCGAAACCATTCTCAAGCAGGCCTGACCTCCAGATCTTTATGCGGCGGAGGATCGGGCCGAAGTCCGTGGCATCCTATAGTGTTAAGTCAAATATCAAATATCGGTCAAAACCTGTCAGCGACCGCGGCGTCCCGGCCCCTCGGGGCACCTACTGGATCTGACAGTGTTAGATTTTGTGCGTAAATCTTTACCCAAAGTTACCAACGCTGACAGAAACCCGGAAAAGCACCGGGAATGCTGTCAGGTCTAACCAGTCACTTTAAGATTGACACGACAATAGTTTAAAACATGGATTTATTTTCTTGAACATTCCAGGTCGGCACTGTTAATTAAACTCAATTCGATACTTTACAATGGTTTGTTGTCCGGTTGGTTCTTCAGTATCACGGGCATAGAGATAACCATTTTTTATTTTTTCTATCGATAGGTTTTCCGGCCACCTGAATGTGGCAAGAAGTTCACCGGTATTTTGCAATACCCACCATTCATATATCAATTCTTCATTTTCAGGAATCGTCGAAACCCATAGCCGGTTTTCATCATCCAGGATAATATTCCCTAACGCAGGCCATTTTTCAGGTAATTCCGAATTCTGTAATAAATACAGGGTGGCTTCACCCGCATCATCGTACATGTTTAAAATCTCATCCCTGATTAATGTTTTCTTCTCCATGGTTATATAAAATGCCCTGATAGTTTTTCCATTGGAATCAACCATTTTGATGAGAGACTCATCGCTGTTTGCTGAGATGATGTAGCCATCATCAGAAATGGAGACCAAGGGTTGATTCAGAAATGGAACAGGTACCCAATTCCACAGATGACGGCCTTCAACATCGGCAGTAATATGTGTTTGACTTTTTAATTCAAACAGCATTTCAGAACTAATCTTGCCCTCCTGGTTAACAATGTAGTATCTGCCGGTCCTTATTTTATCAAGATTATATTGGGGAGTACCCGCATTTGTATTTGCATATTCATCTACATATCTCACTAAAAACCTCTCATCATCGATAATTTTATATCCACTGCTATGCCAGCCGTTTAATTTATCAACATCAGGAGTGCGGCTCAAATAAGCATTTTTCACTTCTAAAATATTGAGTGGCTCAAGAGAATAAAATGTGGTACGAAATTGAAGAAAATCAAAAGCTAATAGCTGATTGTTCTGAATCTTTATATCAGAAATGCCATTAAACTCACCGGGACCACTTCCTTCACCGCCTGTCTCTGTCAGGAATAAACCGTCAGAATCAAAAACCTGGATTGTATGTTTGGTCCGGTTGCCGACGTAGATCTTGCCTGAATCATCAACCTCAAGGCCGGCAAACCAGGAATCTCCACCGCTAAATGCCCAAAACTCATCTGACCAATCTACAAACCAATTATTAGTGGCACTGCTGTGTTCAATCTCTGCTAAATGGATGAATTCAATAGCGTAAGCCGGTTCACTGTTTGGCTGCACGATGATCAAATTTTCCAAATCCTTCAGGTGATCTGGAATATTCTTATTTTCCTCTGTTGTGCAACAAATTATCCCAAAAAACATGGTAAGAATTAATGTGATTTTCTTAAAAAGATCCATAAAGTAGTTTCATGTCAACAATCTAATGGCGAGTAAAACCCGCAATGTTTTTCGTTTGAAAACCCGTATAATTTCATTTTTGTGTGATTTTCCAGAAAGAAAACATTGCGGGTTTCGTTTCACGGGAATCGTTGCGCTCGGAGCTCAAGAAGCTTCTTCCATGACAATTTTGTACCGCACGATCTGCTGAAGGTCAGTTCCTTCATCCGTCTTACGAGTGTACATGTAGCCATTCTTTATAACCTCGATCGGTTCATCCCGCGGCCAATCGAATCGGGTAATCAATTCTCCGGTCTCTTCAAGTACCCACCATTCGTAGATATCAAAATCCTCCACGATCGTTGAGATCCACAGTCGGTTCTCATTATCGATTTTCATGTCTGTCAGGACCGGCCAGTTCTCTGGGAGATCTATGGAGCCTATGTTATCGATAAATAAATCAGGATTAGTGGTACCTAACTCATGGACCCCGACTTCAATAGCGGATGTTCGCGTTAAGGGTATTTTCCTAAGAGGATAGTAAAAAGCACGCTGATAGGAACCATTTGGACTATAGGCTTTCACCATAAACTGGTCCGGTTCCGCAAAATAGATGAGATTCTCACTTGAAAGAACGGTCAATGCCTTACCATAAAAAGGAATGAGTGGGAACTCCAGCGCTGGCACACCGCGATATGGAATGATCGTGCGCACAGAATGTGTAAAATCCATCACCTTCCCGGATATATCCCCTGTAAGATCCAACAGAAAGAATAAACCCTGAACTTCAATATGTTCCCAATTGGATATATTTGGATTACCACTCGATATAAATGTGGCGTAAAAGGTATCGTCATTTCCGACGTATAATTCAGCAGCCGACGGGTGAAAACCGTTGAGCTCGTCATACTCCCCTCTATTCCTGGCAAGTGAAATGGTTTTTTCAATGGTCAGCGTCTCGAGATTAAACATACTTACTCTGTTATTTTGCCAGGAATCAAACGCATATAAACGATTTCCGCGAATTTGCAATTGTTGAATCGAACTGAATTCACCCGGACCCCGTCCGTCTCCTCCAAGCAGGTCGATTAACCGGCCGTCAGGTTCTAAAGCATAAATAACCAGTTTCCGAATGTCTGTGATATAGATCCGGTTTAAATGATCTACGGCCACCTCACCCATTCTTCCAAATAAAACCTCATCGGTATCACCGTAAATGACATCTTTTTTAAAGGATATAGTTTTTGCAGATTTCGCATCCGCCGAATAGACTGTAATGTTTTCTAATTCCTGAAACTTTTCGGGAATTTGATCTGACTTTTGAAGAGAACATCCCCAGGTAAGAATCATTAATAACAGAAGAATTAATTTATACACGAGTACCTGTTTTTTATTCTGATTGAATTCGCAGTCTGGTTTGTACCGCTCGATCTGCTGCAGTCCGTCACCCATCAGCCACCCTGTTCCCGCCAATTGATTCAAGGCCGGGAAAAACTCAATCAAAAACTTTAACTATAACTAAAATTACATGGGTAATGTCAGGATCCAAAGGTGGTTAAACTATTTGATCGTTTTTAAACCGGCCATTCAGCTTCATAAATAATTCCCATCTGGTTATTTAAAAAATAGACCCGGCTATTATCTTCTGATACGGCGAACATGCCAAATAGTCCAAACCCGTCAGTCTCCAAACCAGGAAAGGTAACCAGGTGCAATTCGTTTCCGCTGGCCGGTATCCAGGCGGCCGTAACGGGCTCTCCTTCGGGCATATTCAGCAGTATGGCAACCCCCTGATCATTGGAATCCAATGCCCAGGCATAGTGAAAAAGTTGATGGCCCTGATTTTCCATATTGACGTTCCGGTTGTGTTCGGCAATCTGATCGAATAACTCACCTTGTGAGGGAATATTCAGGTTTTTTTCCCAAATAAGATCTCCCGAACGGGTATATTTCTCCAATATTCCAGTGGTTTGCTGAAATGAATAAATTCCTGAAGAGCTGCTCGTCAAAAGGAGCAGATTCATTAAAATATCCGGAATTTCTCCCCGTGTATAAGCTTGGTTAATTTCTTCAGAAGAATAAGAAACCACATCAGGCAGAACTGCCTCTCCCACAAACATCAGCTCATCGTTTTCAATATTTGCTATTGTAAAGAGTGAACCATTTCTTTCACGCGACGGTATGATTAATTCATGTGGAGAAATTGCATGCACTGCAAGGGGAATGTTCGGAGGAAATTGATCAGGATTGACAGGATTCGACCTGATGATTTTCTCATTGACTAAATCTCCGTACTGATCATAAGTAATAAATTTGAAGTTGTTATAGTCATACACCAGGTATGAATCGCCGAAAGCCCAAAAACTTGATGGATTTTCAAATTCTCCGGGCCCTTCACCACTTCTGCCTACATGAATCTGCTTTTCTCCTTCACGATTTATACCCGTAATGCGTTTAAAGCCATGGTCACTGAAATACAGCCTGCCACTTGTTGTCATGATGCGAGTCGGATGTCCAATTTGATCGGATTTTTCTACACTTGTGAATACTGATATTTTATCAACGAGATGTTTTTCAATATAAGTTGTTTCTTTTTCTTGTTTAGAAGAACAATGAAATACCAGAAACAGAGTAATAATAAATATTATGTGGAGCCTTAACGATATCATAAAATTAACTTTATAGTGGTTGCATATACAGGGTCTGCATAGGTGCTTAGATTATCAGGCTAAACAACATGTTGAACAACTTGCTGTACAATCATGCGGATCAATCTTAACACAAACTGTACATGAAGTAACACCAGAAAAGTCCTCTGCCCTGAAACAGTATACATCATAGTCATCACAATTACAGCCACTTCCCGCCATAATTTTCTTCATCTCCGAACGGCCTAATACCTGGCCAGTATTTAATATATTTAGTTTATTACTCTATGGTTTTCACCTTTTTGGGTTGGTTAGGATTTCAACCTGTTTTATCCCGACACTTGCCGTGGTAAGGGAAGGTTGTTTACCCCTTTTGTCTGTTCCATCGAGAGACCAGACAAATCTTTCAATGATTTTTCTTTGCTGCTGTTTTTTTCGTTTTTTCCAACAGTCGGAATGCTGAGGCTTTTTACATACTCTGAAATCTGCTTTTCCACAGGCCGTGTAATTTTGTGAAATCATGGTGTTAAGCACAACTGCCTGCAGAATAATAAAAACAATCCAAACCTGCTCCCCTATTATTTTGGGGGCAGTTCAGGGTTGGACGGTACCGTATTTTTTTATAATGTACTGTGTCGTACTTCTTTCGAAAAAGATGAAGCCGCATTTTCCATGTACTTGTAAATTTTCAGAATCATGTGATGAAAAGAGAGTTCATTTCTGTGAGGCAGGAGGGGAGAGGCGGTTTTGATTTTTTACATCTTTCACTAAAAGAACCTGTTTTGTAACCCGCCGGAAGGTACGTCTGCCTTCTCGCGATACTGCGGTTTATTCCGGCGTTGTATTTTACACTTCTTCCATCACAATCCGGTACCTGACCACCTGCTGCAGCCCGGTTTCTTCATCCGTCTCTCGGGTGTACAAGTAGCCGTTCTTTATAATCTCGATCGGTTCATCCCGCGGCCATTCGAACCAGGTAATCAATTCCCGGGACACTGTCAGCTCGTATCATGATATCCCCGTTCTTCCCGCAATCCGATGAACGATTATACTATTAACGATATGCACCCGACAAATGAAACATACTAATTGTACAAATCTCTGTTTACCATCGCAACTGAACAGTCATTAACCGATAATCCCCGTCCGGCCTGAAGTCAATTCCGTAGATGTTGTTTTCGCAAACGGAACTTGCGTAAAACGTTTCGGGTGTTGTGAAGAAGTGCGTATCCCCGGAATGCCGGTCTGTAATAAGCGTCAGTCCTTCTTCACCAGGCACAGGACGTACAGGCCGGTAAACTCTGTCTCCATGGGTATACAGACCGGAAAAAAGAGGCAACGTTCCGATATCCTCCAACGGCTTCAGATACTCTTCTTCACCCGCCGGAGCATGCTTCTTGGCAGCCTCAATAAAATGCCGGCTGTTGGATCGTTCTCCGAATTGGAAAAAAGCGAGTTCGTCCTGTTTGCCGGTTCTCAGGTTATATTGATGCACAGATGAGGCAAGCGTAGTGATATAA
>JAFIFB010000074.1 GCA_020832285.1 Balneolaceae bacterium
ATGTAATGACTTGGGATCAGGGAGAAAAAAATCAGTTTATCGAATCTTACGGCTTAGAGGCATATAAATCATTGGTTGCAAGGCATTTCAAAGATGGCCATGCCGAATACCAAGCCCCGGAAACTCAATCCGATATGCCAATAGATCACGAAGTAAGAAACTGGACACCAAAGCAGCGCGACAATTTTGTTGAAAAATACGGCCGTGATACATATCAACAACGGATGGCCAACGCTTTCAAAAATGATAAGGAGCCTGTTAATTAGCGAAAAAGATGTTGCAACAGCTGAAAACCGGGCTGAATATTTCCGGCAGCTTCGAGAGCAAGGCAAGAATCCGCTGGAAACATTCAAAAATCTGCCTGAATAATGATGGTTAGATGATAGAGGCGGCGGCGGTTTAGTGTGGCCGCTGCCGTTTTTTCTCAAATGAAAATATTAAGTATATGGGACGTAATAAAATAGAGCTTAAAAAAACCGATTACGCAAAAATCCGGCGACTTGGTGCCCGTGGTGTATCGGAAGTTGATATAACTAAAGCACTGGGTATCTCATTTCCAACATGGAAGAGGCTTAAAAGTGAAGATGAACAGGCTTTGGAAGCATTGGAAGAGGCACGCCGGGAAGAAGAAAGCGAACTTGTAGGGGTGTTATATGAAGCTGCCACAAAGGATAAAAACCTTACGGCTGCAATGTTCTTGCTCAAAGCCCGGCATGGTTACAAAGAGGGTGCCGAACAGGTGAACGCCAATCAGGTGAATGTAAAAATAACCTTGCCCGGTGCAATGAACGAAAACGAATATCAAAAATTAGTACAGGTAAACAATGAAAACTGAAATCCAACTTTCCGATTTTCAAAAACAGGTATGCGCAATCCCTGAAAAATACGATCTGTTTTTAGGCGGTGGCCGTGGTGGAGCAAAAAGCTTTACAATGGCCATACTTGCATTAAGGCATTGCGAACAGTACAAAGAAAAGGCACGCGTTTTGTTTGTCCGGCAAACATACAAGGGGTTATCAGACTTCGAGAGTTTAACACGCGAAATTTTTGGCCAACTATACCGCAAATCTGCATCATATAATCAAACGGAACACGTATGGCGGATGCCGAATGGTGGTTACATAGAATTGGGGCAACTTGAAAGCCCAAAGGATTACGACAAGTACCAGGGGCGTTCCTTCACGCTACTTTTAATAGATGAGGCAGGGCAATACTCCACACCGGAACTTTTAGACCGTTTACGATCAAATTTAAGGGGTGCCAAAGATATGCCAATACGAATTGTAACGGCAGCCAATCCGGGCGGCGTTGGCCATCATTGGATTGCGCAAAGATATGTGTTCAAATCCGAACCGTGGCGGCCTTATAATGAAAAGTATTCAGGCCGTAAATGTGTGTATGCACCTTCCACATTTTTAGATAATGAATTTATAGATCAGGATGAATATAAGAAGCAATTGCAGGCAAGCTGTCCAAGCGATCCCGAATTGTTGAGGGCTTGGCTTGAAGGTGATTGGGCTGTTGCCCGTGGTGCATTCTTTGCCAGTGTTATTGAAGAAAGCAGAAACGCGATTGCGCCAATTGAAAAGATACCGATTATTAAAGGCCGCTGGAATGAACCGGATGAGAAATGGGAACACTGGCTGGCACATGACTATGGCAGCAGCGCACCAAGTGCAACGTATGTAATGTTACGCTCTCCGGGTGCAGAAATAAATGATGTGTATTATCCCAAAGACTCAATACTCATTATTGATGAACTTGTAACCGCCGATCCCGTGGCATTGAATGAAGGGTTAGGCTACACAATACCGCACCTATCAGAGTACATAAAAGAGATGAGTAACAAATGGGATATTAAACCCAAAGGTGTGGCAGACGATGCGATTTTTTCAAAGCATGGACATTCAGGCGGAAGTATTTCGACAGAGTTTTCACGTTGTGGTGTGTATTTCAAAAGAGCAAAAAAGGGAGACCGTAAATCAGGATGGGAAAAGATGCGGCGTATGTTACAGGATGCAGGTAAACCCGATAAGCCCGGACTGTACATATCCCGGAACTGCGAATACTTCTGGTCAACGGTTCCATATTTAGGCAGAGATCCGCGAAATGCAGAGGACTTAGACACAAGGGCAGCAGATCATGCAGCAGATGCGGTACGCTATGGGGTAACGTATGAAGAGAAGAAATTTAATATTGAACCCTTGTTTGTTAATTTTTAATTGAAAATTATGATAACAGCTTATCGAAATTGCAGTATTGAACTTGAATTCACGCTATCAAAAGGTGAAGAACCGTTTAACGCGGCACCGTACGCACCCTATACGTTCCGATTGCATACCAGACAGGATCGACTATTACATACTGCAGATCTTGCCTTAAATGGCAGCGTACTGACTGCAGGGCTTAGCTCTGAGATAATAGATGAGTTACCCGGAAGCTCACGGTTTGACATTCTCTATACACTACCAACGGGCGGTTGTGGTTTGTTGCACGCCGGAACCTTTACTGTGGGTACGCCTGCAAACCCGGCCAATGCAATAAATGGAAAGTTAATTATTGACGTTTCAGGGCTGGAATTACCCGGTTTTTAGACATTACAAAATACTGCATATTGTAAAGGTTGAATTATATGATTATAAATATCAGTTATATACAATTCTAATAAAGGATAAGGGTAACAAATCAGAACCAAAAAGTAACATATTCGGCTGGCTGCACTTATAATTCAATATAGAACTATTTAACATGCCTTTTTTTAGCGTTAAAGATATGGAGTTTTTTTAGTCTGATTGCTTAGCTCAGAGTAACAAAAATTACTACCTTTCAAAAAAAAACCTGTTACTGTGGTTGAAATTTCCAATAAATATTATTGCATTGTTACTTCAATGTTACTTACTACAGTTTAAATCCTTCATAAATAATTGATAAAAAATAACTTATAGCAATGCCTCTACAATATAACGAGTATTATAATGAACAAACCGGCCTGACGATCGGGCTGAAGAAACTTCTGTTTTCGAAACAGTCGGAATATCAGCTTGTTGAAGTGTACGAAACCGATACCTGGGGAAATCTGATGACCATCGATGGTATGGTGATGCTGAGTGAAAGAGATGAGTTTGTGTATCACGAGATGATCAGCCATGTGGCGATGTTCACCCACCCCAAACCGGAACGTGTACTGATTATTGGCGGTGGTGACGGGGGAACGGCACGGGAAGTACTCAAACATCCGTCTATACAACAGGTAGATATGGTTGAGATCGACAAAACTGTGGTGGAAGCTTCCAAGCTGCACTTTCCCGGTGTGGGTGATTTTAACAATCCAAAGCTGAATGTTTTGTATGAGGATGGTATCGCTTATGTGAAAAATATGAAAAAACCGTATGATGTGATTATCATTGATGGCTCCGATCCGGTAGGTCCGGCCGAAGGGTTGTTTGAAAAAGATTTTTATCAATTCTGTCTCAAAGCGTTAACACCGGAGGGAGTACTCACCGCTCAAACCGAAAGTCCGTGGGTAGAGTCCTATTATCCAAGTATGAAAAAAGTATTTTCAGCACTGGATGATCTGTTTCCAATCTCAAAAATGTACCTCAATTACATCCCTCTTTATCCGGCTGGTATGTGGTCGATGGCGTGTGCATCCCGCAGTGAAGACCCGCTGGGTGATGGAGTTTTGCAAAGGGCAGAATCTGCTCAAAATATTCTTTCAGCTCTCAGTTACTACAATCCGGATGTGCACCGCGGCGCGTTTGCCTTACCCAATTTTGTAAAAAAAATCATTCAATAGTACGCCGGACAGCCAGTCCGGTACCTGGGGATTTGGAAGTGAATAATTATGTTCTAAGGGTTATAATTTTAGCAGAAGATATGTAGCCCGGTTCGCCGAACCGGAAGGTTTGGTATCTATTGAAAACCGAAGGAACGTAGGTTCAACTGAGAATGCTGGGAATTATAGTTCGAGTGGATGTTTGCGAGATTCAGAGTTATCGGGTCAGCGACCCGATGTACGGAGATATGTAGCCCGGTTCGCCGAACCGGAAGGTTTGGTATCTGATAAAAATCGAAGGAACGAAGGTTCATTTGAGAGTTTTGGAAACTATAGTTCGAATAGATATTTGCAAGATGCAGAGGTATCGGGCAAGCTGCCTGTTGTACGCCGGACAGCTTGTCCGGCACTCGTGAGTACAAAGGTAGAATTATTACGTTCTACGGGTTCTGATTTCAGCAGAAGTGGACTGATAAAAAGGTTCTGGGTTTTGATTGATTCCTGAGTAACGGGCAAGCTGCCCGTTGTACGTGAAATATGAAATTTCTGTAGATACATGTTCGATTATCTGTACAAGTCTTTTCTGGTGTGGTTTCTTGGATTTTTTCCACTTTTCGAAATTTATGTTGCTGTACCTGCAGGAATGGCAATGGGACTGGATCCGTTATCAGTTATACTGTTTTCGGTAACGGGAAATTTTGCACCTGTTTTGCTTATTGAATATGGATATAGGTGGCTAATCAATTTTTCCAGTATCCGAAAATGGCTGCGGAAACCGGTTTCGTCCAGGCTGGTTGAAAATGTAAACAGGTATGGCATTTGGTATGTTATTCTGATTACACCGTGGACAGGGGTTTGGATAATGGCTGCAGCAGCCAAAGTACTGCAAATGAGAAGGGAGATCCTCTTTTGGGGATCGTTGGCAGGAATCTCCCTCTATGCCATCGCAATTACCGGTTTGATTTTACTTGGGGTGGATATTTTTTTGGAATAAGTAGTGTGATGCCCTTCCATTTACTAAACCAGCCTGTCAATGTTTTTATTAACCGTATTTTTCAGGGCCTGTGTAAGCTGAGGAATAAAATTTCCTTCAGAAGTGTCCGAAACCCATGGGTCCATTGTTGTGGAAATAAGAATAGTTACAGGAGAATCATTGTCGTCAGCAACACCCAGCCTTGATTTGAAGGTATCCACAAATGGCTTTCCATAATTATCAATGGTAAACTGAGACTGTGTCACCATCATTGGAATTTCAGACACATCATCGTGATTGGGAGAAAGACTCAGATCCTTAAAAATGTTCATGTTCAGTTCATTCATTTTTTCAGTGTCTGTATTGAGTGTGCCATCCGGGTTTTTAAAGTTAAAAGCATAGGTAATGATGATCTGATCACTTCCCAGCTCAGGCAACAGCTTTACAGCGTCAGGATTTGCCATGATCTCTTCGTTCGTTTTCGGTACAATTTCGTTTTTAATGAATTCGTATTGTTCTTTCACTTTATCAGATGATTCTCCGTTTTTTTCTGCCGGAAGCCTTTGGAAAGGAACAATTACAAACGGGTCGGTTTCATCAGCCATTGTTACAAAAGCACTGTAGAGGCGCTTACTGTTGAAAAGACATTTCCCCAGAATTTTCCCGTAGCCGGTTTGGTCTAAAGGAATGACCTGGTGACTTAGGAATACACCGGCCGGTGCAGCACCCGGTTTGGAGCCCTCCAATCCGTATACACCAACGGTCGGATCAACCCCACCGTGATAGACCACAGGGGCGGTAAAGGCTACCATGTTTCTCATCGCACCATTTCTGTAGCACAAACCGCCTGCAGGATATTGAATATAACCGGCTTTGTGCGGGTCAATGGTAATGGAATCAGAATATTGAAGGCATTTATACTGTTCGGTTACATATTTGTTCATCACCAAAGAGGGGGTATAACGCACACTTTTCAGGCGATCTCTTTCTTTTGGTTCTCTGATGATTGAAGCGAAATAGCCACCCCATGCGGCATCACAGTGCACGACAAAATCTACGTTATGATTTTTATTGTATTCCTTACGTAATTCAAGAATTTCTTTTAACGGGTCTACAGAACTTTCTTCTGTACTTCCAATTACTGCGACTACCATAATAATTGGTTTCTTTGATGCGATCGCCTGGTCGATATGTTTTTTCAACTCATCAATGCGCATTCGGGCATCCAGATCAATGTAGATTTTCTGCACGTTGTTTGCTCCAAGGCCCAGTACGGCTGCTGATTTGGGCCAGCTGTAATGCATGTTAGATGGGGCCATAATCACAGGCTGCTGAATGTCGGTATCCATAAACGTTTTGATTTCATCGAAACCAATATTTTGGATGTTGTAATTATTCATGGCGCTATTGATTTCATCTGAAGAAATAGCAAACTGACGGGTGATGCGGCCGGGAATAGCGAGAATTTCATCTACAGAAAGATTGAGCTGTTCCCAGCTGGTTAGTTCAATCAGCTTTTTGGTTTTACCATTTGCCATCGTCACTTCAAAATCTTTTGCCGGTGCTAGAACAGGTTCGTTTTTAATGGCCTGAACCAAACTAACCGGGTAAAATTTAAGATTTCTTGCTGCCCACATCGCTTCATTGTTTGCAATGGAACCGTCACAAGTGATGTGCCCCCAGGCCCTTGTTTTGTCCGGATCATCTTCAATATTATATCCCAGCATTTCACACAATTCATCTCCCACTTTCATTTCCAGCACCGTTGTTACGGGCGATGCTTCAGCGGCAACATTATTGGGGTTGTATAGCATGGTTCCAAGATATCCTACAAGCCCGGGCAGGGTCGTATCCCAGTTCATGTGTGCCTGCCAGCGATAACTCCAAAAAGGTACTGAGCTTTTCAGTTGCTCAAATAAAGCATGAGCCTTCTCTTCAAGCACTTTTACGGTCTGTTTGTACTCTTCCGATTTCTTCATGTGCTCTGTAACATAATCCGGATCATCGGGATACAGCTCTTTGCGATCGTTACAATGCATTTCCAGAGCCTGGTTAATCAGCTTTTTAAGCAATTCTGCATTCTCTGCTTTTGGCCCCAGGAACCAACCGGCCAAAGAATCCGTCCCGGGCTGGTCGGTTTTTAATTTTTTTAAAATAGAGTCAGCTTGCTGATTTAAAAGAGTTGCAAATTCTGTTTGAGAATTTTTTTGCTTGTTCATGGGTTTGTTCTTTTGATTATCGATTATTGGGCGCATGGATCGGTTGAGTTTGGGACATCTGTACTGAAAAAGATGCTTCGTGAAACCTCTACTGCAAAAGATGTATCGCTCTGCCCCTGATACATTACTTTGTAAGAGCCGGTTTTGATCGGTGAACTGCAATAGACAGGAGTGTCTTGCATACCGGTGAAATTGATATCAATTCCCATCTTAAGTTGTTGGATTTGCAACCATTTGGGGGATTTTTTTAGTTGAACTACATGCATGAAGTCGGGCTGTTTGGTGAGGTAGTGCGACAGAAATGCTTCCTTTTCATTTCCGAACAGAACATAGGTGAGGTTTTCGGGGAAAGGCTGGTTATAATCAAAATGCCGAAGTCGAATCAATTGTTTTATTTCCGTAGTTATGTTGTGAATAAGCGGGGTGTCTTTATTCGGGTCTTCAGGTAATCCTCTGAAAATGTCGGCCTGAAAAGAGGTGGTTTCACCGATGGCTACAGACGGAAGTGTGAACATATCGTTTTGGAGATTACCGAGGATATAAAAACTATCGGGATGTTTCTCCTGGTCAGCCAGGTAAGCCTTTTTGGCTTCTTCGGGAATCGTTACTTCCAACACCAGGTGATACATATGATTTTGCATGAAAAACATGGGCAGGTGGTCAAGATATAAATTGTTGCTGCCCATCAGCACAAAACCGTGCTGATCTGGATTATTATTGATTGAATGTTCCATTTTTTCAGATTTAATTGTTACAAAGTTCAGTGTGAGTAACCAGCAGGAGACTATGACTCTCTTTCTTTCCCCTTATGTAATAAGATTAAAGAAAATTAATATTCCCACTTAAATCAAAAATTCTAATATTTACATTCGTGAACAATACAAATCCTGTTTTGGCTCAGGAGAATAGAAGGAGTCTATTTTGGTGGGATAGCATAAATACAGGAACGATAAACAATTTGGGTACAGGAGACATTTGGATGTCTCGGTCAATTATACATTCCGTAATACGATGCGGGATCAGTCCAGAAACCCAGGAACAATTCTGTGCTGTGTCCCTTGCTCGAAAGAGTACGCTATTTCTAAAAGCACCGGCTCACTCCAGGCGCGGCCAAAGATGGAGAGGCCGACCGGCAGCCCATAAATTTCACCCATCGGAACAGTGATGATAGGATAGCCCGCCCGTGCTGATGGTGAGCTGGAGGAGAGTTTAAAATTATCGCCCAGAACCGGGTCGGTTTTCCATGCGGGAGAACCAGTGGGGGAGATGATCGCATCCAGGTTGTGCTCATCCATCACCCGGTCTATCCCTTCCTCACGACTGTATCTCAACATACGCTCAAGCGCATTTTGATACTCCTCCGATTCCAGGTTGCCTTTATGAGCTGCCCTGAAAATAATGCTGCGGTTGAATCTTTCGATCTCCTCAGGATCATTACGTGTGAGTTCTGCAAGGTGTTCAATGCTTTCTATGGGAGAATCCTCCCCCAACGATTCAAAATATCGATTCAACCCATCTTTAAATTCATAAAGCAAAACCTGAAAAGAATCTCCCCCGATATCTTCGGATGAAATTTCGTCAATTTCTATGATCTCGGCTCCCTGGCTTTCAAAATAGCGTACAGTTTCATTCATCAGTGAATCCACGCGAAAATAATTGCCTATAGGCGAGGTGTAAAATCCGATCCGTTTCCCCTCCAGTCCATTTTCATTCAGAAATTGCGTGTAGTCTTCATGGCGGTTTGCATCGCTCTCGGCTGTGAGTTCATCGCGATCATCGGTACCGGCGAGAGCCCCCAGCAGAATGGCTGCATCGCGAACGGTACGGGTCATAGGCCCGGCGGAATCGGTGGTGTAGGAGATTGGGATAATACCGCTTCGGCTCCATAAACCCACAGTAGGTTTCAGCCCTACCACACCGGTGGCATTGGAAGGGCACACAATCGATCCGTTTGTTTCGGTGCCGATTGTTACAGCCGCAAGATTGGCCGATGCAGCCGTCCCGGAACCCGAACTTGAACCACATGGATTCCTGGAAAGCTTATAAGGGTTTTTGGTTTGTCCGCCCAATCCACTCCAGCCGCTTGAGGAGAAACTGCTGTGAAAATTCGCCCATTCACTCAGGTTGGCTTTACCCAGAATAACGGCTCCTTGTTCTCGCAGTTTTTCAACAATAAATGCGTCTTGAGGTGGAATACTCCCATCCATGAACTTAGATCCTGCTGTAGTAGGCATATCAGCAGTGTCGATGTTATCTTTCAGTACTATAGGGATGCCGTGCAAGGGGCCTCTGATTGATCCGTTTTGCAGTTCTGTATCCAGTTTCTCTGCATCCTGAACAGCCTGTTCATTGACATAAATGTAAGCATTCAATTGCGGGCCGCTGCGATCGAGATACTCAATTCGTTCGAGATAGGCTTTGGTAACATCACGGATTGTAAATAAATGGTTTTCATACCCTTCCCGAAGCTCATCAATGGTAATTTCTTCGAATGGAAATCCTGCCTGAAGATATTCATCCGTTTCATCTGTACAAGCTGAAAGGGCTAAAATGATGAATATGAGCAGGTGAATGGATGTAAACTTCATCATAAATTTATGGTTTAGTGGCAGATTTACTAAACAACCGTTTGAATTCAGTCGTTTTGGAATTTAACGGAAATGAATCCTGATCAGTTTAATTTTAATAAAACATTTGACTCTGGATTCATCGAATTTATTAAAATTTTTATAGACAATCGTTGGTAATTAATTTAGTTTCAGGGTTTGATTAATATAGAACGGAAATCAAAAATTTCCGTATTGGAGGGATATAATGAACAAGTTTCTGATATTGATTTTGGGGTTTACAATTTTTGAAAGCCTGCACACAGTTGAGCCGGAAATGCCTGCGTTGAATGATGACCAATTCGTGGTAATAATCAGCATTGACGGATTTCCTGCTGATGCTTTATGGGATAAAAAAGTTCCGATACCTACCATTCGTTCACTTGCCCGCACTGGAGCCTGGGCGAGAGGAATGCGTCCGTCAAATCCAACCCTGACCTGGCCAAACCACACCACATTGGTAACAGGTGTTGATGCATCGAAACATCATGTGCTTTATAACGGAAAACTGGAACGAACCGATGGAAGGCTTCCCGTGCGGGTCAACCCACGAAAAGATAAAGATGAACTTACTCCATCTAAAACACTCTACGACCTGGCTTACGATGCCGGATTATCCACTGCTGAAGTAAACTGGCCGGTGACACGAAATGCCGGTACTCTGCACGACAGTTTTCCCGACGCACCCGATAATGTTGGAAATATGACGGATGACCTTCGATGGGAAATTTACGAAGCTGATATTCTGGACGATATGACAACATTTGCACTCTGGCAGCACAGCAGCCCGGGACGTGATGCCATATGGGTAAAAACAGCCATTCACCTGATCGAAAACAGGATGCCGAACATTCTTCTTCTCCACCTTTTGCATGTAGACAGTACCCATCACCGAATTGGCGTGAATACCAAACCGGGTTATACAGCAATGGCACTTGCAGACTATCAGATCCGTGATCTCCTCGATGCCCTTGACCATTCTGGAGTTCGGGATCAGACCACCATTTTTATCGTTTCCGACCACGGATTCACCAATACGCCAAAAACAATTCTTCCGAACCTGCTGCTCGCGCAGAACGGCTTGCTCGAAATAACAGAGGATGATCAGATTCTTGGCGGAAAAGCACAGGCTGTGGCAAATGGCGGTTTTGCAATGATTTATCTGGATGATCCGGAAGATCAGCAAACTTTGGAGCGTGTCAAGGAGTTGTTTAACGGATTGGAAGGCATCTATAAAGTGCTTACTCCAGATGAATATGAAGAGCATGGACTTCCCCATCCATCTGAAAGTGATCAATCTGGTGAATTGGCTCTTTTCTCTTTTCCCGGATATGCACTGTCATCGTCATTGCAGGGCGAGGATGTAATTGCCGACAGCCGTGATGCCGGATTTAGTGCGGGGCACCACGGTTTTTCTTCGGATTTCACACAGATGAACACCCTGTTTGTGGCATCTGGGCGGGGCATACGCGCGGGAGTGGAACTTGATGTTATAGACAACCGTTCTGTTGCACCAACTGCAGCCTGGCTTTTGGGACTGGGTTTTGAAGATGCGGAAGGAGAAATTTTGCGGGATATTTTACAGTTGATGAGTGTTCTGGATTGATTATTGTCGTTAATGGTTAATGGTTAATGGTTAATGGTTAATGGTTAATGGTTAATGGTTAATGGGGGATATGCAGGCAATCTGCATGATGATCCCCGCTCTGGTTTGACGGTAACGAAATTACGTTTTAGCATGAAATGGGAATTTAGGAGGATTTGCCAGAAGAAATTGCGATCGTTCGTAATTCAACCGAAGGATTACAGATTTGTCAGCAGGGCTTTGATTTTGAGCCGGGTGACGAAGTATTGACAACAAACCAGGATTTTCCAAGAATGATTACCACATTTCAGCAGCTTGAACGCAGAAATTGTATCAAACTCCGGCAAATCTCTATCCCAATACCGGCTGAGGATGAAGACGAAATTATACTTCAATTGAGGAACTTGACCGGTTTTCAGATGTCTTACTTGAAGTCATTAAAAATGGACTTTGATAAGTATCGCTCCGGCTAACTATAACTTTTGGGGTATTGGTTATGGAGGTAGTTGCTTGTCAAAAAAATGATACAACGGCATTCCATCATTATTTCCTCAGATCCGGTGGGTGCCCCGTGAGGGCGGGACACTGCGGTCGTTGTCAGGTTGTTTGATTCGAACCGCTAACCCGCATTTCTCACCAAGAAATTTGGTTGTGGGCAATCCCGACTGCGGTCGGGAGAAAATGGTGGTGGAATCGTTACCTGAGTACCGAGCGAAGCGATTCCCGTGAAACGAAATCCGGGCTAAATATGTAAGTATTTTGAGTGCAAAGTTTTTTTAGTCTAAAATTTCTTCCAGCAAGGAGCCATCGGCTGTATCAAGCGTGAGGCCCAGAATGTGAGCTGCTGTGGGTGCTACAGAACGATTGTCAATTTTTATGAGCTCTGATCCGGGTGTAATTCCTCTTCCGTATGCAACAAAAAGGGTTTCCATTTCTTCAAAATAGTTGAAGAACCCGTGATGTCCTTTTGTGAGACCATGTTCGGCACTGTCAAGAATAACCTCATCAGGGTTCATTGATCCGTTCAGCCCGTAACCGTACTCTGCAACCAAAAAGAGGTCTCCGATTTGTTCGTTGTTGTCAGGATGAGGTAAGCCATATTCAGCATACTCATCGGGTTGTATGACCCGGTCGATTCCTTCCTGATTCAAAAAAATATCTGCAACCTGGTTTCTTAGATCATCATCTGCGGGATCGTCTAAATAAACCATAGCTGAGCCCCCTATCGTTTGAACTTGGGCACGGCCGCTTACAAAGTCTCCGTTTGAGGATTCCAAGAGGCCTTCATTGCGCAAAACTACATTTGGAAACAGCGTCTGCGGAGTGTTAATGAATCCGTGGTCGGAAACCAGGAAGAGGGTTGTTTGTTCATAAATTTCAGCATTTTTTAGAGATTCAACCACCATTTTTACATGAGCATCGGCCAGACCAAGTGCTGTGAAGCCGGGATTTGTATTCACGCCTAACCTGTGATGGGTGCCGTCTGCATTCAGGAGGTGGAGCAGCAAAACATTTGGCTGACGCGTTTCGATAAGATGCTGGGCCGTTTGGGTCCAGACCAGATCTCGTCCGACAGGGCTGTGGGCCCACAGGGCAGAGGGTGTATCATCCTTAAGGATCCCCATTTCAATCAATTCGCTTTGAAGTTCAGGAGTGATGTGGGTGACATTGTCGGGTGTGTCGGGAAAACTGTCGTGAAGGGTAGGAGCGTTACGGGTTCCGGGCCAGTTGACTTCAGCGGTTCTGAGCCCGGCTTCGTAGGCAATATCATAAAGTGTAGGTACGGCAACAAGTTCGACTTTATCCCAGCGTCCGTCACGTTCCACCGGAATGCGTCCTTCCTCAGGTCGAATAATTTTGGCATTCATCAAAAGAGAATGCTTTTCGGGATGTACTCCGGTCACCAGTGATGTGTGATTGGGCCAGGTTACCGTCGGGTTGGATGGAATCATCGCTTCCGCCCAGGCACCCTCTTTGGCAAGTGAGCGTATGAATGGGATCGGTGCCTCAATATTCCAGAGTGCATTAGCCGGAAAACCATCTATACTGATTATGACGACGTAATGTTCGTCATGAGTCTCGGGAAGGGAGTTATTACAAGCAGAAAAAAAGTTCGTCAGTATTACAAATAAAAGAATGATTCCGGTTTTGTATATGAATTTATTGGCCATGGATGAAGATTGAGTTATCGCTCTTAGAAAATCTACAAAAAATGTAAAGAGGTGGATAAAAATTTTTTTAAAAAATAATTTTAAGCTTCATTATGTATCAGTTTTTTTACCTGTAAAGTGAAATTTGGTTGTGGCCAATCCCGAAAGTGGCCGGGAGGAAATGGTGATGGAAACCCACCTTCATTTGAAGAACTTACCCCTGAAAATAAAGAAGGAGTTATTCCCATATTTAAAAAATTTCCCCAAACAAGCTTGTGTGTTCTTTTGCCTTGATGCAAAAGAACGAAAAAATCAAGGCTGTGAATCACTTGCCGGCGGGCTTTTCATCGACGCGGCACCATTTCAATGGTCCAACTCGCTCATTCTCCGTAAAAAAAGACCGATCCGGTGTGAAATGCTGCCATAGCGTCGCTGAAAACACCCTGTTCCCGCCAACCGATTCAAGGCCGATTAAACTATATCACAACCAATCTCCACTTATTGAAATCCGTAAAGTTCTATTTTCACTATTCTTATTTAGTTTAACATCTAAAACTTCGGGGTAACCTCTATGAAATAAAGAGTTTGACAAGCGCATTGAGTATACAATGCATATCCGGATAATGTGATTACCCGGGATGGGGTGGGCAAAATCTTATTATTTAATACCTTCTACTCTAAATAATTCCCAGAAATTTACAATATCATCCAGTCTGCAAAGATAAAAATCCAGATAAGCGGGAGATATACAAATGAGGCAAACATAAGAGGACGTGCGGTTTCTTTGGTTCGCGCTAAGGTGAAACGGATACCATAATATAAAAAACCGAGTGTAGTCAGCAGAGAACCACCGAGATAGAGCCAGTCAACAAGTCCCATTACGTACAATTTGTAAACAGTGGGAAAGAGAAAAAGCAATGGAATGAGTACCCAGAGTGCTGCCAGGTATCCGTTGCGATCACTTTTTGGAAGCATTTTAAAACCGGCGTGTTCATAATCATCCTTACAGACCCAGGCAATAGAAATTACGTGCGGGATCTGCCAGCAGTAGATAATGCCGAAAAGAATCCACATCCCGTGCTCAAAAACCGTTCCAGAAGCTGCTGCCCAGCCTCCAACGACTGGAAGTGCACCGGGAATTGCACCCACAAAAACGTTAAGCGCTGAAATCCGCTTTAAAGGGGTGTAGGCAAACAGGTAGATGATGGTTGTTGCCAGGGAGACCAATCCAGCCACAATATTTACCATCAGCAGAAGGTATAAGAGGCCGGAAATAATCAGTGTCATAGAAAAAATAACACTTTGTTGAGCTGATATTTTATAGGCAGGCAGGGGGCGTTTGCTTGTGCGTTTCATCAGTCCGTCGAGATCGCGCTCCATAAACATGTTATGGGCAGCGGTACCAGCGGCAATCAGATAGGTGCCGAGGATGGCATGCATCATCAGTACCATATCCACCCCGGCAGCTGATCCCATCAAAAATCCGATCAGCATACTTGCAAGAACGGTGAATGTGATCCCGGGCTTGGTCAGCTCATAATAGCTGCCTGCAACACCCAATATATCTTTTAACGCTATGTTCCCGGTTGTGGTTTTATTCATTGAATAGCCAAGAAATTAAATCCCGGATAAATTAACCAATTTGTAATTGATATGTTACCTTAATATCCAGTTCAAAAAGAAAACGTATCGTCTACATCAGCCGGGTCGTGTTTCCCGAAAATATCAGTCAGATGAACTGGCCGGTTGCAGTAATACATGGACAATTATCCTGAAAATTTGTGAATAAGAAATGAAATTGAATCTTTACCAAAAAACAGCAATTACTACGGTGATTGCAACCATTGTGCTGATTTTTGTGGGCGGACTGGTTCGCGCTGCCGGTGCCGGTTTGGGGTGCCCCGACTGGCCTCAGTGTTTCGGAATGTGGATTCCTCCCACGAGTGCCGAAGGCTTGCCTGCCCAGTATGATGCATCGCTCTTTAACCCATTTCATACCTGGCTGGAGTATGTGAACCGGCTGGTTGGGGTGCTGATCGGATTTTTGATAACGCTCACATTCATCATATCATTTAAATACCGGAAGAGCGATCCGGTCATTACTGTAACGTCGGGTGTTGCCTTTGTACTGGTTCTTTTTCAGGGCTGGCTGGGCGGACAGGTTGTTCAGTCGGGCCTTAGTGCAGGGATTATAACACTGCACATGATTATGGCGATGATAATTCTGGCCACACTGCTATATGCCTCGTTTCGGGCGATGAGCGGACGGCTGAGTATATCAATATCGCAAAAAGCACAGCGTACATTTCTGTGGGTTTCCGGAATTGTGCTTTTTCTTACTCTTGTACAAATGATTCTCGGAACCCAGGTACGCGAACAGGTAGATGTGGCGAAAAATGTAATGGAAATGCCGCGCGAGAGCTGGATTGATTCACTGGGAATTTTATATGAAGTTCACCGCAGTTTTTCCTGGCTGCTGGTGATTGCGGTAGGGGCGATGGTTTATTTCAATAAGAAACTGGAGGCTCCTATTCGCCTGATTCGCCTCGGATGGGCTACTGCGTTACTTGTGGCGATACAATTTCTGACAGGTGTGGGTATGGAAAGACTCGATATGCCGGGTGTTTTCCAGGTTGTGCACCTGGTTGGCCTTGCCGTGTTGATCTGCACGATTTTGCTTTATATGCTGATCGCCGGTTTTTCCGGGAGTGAGAAAGGTAAAATATTGAACCGAGAAACCGAGAAACAGATAAACTGAAAAATGACCAACCGATAAAGTGATTCATTAACCAGACCCTTTGCCCAAACCAAACTTTTTTTAATTCTCTCAATCTCTCAGTTTAAAAAAGAATATCATCGGTTAGCTAACCCGGATTTCTCACCAAGTTTAGTATATTTACTGTGAGAAGTCCGGGCTAAATCTTTGTCTGCCTCAGAGTTTGTCTTTTAGCTTTTCCAGAAAAACCCTGACCTCTTTCAGGTCTTTTTTGGCTTCGTAGGAGAGCTCATTTTTTGGTTTGTCTGTTTTATCGGGCTGATTTTCATTTTCCAGAAATTTCTTGGCACCAGCGGTACTGTATTTTTTATCCTGGATCAGTTCTTTCAGTTTCAAAACCAGTGTGATATCTTCTTCACGATAATTGCGGTTACCGGCTTTATTTTTACGGGGAGAGAGCTCTTTAAAAATAGTTTCCCAATATCTCAGCACATGAGGTTCTACAGATGTGATCTCGCTGACTTCGCCGATTGAATAATAGAGTTTCTTCATGGTCTCGAAATATTATATTTTCAGTGGCAGATCATCATTCTCATTTAAGAAAGATTACATAAAATATACCACCATATAATTCATGTTATCTGCAAATGTTCCTTTGGTTACCGGGCAGGTTTTTATGGGAAATGTATTATTAATGGTGATAAAAAATGTGTTCATAAAGAATTCCAAACAAGATTATGATACTTTGGGAATTTAAAGAATTTGCAAGCTATTGATTGAAAAAGTTTCAAATAAAACGGAACAGAAAATGGCAGCCGGCCCCGACCTAAGTATTGTTATTCCTCTGTTTAATGAAGAAAGTTCCCTCAGGGAGCTTACGGAGCGTATAACCGATGCTGTTCAGGACTACTCCTATGAAATTATTTTCGTGGATGATGGCTCCACAGATGCTTCGTGGGATGTGATAACCGGGTTACACAATCAGTTTCATTTTGTACGGGCAATTCGGTTTCGCGCCAATCACGGCAAGAGTGATGCGCTTCAGGCGGGATTCGAGAAGTCAGCAGGCCGCTACATCGTAACACTGGACGCCGATCTTCAGGATGATCCTTTTGAAATTCCGGCACTGGTCCAAAAACTTGAAGAAGGAGCCGACCTTGTAAGCGGATGGAAAAAAGTGAGGCATGATCCCATCACAAAAACCATTCCCTCCCGGTTTTTTAATGCCGTAACACGCTTCACAACCGGAATTAAACTGCACGATTTTAACTGCGGTTTGAAGGCTTACAAACGAGAGGTGATCAATAGCATCTACCTTTACGGGGAAATGCACCGCTACGTACCGTTACTGGCCAAATGGCAGGGATTTAAGAATATTGAAGAAAAAGAGGTAAAGCATCATCCCAGAAAATACGGGACTACTAAATTTGGTACTTCCCGGTTTTTACACGGATTCCTGGACCTTCTGACCCTGCTTTTTGTGAATCGTTACATGAAGCAGCCGATGCATTTTTTCGGAACGATTGGTGTTTTACTGCTGATTGCGGGCGGGGTGATTAGTGGCTGGCTGGCCTACCTCAAAATATTTTTTGGTGAACCGCTTGGCAACCGTCCGCTACTTTTTCTGGGTATTCTCCTGATTGTGGTTGGTGTACAGTTCTTTTCGATAGGCTTTTTGGGTGAAATGATCAACAAAGGGCAAGTGAAACGCCAGAAACCGAAGATTTCGGAGAAAAAAGGTCTATGAGTAAAATAGCATACGATCCGGTAAAAGACCGGTTTGCGCGGATTGTTCGGAATTCAAAAAAGCTTCGAAAAATTTTCTATACTCTTCTCGATTTATTCTTCCTGAGAAGCTGGCATATACGCCGAATCTTGCTAAGTAAGGGTGGAGAAATTGAAGAAAAAGGAAGCTGGAAATTACTGGATGCCGGATCGGGTTTCGGTCAGTACGACTATTTTTTGCTTAAAAACTTTCCAGGCATTTCGATCGATTCAGTAGATGTTAAAGAGGAATATCTTGAAGATAATAAACGCTTCTTCGATGGGGATATTGAGAATGGCCGCATCCGCTTTCAAAAACTTGACCTACTGGAACTGGATGCTTTGAATGAATTTGATATGGTTATATGCATCGATGTTCTGGAACATATCGAAAACGATGTGAAGGCAATCAGAAACCTGAGCCGAAGCCTGAAACGCAACGGCTACTTTTTGATGCATTCCCCATCTCACTATTCCGAAGAGGACGCCAACGGAGACGATACATTCGTAGGTGAACACGCCCGAACCGGATACTCAAAAGCCGAGATCGAAAAAAAGTTGATGGAAGCGGATTTGCTGCCTATAAAAACACACTACACGTACGGAACCTGGGGACGACGCGCCTGGACACTTTCGGTAAAATGGCCGATGATTTTGTTTAACAGACTCAGTATGCTGGCCGTTATTCCTCTGCTTTTTTACTACCCTGTTGTGCTTCCATTCTGTTTTCTGATGAACCTGACAGATCTTTACACCAAAAACAACAAGGGAAACGGAATTTATGCGCTGGCAAAAAAGATTTGATATCGAATAAACGTACACCGGGCAGCTTACCCGGTACCTCGTTCCCTGAACCACAAACCTTTGACTCAAGTGTTACAGTTTGTTTTTTAACAGGATTAGGTTAAAGAATAAAGAATCATGAACAATGGAATTACGAATCATCCGCAGGGATTATTTGATTGTATGAATTAGCCCAATTTTCACATGACCGCTGATATTTGAGTCAAATATCAGGGTTTTCATTTGCTTTTCATCCGATTTATGATTTTTATAGAAGTTCAAAATGTACATGCATAACTATAGAGTATCAGGATACCATTCAACTGCGTTCGTAATATTTCAGAAAAAGATGAGGTGGATGGCCTGCGTAAAACTACCTTAACAGAGTAATTTATACAATTATAAATGCATGTATGCAGGCATAACGGAGCCTTTAAAGAGTATGACTCCACATCGTTTGAACAAACCGGATTTTACTTTTTCTAAAGAAGAACAACTCTGGAAATCCTTCAAAGAAGGTGATCTCAAGGCATACGAGAAACTGTACAATCTATACTATCAGGATCTGTACGGATATGGATTGAAGCTTTGTTCAAGGAAGGATTTGGTTCGGGATTCCATTCAGGCACTTTTCATTACAATATGGGATCGGAAAGATCATCTGGATGAGGTGCGATCCGTAAAAGCCTATCTGCTGGCTTCCCTGCGTAGAAAAATTTTGAGAACTCTGAAAGAAGAACGCAATAGATTCAGTCCTGAACCAGAACATGAAGAGAATTACGATACGGTTCAGATTTCAATTGAAGAGAGTATTATCCAAAATGAACTGGAGGAATTTCAAATAGAGGCGCTTCGGGAAGCGCTTGAATCCCTGCCTGAACGGCAAAAAGAAATTCTTTTTCTGAAATATTACAATGGGATGAGTTACGAAGAGATAGAGGATATCCTTTCCATAAATTATCAATCCATCCGAAATCACATCTGCCGTGCAATAAAAAAGCTTCGAACCCGCCTCAAGGATGAGGTGCTTACATCTCTTTTTCCCCTTTTGATTCTTTTTCTGCCTCTATTATATCTTGCCTTTTGATTTGAGGTAACACGGAATCTCAATAGAGACCTGACAGGTTCTGATCGGTATTTCCTGCATAATATGAATAGCGCACACGTCATATGAATAGCGTCCCAAGTCGACTTTTTCGCGCACTTTGCAGTTAACCCGGATACGGAACGTTGGTTTGCCTCGATTCTTAATGCCGTACTCCCATTCTGCAATGAATCAAAAACGGAGAGAATGATGAAATTGAAGTCAGAAAAACGAATTACGATGTGGGTTGTTCGAATTTCTGAGTTCCTTGTTCAAGATTCGAAGTGTTCTCCCGAAAACCCTGCTTCTCTAAAAAAAATCAAAAAAAAAATAAAATTAACTGAGTACAAACGGAATTCAGATGCTCTATAGGTATAAGTAATCATTTTTAATGGATGAAAAATTTCAAACCGGATTACAGTGCGGCCATAGAAATTTTACTCTGAATCTAACTTATTTAGTAC
>JAFIFB010000077.1 GCA_020832285.1 Balneolaceae bacterium
GTGTAAATAAAGAGGGTTTCGGCGTTTCGGCTGATTATAATATCGCCATATATTAAATTACTTCAAAATCGATTTATGCTCTTCTAATGATCTGCTATCGGGAAAAGGTGTAAGATCAACTACCCCGAAAAATTCTTTGAAGTCTCGGGAAGGTCGAGGGTTCGAGCCCCTTCCGGATCGCCATCATAAAAATTAAGCCATTGTTTATCATAGAGATAAGGGCTTTTTTGATTCTTATAGTACGTTAATAGGTACAAGTTTTGATCAGCACTCCACTTATCTTTACAAATTCAGCTACTTTAAAAAATTTAAAGTGAAGTACTGAGTTTTGTGCGTGAATCTTATTATTTGGTAGGCGATACACAAGATTCCATATAAAAAGGAAGAAAAGAACTCTTATAAGTTTAAAAGCTCAGGTGCTGAATTTTCTTTCAAGTTAGCAGGTGTCACCGTTGGTCAGTTATCAGCTCTCACTGCAAGCAGATACACACGGTCAACATTCTCATTCATCAAAATCATGATCTTTTTTCGAGCAATCCCGTTTTTAATTCAATCAGTAATGAAACACAATATTCCAAATCCCAGCCCTTTTCAACTGCCCAGGATTTTGCAAACCGGGATTCCTTTGCATCTACCGTATTTTCTTCTAATACCTGAATAATTCTAATCTTTAAAGCCTCAGAACCATCTAAATACTCTTTTGCTTTTCTGCCAAGAATTCTTGACGAAAATTTTCGCTCATCAAAGTCATCTTCTTCAGGTATCAGGTCATGATGCTCGAGCATGTTTGTTTCAAATTCGAGATCGTTATAGTATTCTATAATCCTAAGTATGTCGTAGGGATCATTTGAACGATCTTCAGGGCGGTCACTCCATGCAGCAAGCTTTAAGAGAACCATTCCCGGAATTGGTGGTACCTGAACTACCCGGTCTTCAATCTCATACTCCTGGCTATGCTTCATCACTTCATTGAAGCCTAACACATGCAGATCTGTATATCGCTCATTGAATCCAACCATGTTATTTCCCTCTATTTCACCAAAAGGTAAAAGATCAACAACCACATCGTATTCTCCTTGAACCAGAGTCCAAGGGGCCTCAACTTTATTAAACCCTGTTTTTTCTAAATCATTTACTACTTCTTTAAATTGATCTAATGAAGAGATCATGATTGCAAAATCAATGTCTTTCGTTCCCCTTGCCGGCTTTATACCTTTCTTTAGCATTTCAAGTGCTATTGCACTCACTCCAATCAGGTAGTAAGGGATACCTCTGTTTTTCAGCACATCATCAACAAGCTCAAAAACTTCTCTGAAAAATGGGGTAGCAAGTTTTTTATAGTTCTGGCTTGATTCGCTCATTATAAATTATTTCTGCTGTTTCTATACATCTTTTGTCTTGTGTATTCATTAAATCTGCATAAATAAGTAAATCCGGTGCGGTATTTCGTTCTTCACCCTCTTCCCAGAATTTTTCATAAACCTGAACATTACCCTCCTGATCCGGTACAAGGCCGTAATGCATCATCAGGTTCTTTTTTGTTTCGTTTGTGTAGACGGTCAATATCTCCGGACGGAGATAATTGGTCAGCAGATCACCTGCCGGTTCTCCTCCCCATACAGTTTCCTGATTGTGCCAAACCAGATTTCTCCAGTCTTTATCTGCAGGTTTTAATGTATAGCGGCCTTTGTCAAGGGTTGGTTGCAAGGTGTTTTTATATTCTTCAATCCATGTGTGTAAGAGTTCCTCCCGATTTTGTATGGCATAGGTATTCCTATTTACCTTATATATATAACCGGTTTTTTGCAGTCCTTTAATAACTTTTGGAATGTTTCCCAGGGCTACACCCGTTCGTTTAGCGATCTCTCTTTGTGTTTGATGAATAAGCTCTTTGTACCGTAAAAAGCCAAACACTACTTTCAAGCCTGTTGGGGTAAAGGCCCGGTTGCCTGTGTTATCAGGTTGTTGCAGTTTCTTATCCCGGTCAATAAAGAGGTGAAACTGATTGGCTCTTACAAATAAGTTTCCATTTGCCTCCAGATAATTAATCCGGTGCTCTTTAAGCTTCTCTTTTAATGCAGGGTATAATTTATATGCGATAACTATCGGGTTCTGATATTTGTCCGCCTGGCTGATAATTTGTTCCACCTGATATGTTCTTAGCTCTTTTTTAACAATAGCTTCAAAGGTGACTCTTTGATTATCAAAAATCAGGTCTAATCTTCCATCTGGTGCTTCTCTATTGTTTTCGAAAGGCTGCCATTCCCCTTTCATTAAAGCAGGGTCCAGATGTTCTAATGCGGTATGTATGATCTCTTTTACTTTCATGTTCACAAAAATTATTCGTTCACGTTACGTGAACAAGTCTAATTTGTGAACAAAATAAATGAAAAGCAACTTATAAGGGTGTAATTATACATTATTCGCAGCAATATCATAGAACTGAAGTAGTATTTCATCCTCCATTAGGAGATTGTTTGGAATGCGATCTCCTACTCGTACAATCGTCTCAAAGTCTTTATCCTGATAGCACTGCTTAAATCCGGTACAAGCATAATTTGGCCGAAGGATACCACAAAAACCAACACCAAGCACCGGGTAAATGGCAATACGCACTTTCTGGAACGGAATGGACAGGAATGCAAAAAAACCACGGTTTATTTATACATAGAAATCTGCCGATTAAAACATATCTGGACAGAACCCTGGGATAATTTGTTAACCTGCTATCTTTGAATTATTATCGGACAAGATTGGCGGTTGGGGTACTGCCACGAATCTATGTTATGTGGCAGGAATACAAACAAAAACTTCAATCATCAATAAATCGCAATAGTTGTTCGCTTATACCTCAATATTGACATGTAAAGCGCATGTTTATTGCGTTTATAAGTTAATTATAGGCAATACCGCGCCAAGACAGAAAGGCTTTTACTATGAATATTGAAATTAAGAACTGCAATAATATTGATTCAGCAGCAATTTCAATAGCTGAAAAGAAATTGAATATAAAGTTTGCGCCCAACGGAACGGGAAAAAGTACCATTGCAAGAGCTATCATCCTCGGTTCGGTTGAGAATCCAAATTTGAAGGATTTGATGCCTTTCAAACTGAAAAAGGAAAATCCCGAAAACAAAGAGCCTGAAGTAATCGGCTTGGATAACATTGAGCACGTGATGTGTTTCAATGAGGATTATGTCACTCAATTTGTATTCAAGCCTGAAGAGCTCCTTAGCAACAGCTTTGACATCCTGATTAAAACCGATGCTTACCGCAAAAAAGAGCAAGAGATTGAAGAGTTGGTTGCCGAAATCAAAAAGTTGTTTGTCAACAACCAGGATCTGGAGACATTGATAGCGACTCTTAAAGAAATGGGAAATGCCTTTAAGCTGAGCAAGTCTGGAATCTCAAAAGCATCCACCGGAATGAAAGGTCTTGCTGGCGGAAATAAGATTCATCATATCCCAGAAGGACTTGAGTCGTACAGACCCTTTATTCAAAGTGCCCAAAGTGTCGGTTGGGTGGAATGGCAAACAAACGGTTATAATTATGCAGAACTGTCCGATAACTGCCCTTTTTGCACTTCACATGCTGCCGACAAAAAGGAGCAGATCAAGAAGGTCGGTCAGGAATATGACAAAAATACCATCAAAAATCTGGTTGCCATCATTAATGTTATTAAACGTCTTGGCGACTATTTCTCGGATACCGCGCGAGAAAAATTATCCACCATTACAACATTGAAAGATGGTATTGAAAAGGAACATGAAGATTTTCTGGTTGATGTCAAAAATCAGATTGACACCTTTGTCGGTAAGCTCGAAAAATTGCGGACACTTTCTGGGTTTCAGTTTAAGGATGGAGAAAAGGTCGCTGAAGTTCTTCCGTCATTCAAAATTGACCTCTCATTCATAGAAAAGCTCAATTCTTATGAGACACAAGAGGCCATTAGGCCCATAAACGAATCTATTGATGCCATGATAGAAACAGCTGGACAGCTTCAAGGTAAAATTGCCCAGCAACGTATTGAGATGCAAAGGGTCGTTGAGAAGCATGAAAAAGACATCAATGCTTTTCTTGCCTATGCCGGATATCGCTATGCGGTGCAGGTTGCTGGAGAAGGGGAGCAAGCCCAGCTCAAGCTTCGGCACCTTGATCATGATGAGCACCTCAGCGGTGGCAATCAGCACCTGAGTTTTGGTGAGAGAAATGCCTTTGCGCTAGTGCTGTTCATGTACGAATGTCTCTCTAAAAAACCGGATTTAATCATTCTGGATGACCCGATTTCTTCATTCGACAAAAACAAAAAATACGCCATTCTGGAGATGTTATTCCGTCGAGATGCGGACTCATGCTTTAAAAATAAAGCCGTGCTGATGCTTACCCATGATGTGGAACCCATCATTGATACCGTCAAAGTGTTATCTCGCAAGTTCAACAATCAGACTTCAGCATCATTTCTCAAACTCAGTACTGGCACCATTGAGGAATTGCCTATACAAAAAAGAGATGTCAAAACATTTGCTGAGATTTGTAGTAATGCACTTAGTTCAGAGAAGGATGATATCATAAAATTGATCTATATGCGGAGACTCTTCGAGATTACAGATGACAAGGGTGATGCCTATCAGGTGCTTTCTAACCTATTACATAAGGGGAACGAGAAGGCTCGTGGGATTGATACCCGAGAGCCGATAGATGCTGAAGATAATTACCCTGAAATGGATCAGACGAAGTTCGATGATGGGTGTGCTAAAATATCCGATGACCTTACTGGGTTTTCTTATAGTGAACTTTTAGACCGCGTTTGCAATGTCACTGAGATGAAGAATGTCTATGCAGCATGCACAAATGGGTACGAAAAGCTTCAAGTATGTCGACTTATTGATCATGAAGAAAATGACGCTGTCATCGAAAAGTTCATTAAACAGACATATCACATTGAAAACGAATTCATCTGCCAACTTGATCCCGCTAAATTCGACACCATTCCAGAATATGTTGTTGACGAATGCGATAAAATCGTTGCAGGGACACCGACTTGATTTTCTTAAAACACAATCCACCATTTATAACTCTGAGGAGCGGTACAGCCCATAACAGCGTGTATTTGCCTTTGCGACGCATAAGCACATTCACACAAAACGTTATCTCTAAATCACAATCCGAGCCCACTTTATAACAACGGTTTCGTGCTGTCCGGTTCACATATTTCACTGAATTTCAAAACTAATCGCCCGGTAGCACAAACCGTGAGCCGTTAAATACACCATCACCCACCATCAATCCACACGTCATCTACCACCTTCACAAACACCCAGTCTGATTGATCCTGGTCAAATACCAGATGGTAATGCTGGCCACTGTCTGTTTTTACAATGTAATGCAGCTCTTTCGTTAAGGACTTGTTCTTCTGTTTCCGTGAGATGATACCCATCACTTGGGTGGATAGTACAGATTCGCTTTGGAATCGAAAGGGTTGTACCCGGTAAGAAAGGGGCAAGCCTGTTCCAACTTTGTTCGATATGCTTTTCTGATCTGTGATCAGTCCCAGCCGAAGGGGTATTATCCGGTGGGCGCGTGATGGTTGATCGATCTCTTTTAGGATCAATGCCAGTACAACAGTTAGCTTATGGTCTGCGTAATAATCATCCGGTTCTTTTTCCCAAGTAAGCTCATCTTCGTTATACACCAGGTCAATAAGTTCATCATTGGGAGATTCAAAGGTATAGTAGGATTTTCGGACTCCCCCATCCACCCGGCTGTGATAATGCCGGATTCGTTTCAGGTACAACGTGACTGATGCCCTCCACCGTGGCTTCCTTAACCGAGAAAATCGAGAGTAGAGGGCAATCATGTCAACAACAATGAAGTCACTATTAAACACAAGCGCGTCCATCTTGATGATAACACCGGTTGCCCGGTACTGATTATTGGTTGATATATTTTAAATTTAGAGTGGACCTGTGACAGCATTGTGTCATGATTAACAAAAGTTGCATTCACATTTTTATTAAACCTGCGAAACATTAGCCACATCCCGAAGGCAGTAATTCCCTACTTGTTGATAATCAATAATACTAAGTGGCTTCTAATAGCATAATTGCTACATCTTCTTTTCTCTCAATCACTTTTATATCTAACAAATTTTACCCATTTTAGACGTCATTTAACGGGGAATTAGTAAGGCTATTTATGTTCGAACAAGCTTTCAAAAACATTGACGACGCACTTTGGAAAGACTCCGGGTGCGATAGTGAACTGGATTATATAGAACAAACATCATGGGTGCTTTTTTTAAAGTATTTGAACGACCTGGAGAATGAGAAGGCAGATGAGTCTGAGCTCCAGGGAAAGGAGTATGAGTTTATTCTGGATGAGGAGTACCGATGGACCACCTGGGCGGCTCCCAAGAATGCACAAGGTGAGCTGGACCACAACCGGGCCCTGACCGGTGATGACCTGGTGGAGTTTGTGGACGGTGAGCTGTTTCCCTACCTCAAAAAATTCCGGAAGGATCATATCGACAATCCGCAGAGCCTGGTCTATAAAATCGGGGAGATCTTTTCGGAGCTGAAGAACAAGATGCAGAGCGGGTACATCATGCGGGAGGTGATTAACCATGTGGATCAGCTGCCGTTCCTGTCCGCGGAGGACAAGCATGAGCTGAGCCACCTTTACGAGACCAAGATCAAGAACATGGGCAATGCCGGGCGAAATGGCGGGCAGTATTACACGCCGCGACCGCTGATCCGTGCCATGATAAAGGTGATCGATCCCAAAATTGGAGAAACTGTTTATGATGCTGCAGTCGGCTCGGCGGGCTTCTTGTGTGAGGCTTATGACTATATGTATGAACGGATGGATAAAACCACCGAAAACCTCCATACGCTGCAGGAAAAAACCTTCTATGGCAAAGAGAAAAAGAACCTTGCCTACATTATCGGGGTGATGAATATGATTCTGCACGGCATTGAAACGCCCAATATCCTGCACACAAACACACTGGCGGAAAGCATACGCGATATCCAGGAAAAAGACCGCCACGATGTGATCCTGGCCAATCCTCCGTTTGGTGGAAAAGAGCGGAAAGAGGTACAGCAGAACTTTGATATTAAAACCAGCGAAACGGCTTTTCTCTTTCTGCAGCACTTTATCAAATCGCTGAAAGCGGGCGGGCGTGCGGCCATTGTAATCAAGAACACCTTTCTCAGCAATACCGACAACGCCTCCATCAGTCTGCGAAAGTATCTGCTGGAGACCTGCAACCTGCACACCATCCTGGATATGCCGGGCGGTACGTTTTTGGGTGCCGGGGTTAAAACGGTGGTTCTATTTTTTCAAAAAGGGGAGCCAACAAAGAACATCTGGTACTACCAGTTTCAGCCGGAGCGGAATTTGGGCAAAACCAATCCACTGAATGATGAAGATCTGAAAGAGTTTGTGGAGAAACAGGAAGAGAAACCGGAGACTGAACATAGCTGGAAATTGAAGATCGGAGATGTGCTTGACGATACGTACGATCTCAGCCCCAAAAACCCCAATGCACCTGAGCAAGATCCGCTCAGAAGTCCGGAAGAAATTTTAGCGGAGATGGAACTGCTGGATGAAGAGACGCAATCGCTTATGCAAAGTATCAGGGAGTTGGTATGAATTTAAACTGGGATTTAATTGAACTAGGGGATATTTGTGAACTTGTTACAAAGGGAACAACTCCTACCTCAATTGGGCATAAATATACAGACGATGGAATTAATTTTATTAAAATTGAATCCATTGATTCTAATGGTAGTTTTAAAACAGAAAAATTTGCTCACATTGATGAAGCTGCAAATGAGGCCCTAAAGAGATCTCAGTTAAAAAAAGGTGATATATTATTTTCAATTGCAGGTGCATTAGGAAGAGCCGCAATTGTAACGGAGGATGTTTTACCAGCCAATACAAACCAAGCTCTTGCTATTATTCGATTAAAAAAAGAGGCACCCATAATGCGAGAATATTTATTTTCTGCATTAAGTACAGGATTCTCACTTGAACAAATTGAAAATTTTAGAGGAGGTGTTGCGCAGCAAAATTTATCTTTAACTCAAATTAAAAGTTTCAAAATCCCCATTCCCCCACTCCCTGAACAAAAGCGAATTGTGGCCATTCTGCATGAGGCGTTTGAGGTGATCGATCAGGCGAAGGCCAATATTGAGCGGAACATCCAGAACGCCGAAGAGCTGTTTCAGAGTAAGTTGAATGAGGTTTTTTCGCAGAGTGCTGAAGAGTCGGAGGAGAAAAGGCTCGATGAAGTGTGTGAAAATTTAGACCGATTTCGTAAACCAATTACTAAAAAAGATCGAGAAGAGGGGCCATACCCATATTATGGGGCATCAGGTATTGTAGATTACGTTGCTGATTACATTTTTGATGAAGATTTACTCTTAGTTTCTGAAGATGGGGCAAACTTATTGGCGAGAACTTATCCAATAGCTTTTTCAATCAGTGGTAAAAACTGGGTGAACAATCATGCACATGTACTCAGATTTGATAATCTGACAAGTCAAAGATTTATAGAATACTATCTTAATTCAATTAAACTAGATCCATGGGTAAGTGGAATGGCACAACCAAAGTTAAATCAACGCAATTTAAACTCTATCCCAGTTCCATTTCCTGCATTACAAAAACAACAAAAGATTGTTGATGAATTAGATGAGCTCCAAAATGACATTGAATCTATAATAGAAGCATATAAGCAAAAGGAATCTGCTTTGGAAGAACTAAAAAAGTCCATCCTCCATGAAGCATTTTCAGGAGAGTTAACAGCGAGTGAACCAGGATTCTCAGGATTTGAGGATGAACAGGATGGGTATGTGAATATGGCGGTGGAGGAAGGTGTGTAGTATGATCAGGATTTTTGATCAGGATTTACAGGATTAAAGGATGAGCAGGAGTTTAAATCAGGATTCTCAGGATTAAAGGATTAGCAGGATGTTGTATCGATAATCCTGAAAATCCTCAAATCCTGGCCAATCCTGATGCTGACAAAAGGAGGATTAATGAAATTAGACGACATCACATATAAAATTATCGGTTGTGCCATGAAGGTTCATAATCAGCTGGGTAATGGGTTCCAGGAAGTGATATACCAGCGGTGCCTTGAGATTGAGATGAACCGGGCGAAGTTGCAGTTTGGGCGGGAGATTGATCAGGATATTTATTACGATGATATTGTAGTGGGTACACGCCGGGCAGATTTTGTTGTGCAAGACAAGGTAATTGTGGAAATTAAAGCCGTTATTAATCTTGAAGATGTTCATTTGGCGCAAGCAAAAAACTACGTAGTGGCGTATGATTTTCCGGTTG
Source organism: Balneolaceae bacterium (assembly GCA_020832285.1). GTDB lineage: Bacteria > Bacteroidota > Rhodothermia > Balneolales > Balneolaceae > Rhodohalobacter. The sequence goes on from JAFIFB010000077.1 coordinate 9,352, forward strand.
GGCTACTGATTAACTTTGGTTCGACGAGTTTAGATTTTAAGAAGATATTTAATCCGAAGTATAATCAGGATTTGCAGGAATAGAGGATGAACAGGAGTTTGAACCAGGATTATCTGGATTAAAGGATTTGCAGGATGGAGAAAGGATATCTTGAAAATCCTAAATTCCTGGCCAATCCTGATGCTGAGAAAAGGAGGTGAATCAGGATTCTCAGGATTTGAGGATGAACAGGATGCTTATGCCCAAGCCGCTGAGCCTGCACAATAATATAGGGAATAGAAGGGATTTTTTATGGTGTTTAAGATATTCTATTGAGCAAAACATGTGAGAAAACCGATAGATGCTCAATAGAAAACTCAATAGAAAATTAGATGCATCAATAATGCGGAAACCAAACAAAAATGCAATGGGATGAAGAAGCTCACCGATTCAGATTATCGTTTACCCTACATCGAAGCTTTGCGGCCCGCTGAGAAGCTGTTTGAAGGCACAACTGCTCCAATGGGAGTCTGGGGAAGCGATCGTGAAACAGGTGAAAGAGGAGAATATGTGGTGAAGCTAATACGTGGTGAGAGAATGTCGCCCCGAAGTTGTTTATTTGAGCTTCTGGGCGCCTGGATGGCAAGAGAATTGGATTTATTCGCGCCCGAACCTGTTCTTGTTCATTTATCAAAACAATTTGTTGAAAAAACGCTGAAAGGCAGAGATGGCTATAGAGCAGCGTTTCAAAGTATCGGACTGAACTATGGCTCGGTGTATGAAGACGGATTTACCACCATACCGGCTGATTTAGTGGAAACCTCACAAGAAATGCTTGAACAGGCCAAAATGTTGTATGTGTTCGATTTGTTTATCGCCAATTCAGACCGGGGCCATCAAAAGCCAAATGTGGCTTCAGATGGTTCGCAACTCTTTGTTTACGACCATGAACTGGCATTTTCTTTTATACATTTAATTCCCATATTGAGAAATAAGACTCCGTGGATTTTTGATGATCGTGATAAAGAGATCTATCGGAAACATCATTTTTACAATGTTTTAAGGAATAAAGAGCTCGATTTTTCGGAACAGGTTGAGAAGCTTACCCGTTTCGATACGGTATTCTGGGAAAAGGCGTTCTCACTTATACCTGATGAATGGAAAAAAGAAGACTTGTCTGATGTTAGAAAACACCTGACCTCCATACTCGAAAACAAAGTGACGTTTTATAAAACAATATCTAAAACACTGCTGTCATGAAATCTTATCAATATCAATTAATACGTTATGTACACGATCATTTTGCTGGTGAGTTCGTGAACCTGGGCGTTGTGGTATATAGCCCGGAAAATAAATTTCTGGAATGTAAAACAACTCGAAAATATCAGCGGGTAACCTCTTTATTCCCGGATGTTGACGGCCGCTGGGTTATGAAGGTATTGCGTGATTTTGAAAATCGCCTTGAAATAACTGCTCAAAGGCTTCAAGACTTGTTTAGTCCATCCCAAAACCTGGGGCATGTTACAAGTAAAATAATTCCGAACGATGATACAGCTATCCGGTTCAGCGAAGTACAGCATGGTGTAGATGTGGATCTCAATGCAGCACTGGATGATTTGTTTGGTTCATTGATTGAAAAACATGTAGATGAACCAAAAAAAGATACTCTTTTAGATGAAGATGTCTGGAAGGAGAAGTATAAACAGTACTTTGAACAGTATGGTATTACTGATCGTCTTAAGGAGCATATTGTGAAAATTTCAGATCTGCCTGAAGATTCCATCACTTTCAACAGGGCTTGGAAAAATAAAATCTGGCACTGTTATGAACCGTTATCTTTTGTAGTGAAAAAAAGTGACACAGTTAAAAATAAAATACACAAGTGGTCTGGGAGGTTAAGTGGATTAAGGCGTGCAGGAGAAGAGTTGCACATTACACTGTTGGTCTCTTTTTCTGCTAATCACAAAAAAATGTTACCTCTCTTAGAAGAGTATCTGTTGAACGAGTATAATCTGCCCGATAATAAATTGCGGGTTGATGTAGTGACAGATGATCAAGCTGAGATACTCGCAAAAAGAGTCGCAGAACAAATGGAAAAGCATCAGAATTAATCTACATGCAATTTTAGGGGATGAACGAAGCGGAAACCAGGCAGGAACTGATTACTCCCGCCATCCGGGAAGCGGGATGGGATGGAGAGGAGTGCAGAATTCGTCCGGAGTTTCCGATTACCATTGGCCGGCTCATCGGCGGTGGCCAACGCTCCAAAAGCCTCACTGCCGATTATGTTCTGGAATACCGCAATCGCAGAATCGCCGTCATAGAAGCCAAAGCCCGGGACAAATATTACACCGATGGCGTGGGCCAGGCCAAACAGTATGCCGAACATCTGAACATCCGCTTCAGTTATTCAACCAACGGCCTTCGCTATTATGAGATCGATATGGAGACGGGGGATGAGCGGGAAGTAGATCAGTTCCCCTCGCCAAAAGAGATCTGGGAGAGAACATTTCCCGAAGAAGCGGAAAACAAAGAGCCGGAAGTATGGAATTGGAAGCAGCGCTTTCAGGAGATTCCGTATGAACTCTACAAAGGTAAATACACGCCCTACTACTACCAGGAAAACGCCATTGTAAAAGTACTGGATGCCGTTGCTGAAGGCAATGAGCGCCTGCTCTTAACCATGGCCACCGGCACGGGTAAAACAGCTACTGCATTTCATATCTGCTGGAAACTGTTTCAATCAAAATGGAACTTGCAGCGGGACGGAGGCCGCAGACCGCGTATTCTATTTCTTGCAGACCGCAATATTCTTGCTGACCAGGCTTTCAATTCCTTTGGTGCATTTGAGGAAGATGCAATGGTTCGCATACGCCCTCATGAGATCAGGAAGAAAGGCCGGGTACCAACCAACGCCAGTATCTTCTTTACCATATTTCAAACTTTCATGAGCGGACCAGACGATTCACCGTATTTTGGCGACTACCCGGAAGACTTTTTTGATTTTGTGATTATTGATGAGTGCCATCGCGGAGGAGCCAACGATGAAAGCAGCTGGCGGGCTATCATGGAGCATTTTAGTCCGGCCGTTCAGCTTGGCCTCACTGCTACTCCCAAACGGGATGTAAACGTGGATACCTATGACTACTTCGGAGAGCCGGTCTATACCTACTCCCTGAAGCAGGGGATTAATGATGGATTTTTGACTCCCTTCCGTGTGAAAGAGATCCAGACCACGGGAGATACATATCAATACACTGATGACGATATTGTGATTGAAGGGGTGGTAGAAGAAGGGAGAGAATATACAATTGAAGAGCAGAACCGCATCATTGAATTAATGGATGTGGAAAAATACCGCGTTCAGCGCCTGATGGAGTTGATCAATCAAAATCAAAAAACATTGGTTTTTTGTTATACACAGATACATGCAGCAGCCATTCGTGACCTGATAAACCAGCTTTCCGATAGCAACAATCCTAATTATTGCCATCGTGTTACAGCCGATGACGGGAGCCTGGGCGAACAGCATCTGCGTGATTTCCAGGATAATGAGAAAATCATCCCTACCGTCTTAACCACATCCGAAAAGCTGAGCACAGGGGTAGATGCACCCGAGATAAAGAATATCGTGTTGATGCGGAAAGTCAATTCCATGGTAGAATTTAAGCAGATCGTGGGACGTGGAACCCGCCTGTATGATGGTAAGGATTATTTCACCATTTACGATTTCTATCGGAATGCACACACTAAATTCAACGATCCCGATTGGGATGGCGAGCCTGTACCTCCCGAACCGCTTCTTCCACAGCCTCCGCCAAAACCATGTCCTGAGTGCGGTAAAACATCCTGTGTTTGCCCGAAGGAACCGGTGATTTGTGAAGATTGCGGCAATTTGCCATGTGTGTGTGACAAACGGCCCAGAATTATGACCAGGGTAAAACTCTCCGATAATAAAGTCAGAGAGCTCGATTTTATGGTTAAAACCTCATTCTGGAGCCCGGATGGTAAACCGATTTCAGGAGAGAAGTTTATTCTCAACTTGTTTGGGGACATTCCTTCATTTTTTGAAAATGAGGATGAACTTCGCACGATCTGGAGCAAACCTGAAACCAGGAAACGGCTTCTGCAGGAGCTTAGCGAGAGTGGGTATAGCCAGGCACAGCTCGAAGATCTCAAAAAGATGGTACACGGAGAAGAGAGTGATCTGTATGACGTGCTGGCTTATGTTGCATACCACTCCAAAATCGTACCAAGAACTGAACGGGCTAACAGAGCTAAACTCCACTTAGACTCCTACAATCCGAAACAGCAGGAATTTATTAATTTCGTTTTGGAGCAGTATGTAAGAGAAGGAGTTAGCGAACTGGATGATGAAAAGCTGCCAAGCCTTATCGAACTTAAGTACAGCGCACTGGCCAACGCTAAAAAAGAGCTGGGTGATGTGAAGGCAATTAGAAAAACGTTTATTGGTTTTCAAGAGTTTTTATATGCTGGGTAAACGATCATGAAAAAGAATTTATTTAAATGTCTGGTGGTATCATCAATACTGGTTAACCTATTTACAGATTGAATTCATCATATTACCGATATAAAGAATTGATCAAAATGGAGTCCGATAAAGGCACTTACTGAGTTATGGGTTTCCATGGTTGTTATCACATTCAAGTCAAGATATATCTTTATTCTGTAGCCTATCTCTCATATGGATGTCTATTCTGTGAATACCACTCTCAAGCTGATGATGGACATCGGTTACTACAAATGTTGGAATACATTTGATGTAATTTCTCAGAAATGGAACTTCTATATGCTCACCAATTCTTGGTATTCGTTCCAGTTTATGAACACCAATTGTCCAATAATCCTCAAATGAACTCAAGCGATACCAAATTTGGGTTTCCCTTATTTTGTATCCTTTATTCGCTTTAATTTTTTCCAGGAAATCATCGTATAGCTTATGCATTATTTTCATGAGTTTGCTTCTGCTGATGTTCAGAGATTTCAATAATTCTTTTTGATTAGGCAGGTCCATGTACTTATCGCCGGTGTATCTGGCCAATTCATGAAGCAAAGTGGAATAGTTTTCATTTTCACCGAATAGCCGGGCTAAAGTATGATGTTCATAGATTAGTATAACAATTAGGTTACGATATTTAATGTTTGATAAATTCATACGATGTTTGTTTGTGATCATTGCCTTTGCTTCGAATACCTGAACCTCTATCTTTAGGACAAAGACAAATGTTAATCTGGTTTTGAAAGTGAATAATTAGTGGCACTTGCCGTAAACATAGATAAACTGATTAAAGGCCAGGTGGTAGAGACCGACCGGATTGAATATAAATCCGGCTGGAATCCCGAAGATGTGATCCATACCATGTGTGCCTTTGCCAACGACATCCATAACCTGGGCGGTGGATATATTGTTATCGGTGTAGAGGAAAAAAGCGGCATGCCTCAATTGCCACCCAAGGGACTGGAAAGAAATCAAATAGATGCCATTCAAAAAAAGCTGCTGGAACTGAGTAATCTCATTCAGCCGGCCTATTTCGGAATTTCAGATATTGCAGAAATTGAGGACAAAACTGTTTTGGTACTTCACTGCCCGGGCGGGGATCACCGTCCCTATTCGGCACCAGTATCTCTGTCAAAGAAAAGTAAAAACCGTGTATACTGGGTACGGCGGTATAACTCCACTGTCCGGGCCAATTCCCACGAGCAACAAACGTTGCATGAGATGGCGGCCAAAGTTCCGTTTGATGACCGTATTAACCACAGGGCTTCTTTACCGTATCTTAGCCTTTCCCTTGTCAAAGAGTTTTTGCAAAAAGTACAAAGCCCGTTGTTTGAACAGGCAGACACTATTCCGTTTCAGGATTTATGCCAGCAGATGCAGATTGTAAAGGGTCCCCCGGAACAGCTTAAACCGGTCAATGTCGGCTTACTGCTGTTCAACGAAATACCAGGGCAGTTTTTTCCTGTCACCCAGATTGATGTGGTGCTCTACCGGGATGAGGTTGGAGATCGTTTTTCTGAAAAAATCTTTACCGGTCCGATCCATAAACAGCTCCAGAATGCCCTTGATTACATCAATACAAATGTTATTCATGAAGAGGTAATCAAGGTACAGGGACGTGCTGAAGCCAACCGGTTTTATAACTATCCTTATGCAGCGATCGAAGAGGTACTGGCAAACGCGGTATACCATAAAAGCTACGAGCGAAGAAACCCGATCGAAGTGAACATCCGGCCGGATCAGATTGAAGTACTCAGTTTTCCAGGTCCGCTGCCGCCGGTCGATAACAAGATGCTTAAGCAGAAACGCATCGTCTCCCGTGAATACCGGAACCGCCGGATCGGAGATTTTCTGAAAGAGCTTCAGCTCACCGAAGGCCGGGCCACCGGTTTTCCGAAAATCTATGATGCGATGAAGAAGAATGGATCTCCGGAGCCCCAGTTTGAGACCGATGACGAACGCACCTATTTTCTGGCCGTTCTACCGATTCATCCAGAAGGGAAAATGAGGGGTCAAGCTGGGGGTCAAGCTGGGGGTCAAGCTCTTGAAAATGGTCTCAATGACACTGAAAAAGCCATTTTAGGAATTTTGAACCGGGGGCCAAGTTCAACGGATGAAATTGTAAACAAAATGGGTTTATCAAAACGAACCGGTGCGCTACAACGTACGTTAAAGGGGCTGTTGGAAAAAGGCCGGATACAATATCTCTACCCGGAAACCCCAAGACATCCGGGGCAAAAATATGTTTTGAACAAAGATCAGAACTAGGAAATAAATTCGGAGATAGGTCACCTTATGTTTGGCCAGCCACTCCAGGGTTAGGTGGATTTCATCCCCGGTATTTTGGCCACAGCGGCTTAACTCTTCCAGCACAAGTTCAGTGAGCTTGCCATTTTCCACTAATTTATAGATCTCTTTCCCACCGTCTCTCTTCTGAAATGGCACCGAAGGGTGAAAAAGTTGAATGAAAATGCTGGTAAACATGTAAAGGCGAAGCTCCATAATCACAACTCAAAAGTTATTGTAACAAAATCAAAGTCAGTTTTTCATTTGCCATCACCAAAATGCTCGTGAACAAACTCGGAAACAGCTTTTTCCATTCTCAGAGTAATGGTCAGGATGATCCAGCATACCGTTGATTGGGTACATAAACCATTATGAAAACCATTGTTCAGTGATCAGGGGTAAAGGTTCAGAGGAATACTCAACTATTTTTAGTCAAATAAAGAAACCCCATTTAAAATGTTATCAGCTGAAATAATGTCCATTCCCTTGAGTCGGTCAGGATTTTCTTCTCTTGCATTTACAATATCACGAATAAATATTTGTTTTATCTGGCCGGGGTAATATGAACGAATATCCCGGTATAATTCAGGGTCATACTGGCCTGAATCACCGATTAATATAAATTGACGCTCAGGAAAGTGTTCCAGAATGGTTGTAATCTGGTTCATTTTATGAGAATAGGTGATTTCATCACCGGTAACAATATCCACAAGATCCCCCCAGGTTGTCATGCTTATCAGGTTTTTCCGGACATTTCTTAAGTGTTATGTACCTGCAGGAAAACCAGCTTGTTCGCCATGCAGAAATTCTGAAAGGGATCTGTAGAACTCTTTTGGCGTACCTGATACAAAATGGATAGGATGATCAGGCCATTCTTTTAACTGTTCTGCCATCCCTGGTGCGCTGAATATTCTTTCAGAAAAGCGTTTCTGGTAGCAATTTGGGCACCGGCAGGCAGCTCACTAATGGTAATATAGAATACAGTTTTACGCATAAACAGGTGGATTATGTGAATTCAGGTCACGGGATCACGAAACGAATTGCTGCTGAATTTTACGGATTGGAAAATAGATGGGATGTTTTGTCCTTGCCCCATAAATAGAAAAACTTCTGAGCAATTTCTGTATTATCAAAATAACCATTAAAATTTTCAGAAGAAGGCCCAAAACTGAATACGGGGACATGCAATGCAGTATGATTTGCAGTGGAGAATTCGAATTGAATTCGGTTCCGGTTCCAGAGCCTTCCCCTGTTCAGTGTTAACCCGCCGGTTTCATGATCAGCGGTGACAACAACCAGGGTATTCCCATCACGGTTTGCAAATTCCAGGACAGCGCCAATCACAGCGTCAAAGTCAGTCATTTCTGAAATCAGCCAGCTGAGGTTTTTATCATGGCCAGCCCAGTCTATCTGAGCTCCTTCTATCATCAGAAAGAACCCGTCCGGATCTTTTGATAGTTGTTCCAATGCGGAGAGGGTCATTTCTAATTTAACGTTTCCTCGTTCAGGATATCTTTGAAAGTCTTTTGGTACAAAAAGGCCGATTACTTTTTCTTTATTGTCATGATTATCTAAATCGTCTATATCCTGAATAAAAGTATATCCCAGCCTTATCATTTCATCAATCAGGTTTCTGTTGTCCGTTCGCAATCCCCCCTCATTTTGTGGTAGAAAATAATTTGAGCCACCTCCCAAAATCATGTCTATATCCGAGTGTACAAATTTTTCTGCAATTTCAAATTCATCACGCCGGCTATCATGGTTCACTGCAAAAGCAGCCGGTGTTGCATGTGTAATACGTGAACTTGTGATCAAGCCAGTGCTTTTTCCGATCTCGGAAGCAAAACGATTAATACTTTTCAATTCTGTTCCATCCGGCAGGATACTCAGCATTCCATTATTTGTTTTGTACCCTGTTGCAAGTGCCGTTGCAGCGGCAGCGGAGTCTGTTATTTTTTGATCTTTGGAAAAGGTTGAGATCATGCCTTTACTTGGCATGGATGTCATATTTAGTGATCCGATGTGAAGCTCGGTTGCGGATATTTGAGGGTAGCTCATTCCATCTCCGATCAATAGAATGATGTTTTTGGGTACATCTAAAGAATCTGAAAGCTGTTGAGCGGTTGTGTTTTGAATTGTAAATAACAGTCCAAATAGAAATAATAACGAACTCACCAATCGAATAAATGGCAGGTTACCTTTAGCAAAAGAATGTCTCATTTGATGGGTTCTCAATTGGTTATCATTTTCTGAAGGGAAGGAAAAAGTTAAAGATGAATAAATCCTATTCAATAATCGAAATTAGTGATGCAACAAGCAAGTCTTGCACTGTTTATAAATTAATATCGTATTGAATTCTTTTTATTTGTGATGAGCGTTGCGGTGTAGATGGGCATATAAACAGCTTTTTGCTGACCACACAAACCTTCCACTCTGATGGGCCGATCTTTACCTGGTTATTCATAATAAAAAAGGATAAGGAATTTAAAAGATCACTCTTGATGGTTTCTATTTCCTGACTTCTTTCTGCGCTGCCTACCGAAACAATACACAGAAATATAAAGATTTCATTCACGCCAATGATCTCAATTACAGAGCCCGGCGGAGACGGATTAACAGGTACAAAAAGCTCGTTTAATTCCGTTCCACTCCATTAATACTTAATATACTCAGTATGGGACGTTTTTGGTTAATAAATCATTTATTCCGTTTTTGAGGTACTGAAAGTCTCGAGAATAATCGAATTGATTTCTACTCTTTTTTAGCTATACCATACTCCATATAGCAGATAAAACCATATTATGATGTGATATCAAGCCTTTTTTATATCTTCAGTGATTGAAATTCACACTATATCACATTATAGTGTGAAAATCGTTATATTTCTTTCTGAAAGGATAACATATATACCTAAAATCACACTATAATGTTGGTTTCTGAGATCGGTAAACAGATAAAAGAGCGCAGGAATACACTTGGGATCACCCAGCCAGATCTTGCAGAGATGGCGGGCGTTAGTGTAAACACGCTGTACAAGATTGAAACCGGACAGGCCAATCCTACGGTGAACGTTTTACATAAAATAGCAGATATCCTGGGAATGGAGTTAACCCTGACCATTAAAAAGCCTGATTTATAGATATGAAATCAGCCAATGTCTATAGAAACGGAGAGCTTGTTGGTGTGCTTACCCGGCATAACAGACATTCGTATGAGTTCGAATATGAGGATCCATGGTTTAACAACCCGGAAAAGCCGCCTGTGAGTTTGACCATGCCTAAAACAAAAAAGATCTACAAGGCCGATCACCTGTTTCCCTTTTTCTTTAATCTGTTGTCGGAAGGGGTGAACCGAAAATTACAATCAAGGCAATTGAAAATTGATGAAGAAAACTATTTTGATCTGCTTGTGGCAACGGCTCAAACCGATACCATCGGTGCAATCACCGTGAAACCAAAAAAATAAATTGAATTGAGTTTACCTGACATACCATATTGCCCCGGAACACTGGCAGAGGGGTTTGACAGCTACAGCCCGACCTGTTTAAAACGGGTCTTTAACGGTAAAAAAGTGAGTCACATTCTTCCGTATTTCCCGCCGGATGTGAGCGAAGAGGACGCCGAAAAGTTTCAGCAGAACAGAAAGCGGCTTTCTATCTCCGGTGTGCAGGAGAAAGTGTCCCTGTTGATGGAAAAAAACATCCTTCGATTAACCGAAGAGAATGAGCAGGGAACCTACATCCTGAAGCCCATTCCCAGGGACTTACGGAAGGTGGACCAGGTTCCTGCCAATGAACATCTCACCATGCAGATTGCCCGGCAGGTTTTTGATATTCAAACCGCAGAAAATGCACTGATCTTTTTTAAGAATGGAGCACCTGCCTATATAACAAAACGCTTTGATGTTGCAGAGGATGGCACGAAAATAGGTAAAGAGGATTTTGCCACACTTGCCGGTAATACAGCCGAGACAGCCGGGCCGAACTTTAAATATGAATACAGCTACGAAGAGATGGCAGAGCTGGTCCGGCAATATATTCCGGCAGCCATGGTGGAGCTGGAAAAGCTCTTTTCACTGATTCTCTATAACTACCTGATCTGCAATGGGGATGCACACCTGAAAAATTATAGCATCATTGAAACCAAACAGGGTGATTATATTCTGAGCCCCGCATACGATTTGATCAACACCAGCCTGCATGTAGATGATGCGGCAATGGCATTGGATGATGGTCTGTTTAAGGACGATTATTACACGGAAAGTTATGAAGCCAACGGGTTCTATGCATATGACGATTTCTATGAATTTGGCCTGAAAGTCGGATTGGTGAAATCACGTGTGGTAAAGATTCTGAATACATTCAGGTCACACCGAGAAAAGGTTCAATCGTTAACAGAGCGCAGTTTTCTGAGTGATGAGATGAAAAAAGCCTACATGGATTCCTATCTCAATAAACTGAAAGCGTTGAATTATTCGATGGGAGGGAGGATTTGAACAGTCCGGAGGCGACGCTACCGACCAGGCCTGTAGCAACCCAAATCATATTGGCCATTGATCACATTTGAACCCATGCTAAAATGACCCTCATCCTGTTCTTAATAGGTCTTACACTTCTGATAGTCGGCGCTGAACTACTTGTCAAAGGTGCATCACGAATAGCATTAACACTGAAAATTTCACCACTGGTTGTTGGGTTAACGGTTGTTGCGTTTGGTACCAGTTCACCGGAACTGGCTGTGAGTATTGAATCATCCCTGACTGGCCAGGAGAGCATTACATTTGGCACGATTGCAGGAAGTAATATTTTCAACATACTGTTTATTCTTGGAGTGTCCGCCCTGATTTTGCCCCTCTCTGTATCTGCAAAGTTGTTACGGCTGGATGTGCCATTTATGATAGCACTGTCGGTTGTTGTATGGGTATTCTCATTAAATAGTGTAATCAGTCCGCTTGAAGGAGTCGTGTTAACGGCCGGACTTGTTGGTTATACCACGTTTTTAATTGTTCAGAGCCGAAAAGAGTGGGTACGTCCAGTGGAATCTGACGGCAAGAAATATGAAAAATCGGGATCACACTCAAAGTTATGGCTTTTAAATAGTTGTATGGTTGCTGGTGGATTGGCGCTTTTGATGGTTGGCTCAACCTGGTTCCTGGATGGAGCCGTATCTATTGCAGAAGCGATGGGTGTAAGTGAGACAATCATTGGCCTAACCATTGTAGCCGCCGGAACATCCATGCCGGAAGTGGTAACGTCCATCATGGCGGTGATCCGTGGTGAACGGGAGATCGCCGTGGGAAATGTGGTTGGCAGTAACATTTTTAATATCCTTGGAGTGTTAGGTATATCAGCAATGATTGCTCCAGGCGGACTTGAAATTACAGAGTCATTTATCCGGTTTGATATCCCGGTGATGATTGCTGTGGCCCTGGCATGTCTGCCAATCTTCTTCACCGGTGGGGTGATCAGCCGGGGTGAAGGTGCGTTGCTGCTGGGCTACTACATTGCATACAGTCTTTACCTGATTCTTGCCTCAAGTCAACACGACTCCCTTCCCGTCTTCAGCGGCGTAATGATCTGGTTTGTTGTGCCGATTACAGTGATTTTTCTGTTGATTGTTGTTTACCAGCAGATATTTTCAAGAACAACTGATATCTAATCCAATGGATTTTTTTCAATTATTAAAATACCCTGATCAGTTTCAGGTCCGATCTGTAGAAATATTTTGGTTACATATCTTTTCCAGTTTTGAGTTAGCTTGATCAGCCGGCCGGGTTTTGTATTTAGGGCTTCCTCAAAAAGTCGAAGTTCACACACTTTGGAAATTCTAATTTCATAAATTGGCGTTTAGAGGCCACAAAGCAATGTTTTAGCGACTTTAATATGAAGTCATATGATGACATGTCCAATTATCTCGTATTTTT
>JAFIFB010000078.1 GCA_020832285.1 Balneolaceae bacterium
AGATAACGCCTTACAGTCGAAATTTCTGCCAGCGCTGGCAAAAATTCAAGAAACGAAAGACAGATGCAGGCGCAAAATCAGGGCTACCTCCATATAAAGTACTCGTATCTTTGGCAAACAGATCCCTTGCGGATTTTAGGTCATTATTATTTAGTGTGGAATTACCTCTTACCAGAATTGAGGCCTGATCTTCTCCGGGTTCTCCAACTTCCTGCATGAAAATACCTCCCGGTAACCGGCCTGTAAGAGCATTTGAAACATTCGAAACCGGTGCATCTGTTAGATCCCTGCTCTGTATAGATGTTACAGAGCCAATTACATTAGCCCTTCTCTGTGTTCCATATCCTACCACAACTACTTCATCAAGATCGAACAGGTCTGCTTCCATCGTGATGTTGATCTCAGACCGGCCTTCAATCGGTACATTCAGATCTCGCATCCCAATAAAAGTGAACAAAAGAAATTCGGCATTATCCGGAACCGTTAGTTCATAGCGGCCATCAGCATCTGTTGTTGTACCAACCGTTCCGCCCACAGCTCCGGGAACGACTACCGTTACACCAGGTATCGGGTCACCCTGTCTGTCAGTTACAAGGCCGGTGATATTTCTATCCAGATCATCATCATTAACTAACTCTGTTTGATTTTTAAGATCACCCAGTTCTGATAAACCGGAATCCGGCATCGCATTTACATTCACATACATCAATAAAATGAGTGATAAACATATACCACTCAACCAACGATATTTTATTTTTATATCTCGTTTTTCCATATCCATGTGTTAAGGTTATTTCGAATATTTCATATAAAAATTAACCAATAAAGCATACAGACTGTAAAAACTAACACTTATAAATATTTGATTATAAAGCAGAAAATTATTATTCCGGTATTCTGTTTACATTAAATATTCAGCAGCTGAACAATACATATACAATTACTATATCCTTTATTTTATCAACTGAAACTACACGATATCAGGCACCACGAAGGGTTCCCGATACTGGCGTTTCATATAAATTGAAGAATTAGCATCTTCATCACCAATAAACCGTTCTGTTCCGGGATCGAACTCCAGGTTTTTATTCAACCGGGTAGCAATTAATCCCATATGGCAGAGTGCCGAGGAGAGATGTCCCTCGTAGATCTCTGCGGTTAACAGGTGTCGGTCTCTCGCCCTTACGGCTTCTATAAAATTGGCGTAATGATCTCCCCCGGCATCATTCTCAGGCCCGGGTTCCTCATCACGGCCAAGATAGGTTTTGTAGCGATTGTAGCTGTCTATCACCATATATCCTTCAGAACCATAGAATATCACGCCAACTTTGGCATTTTTTTCATCGTTTGTCATCCATGGGCGTGTATCAAAAACAAGCATTTTTCCCTTTTCCCCCGCATCAGGAAAGAAGTAAGAGGTATTGATCACATTAGGAACCGTTTTGTCATCATCCCAAAGAAACATGCCTCCCATAGAGGTTACACGACTCGGCAATCCAACATCTAATCCCCATCTGGCAAGATCCAGTTGATGGACACCCTGGTTACCTATATCTCCGTTTCCAATTTCCACTGCCAGTGCCAGTCGTAATGAACACGGCTCTCACTGTACGGAACATACTGTGCCGGACCCAGCCAAAGGTCGTAGTGAACTTCTTTGGGAGCAGGTTTTATCGGTTTTTTTCCGATATCTCCCCTCCACCGAAAACATAATCCACGGGCCATATAAACCTCACCCAACAGGCCTTCCCGGATTTGCTGAATCGCCTCCTGAATTCCTTCACTGCTGCGAATCTGTGTACCATGCTGAACCACTCTGTTATATTTCCGGGCAGCTTCCACCATTTTTCGCCCTTCCCAGATATTATGTGAGCCGGGCTTTTCCACATATACATCCTTGCCCGCCTGACATGCCCAAATTGTGGATAATGAATGCCAATGATTAGGTGTAGCATCAGAAATGACATCAATTTCAGGATCGTCCAGTACCCTTCGAATATCCGTTTCCACACCCGGACGTGTGCCCTGAATCTCTTCCGCCATGTCCAGTCGTTCATCAAATAGCCGCTCATCAATGTCACAAAGCGTTTTCACACGTACATTATCCATATTCGCAAATGCACTTATATGTCCCCGTCCCCTGCCGCGGATTCCAACCACAGCAACATTTATCCTGTCGTTCGCTCCCATTGGTTTTTTTATCAGATTTCTGCCGGTTACAGCCATCGGTCCCAATGCAGTGAATGCGGCAGTTGCCATTGTGCTCCGGGTGATGAAGTCTTTTCGAGTAATGTTTTTAGCTTTTTTTGACATGGTAACTTTTTATTCTATTTCTCCTTTAATTGATTCTATTTGTTGATAAAGTTTGAATGGATCTAGTTTTAAATTGATGCAATTTTCTCACATAGCTTGGCCAATATTCCTCAATTATTTTAAAAAGATGAGTGAGCATACCTCTACTTTACCGGTTAAGTTTCCGGCCGAAAAAAAATGGCCTACTTTTCCAGGTATTACACAAACTTCCGATTTCCGACTTCCGATAATTAAACCTCTCAAAACCTCTCTGGAAGCGCTTTTTATATTTAACCATCTTTACGGACTTACGCAACCAATTTTGTAAAAAATTTATAAACAAATGGTTTTTATGATTTTTCCATTCTTATCAAACAGAAATAAACTGCTTTTAACATAAATTGAGAAGGCAAATAACAAGGCAGATGGAGATTACTCTTTTTAACAAATAAGGTACTTCAAATAAAATGTTGCATTCATTTTTGCCCGCAATTCTTTTCACGGAAATCGCTTCGCCCGGTACTTATAGCAAAAAATTATAGAAACTCTATTCATTCTGCTGTTAATCTCTTGAACCTCATTTTCTGTATTAGTGCCAATAACACCCTTTCAGATGGTGTGAAATATGGGTCAAGTTTCGGATTTCAAGATAATCCCTGGCTTCGGCAAGTTTATTTTTGAATCCACCATACATCAAAGAATCTCAGGATGTTGAAAGGTGCAGTAATACATTATAACCCGGAACTTAACCTCTCTTTGACCAGGATTATGGCAGAAAATGTTCCATAGAAGTTGCAGTACTACTGTCGTGTCAACTGTAAAAATGTGAGAGAGTCATCAGACGAGTCAATCCGGGATCATCCCAATTATCGTAATTGGTATATTTTTTGAAGAACTCGTCTGATGACTTACCCGACGTTTTATCTTTGAGATAACACTACTCACTACTTAAATAGAATGACTCAAAACCGAAAGCTTTCACAATTCTGAATCAAAAAGATCTTTTCAATCCTATAAGCAAATTATATATTTCGTTTACAAGAAAGGATTAAGATGCTTTTTGAAATGCGCGTACAAGTTTTTCTCATGAAGTTCTTCATTTTCTTCAAGAACCTGCATTAGCCTGGTCTTATAATGTTTCGCTTCGGGAAGATCCCCGGATAGTACAGATCCGAAAGTTACGTGCAGTACCTGTCGTGCATCGTCATCATCCAATAAACCTAACAGCCCTTTTTCATCCAATGATTCCGGGTCCGGAACTTTATCAACGCCGGCAGAAATATGATAGGTTTTCTTATCGGTCTCGAAACGTCCAAGGGAAAACTCCAGGATTTCACGGAAAAATTCGGGATCAGCTTCTGCGATGGTCCGCAGCGCTTCGAGATAACTTGTGCCTGCTGTTTTTACATGTACAACTCCGCCCCCAAGTGAACCAATCACCTCATATACCGAAAATTTGTCGCTGCCTGAATGGATACTGAGTTTATACCCTCCAAATTTTTTAGCGATGGCCAGATGTTGTTTGTATTCACTGCGGAATTGATCCAGATCTCCTTTGAAATCGATTCCTTTTTCAAAATCTCCGCAGAATCGAGGTGCCACGCTAACCAATTCCACACCAAGGCGGTGTAACTCAGAAACAATCAGGTAGTGTTCAAAAAGAGTGGTTGGCCTGCTGGTTTCATCAACGGAAAGTTCCAGTTCGGCGGGATGCTCCGGATAGGCTGATTCAATATAGTCGGCCAGGGATTTTGTGTGTGTAATGACCTGGCCATATTTCACCATACCGGTCATAATCTCTCTGTGTGTTGTCTGGAGTTCAAATCCATCCGAGAGAGTTACCGAAGTATTCTTAAACCGGTTCAGCAGGGTTTCGGGTTGATCCTGCAGCAACCCCCAGGGAAGTTTTTTGTAATAATCCTGCACCTCTTCATCACTCATCGAGATGGCATCGTTTACAACGTAATCGCTTGGATCGATCGTCAGCATGGTATAACCGGCTTTCACCATCAGATCAATATCTTTTTTGGTTTTTAAATGGTCTCCATCAGCCCCGAATCCATCATGAAACCCCTCCTGGAATACCGACCATATAGCCGCATCCATCACTTCTTCAGCCGTTCGTTTGGTTCGCTCAAGTTCCCGGATAGACTGCTGTGCCAGCACGGGCATAAACCCGGTTCCCCGAACAGCTCGCAGATGAGCAGGTCCTGCATTGCCCAAACGATCTCCAAAACCGTAGGAATTTACTTTTCCGATTAATTTTGCCCTGGTAAAATCAAATCGCTCTCTTATGGCTTGAGCATGTTCGTGAGAGAGTTCACATATTGCTGCATTTCCATCTCCAAAGGATACCACTTCTCCTTTAAATTCTGCCGGAACGGTTATTCCATTCTCACTGGCAACCACAAGATATTTTTTTGCATCTTTACGAATCATCAGATAGATGAAACCATCATGCTGGTGAACAGATTGCTCATAAAGGGATGCCCCGTCAATCTGATCAAGAACACTCTTTACGATTAAAAGGCTGTTTTGCTTTACCTCAGCGTCTGATTTGTTCATATGATGTTATTTTATATGTTTGGATTTTACAGAACGACCTGCCCCGCAACTTTGTAAAGCGTGCATCTTTTACTAAATTAAGCTTTACCGGTTAAGGCTTTTTTGGTAAATTTCCCCTTATTTTTCGGATTTTCAAAATCGAAAGAATAACTTCTGCCTTACACAACACGTAACTTCAATTGATACGGCACATTATGAAGTGTACAAAATTACTTAATTTTTTCTCCCTGATCCTTCTGTTTCCATTTTTTCTTTTTCAGGGATGTAACAAATCCGAAAGCGATGAGGATGGCACCAAAACCATTATTCTTGCCCATGCCATGCACCTTACGCATCCGGTCACCATTGCGATGGATCATATGGCTGATCTGGTGGAAGAGTACTCAGACGGCAAACTGAAAGTTGAAATTTATCCTACAGGTCAGCTTGGCGGTGAACGCGAACTGCTTGAACTGGTTCAGATCGGGACAATCGGGATTACCAAAATTTCAGGAGCTGTTCTGGAAAATATTGTACCTCCTGTTCGGGTGTTGAGTCTGCCGTACCTTTACAGGGATAGCGAACACTTTCAAAACACACTTTGGGGTGAAGTGGGTGAAGAGCTGCTGCTTGAAGGAGAAAGGTACCAGTTGCGGGGACTTGCCTATTACGATGCAGGCATGCGCAGTTTCTATTCGGTTGACCGGCCAATCAATACACCTGCTGACCTGGCGGGAATGAAAATCCGGGTACAGCCCAGTGTCATGGCAATGAACCTGATCCGTGCCTATGGCGGTTCAGCCACACCGCTTGCCTATGGTGAACTTTACACAGCATTTCAGGGCGGAATTGTTGATGGTGCCGAAAACAATCCTCCCAGTTTTTACACCTCACGCCACTACGAAGTTACCAATTACTACATCCTGAATGAGCATACTGCTGTACCCGATTTCCTGGTGATCGGAACGCGGCTGTGGAACAGTTTAACAGAGCAGCAGCAAGAGTGGCTTCAGCGGGCTGTTGATGAATCGGTTGAGTTTCAGCGAGAGCTTTGGCAAGAATCAGAGCAAGAATCCCTGCGGATTGTCCAGGAAGCTGGTGTTGAAGTGATCTACCCGGACAAAGAACCGTTCCGGAACATGGTACAGCATATTTATGATGACATCCGCAACAACGAACCAGAACTGTATGAATGGGTGGAACGAATCCGAAGAGTAGAATAAACGAAACCAACTAAACTAATTACCTGAATCGTGCGAAAATATATAGATGCAGCAACAAGAAGTACGCTTGTTTTTTTAATGGGACTGCTGGTAGTGGTGGTTGTCTGGCAGGTATTTTCCAGGTATATCTTAAACGCCCCCAGCACCTTTACCGACGAACTTGCCCGTTTTTTGCTTATCTGGGTCAGTTTATTGGGAGCAGCCTATTACTCCGGCAAAAACCTGCATATTGCCATTACGGTGCTTCCTTCGAGGCTGAGCCCTCCGGGCAGAAGAAAACTGAATATCCTGATCAACCTGATTACCATCTCTTTTGTGTTGTGCGTTTTCGTCATTGGCGGTGGCACCCTGGTTTATTACACCTACACATACCTGCAATTAACTCCGACTCTGCAGATTCCGATGGCATTTGTTTACGCAATCGGGCCTCTCAGCGGCCTGTTGATCATCTATTACAAAATAACTGACATCTTTACTCTCTTAAAATCTCAGCCTGAACAAATTGAAGAAGATCACCAGTTTGACCAGGATGAGTTTCAGGGGTCTATTTAAACCAATCACATACTATGGGACTATTAGAAATTCTGATTCTGGTTCTGAGCTTTCTTATTCTGCTTGCCATTGGGGTGCCGGTTGCCTGGTCGCTTGGAATCGCAAGTTTACTCACGATACTCTTCAGCCTTGAAACCATCACGGCTTTTGCCACGATGGGTCAGCAGGTGCTCACCAGCCTCGATAGTTTTACACTGCTTGCCATCCCGTTCTTTATTCTGGCCGGCCAGTTGATGAATAAAGGGGGAATAGCCACCAGGCTCATAAACTTTGCGAAAAGTATTATCGGTTCACTGCCAGGCGGACTTGCACATATTAACGTGGTTGCGGCCATGCTTTTCGGGGCCATTGCAGGTTCTTCTGTAGCAGCAGCATCGGCAATCGGAAGTATCCTGGGCCCGCGTATGGAAGAAGAGGGCTACACCAAAGAGTTCGGTGCGGCCATTAACATCTCCTCCTCGACCATGGGCCTTATCATACCGCCCTCTAACATTCTGATTGTTTACTCCCTGGCCAGCGGAGGAACGTCCATCGCAGCACTCTTTATTGCAGGATATATCCCCGGAATTCTCACCGGGCTGATCCTTATGGCCGTAGCTGCTGTCTGGGCTTCCCGAAAAAACTTTCCTGTTGGCGAGAAATCCGATTTCAAAACACTGGTCAGCACCTTTTTTCAGGCTTTGCCGAGCCTCTTGCTGCTTGTCATTGTAATCGGCGGGATTGTTGTTGGAATTTTCACAGCAACCGAAGCCGCTGCAATAGCTGTTGTTTACACTCTCGGGCTTGCCTTTTTCTACAGGGAAATTTCCTTTAAAGACCTGCCTGATGTTCTGATGGGAGCAGTTCAGACCACTTCCATTGTTATGCTTCTGATTGCCACTTCCATCAGTATGTCGTGGGTAATGTCCTACGGCCATATCCCTCAAAACATGAGTGAAACCATGCTGGCACTCAGCGACAACCCGATCGTTCTTCTGCTGATCATCAACCTGTTGCTTTTGGGTGTAGGTATGTTCATGGATATCACACCTGCTGTACTGATCTTTACCCCGATTTTCCTCCCGGTGGTGGTCGAACTGGGTATCGATCCGGTTCACTTCGGTATCATCATGATTATGAACCTCTGTATCGGAATTTGTACACCGCCGGTGGGTACTCTGCTTTTTGTAGGTGTGAGTGTGGCCGGAACCACCATCGAAAAAGTGATCAAACCGCTGATGCCGCTCTTCGTTGCAATGATTTTTGCACTGATGCTGGTTACCTTCTGGGAAGATTTAAGTCTTGTACTGCCGCGCTTTTTCGATTTGATGTAACCCGTTAATTTCCAAATAATCTAAGATTTAAACAAAACCGGCCTTTATATGGCCGGTTTTTTATTTGACAAAATTAGCCCGGATCTCCGCTTTTTGAAAAAGCTAAACACAGTTTCGAGGTGCTATCGTTGTAATCCGGGAAAAATAACCTTGGCGGGATTGATGAAATGGGGAACCGCAAAGGCCGCAAAGAGGGTTGATAAATCTGGCACATAAATTGAACTGCAATTGGAAAACGGAACTTTTGATATATGGATTAGAATGGACTTTTCTAATAACCTGATTCTTTATCGTTGATAAGACAAATTCAAAACCCTCAGTCAGATATCCGTTCAAACAACAGATCCCAAACCCTGCCGCTGGATGCCCTGAATCCGGTTATCGAACCGCTCTCTTCTTCAAACGTAATCCGGTTAATGTGCCAGGCATCTCCCCTGAAGAGATTTTCGGAAACGGGTGTCAGGTTGATGTCTCCTGTTCGAAGATGACGGGCAATGAGTTTACCCTCTTCCAGTACAACCGAATAGGTCGTTTGCAGCTCTTCGCTAAAATAGTAACCTGTAAACTTTTCCAACTCCTCTTCCCTGTAATCTACGGGCATTTCACGGACAAATTCAGCAGGTGCCTCTGATGGTTGAACCTCCGCTCTCATCTGTCCCTCATGATTGGTAAAACGAACAGTGACCTGAGTTCCGGGCAGATGGAACAGCTCTTTTTCAACCGGAATCAGCGGTACACTCAGATTTCCGGTGGAATAGAGCAAAATTCCATCTCTGATGATAAAATTTCTTGTTACAGCATTATGATGATTCACATAATGCCCTTCGAACTGTTTCAGATGATCGGGATCAAATGTCTGATAATCTTTTTCATTATAAAGAGGCTCCGGGCCTGATGAATCGACATGATCGTCCAGGTATATATCGGCAATCTGCATGGCGTAGCGCGCCGGATTGAACGAAGCGTAATTACTAAAGACAATCACGGCAAAATCGTGATCGGGAAATCGTCCCATAAATGTGCGATACCCTGCATCTGAACCTCCATGCTGAATTCGATTCAGCCCTTTGTGTTCATCCACAAACTGACCAAGTGCACCGCCGAAAGTATCTCCGTTATTGAGCGTTGCTTTCTCGTTCATCGCTTCAACAAGGGATGTTTTTTCAGAATCCGGCCGGTTCATGAAAATTGCCCAGCGGCTCAGGTCTTCAACTCTGGTGAACAGACTGGTTGCCCCGGCGTTAGCGTAGCTGAGAACCCGCTTTTTGTAGCTATTGTTACTACGGTCAGAGTAGTAGGAATAGGCGCGGTTTGGTACAATTTTTTCATGATCATCATAAAAGAAAGTATTCTCCATTCCCAGAGGCTCAAAAATATTTTTAATCGCAAACTCATTAAACGACATACCTGACACCCTTGCGGCGACCTCTCCCAGTAGTGTAAAGCCGGTGTTACTGTAAAGGTATTGTTCACCCGGCAGAAAATTGAGTTCCTGCTGACGGCCGGTGTATCTGAGAATATGCTCTTTGGTGATCACATCATCCAGACGCCACCCGGCCATGCCAAGCAGATTCCACTGGTCGCGCATGCCGCTTGTGTGATTGGCAAGATGGCGCAGTGTGATCGTATGGCCAAAATCGGGCACTTCGGGAATATAATCGCGAATATCATCATCAATAGAGAGTTTGCCCTGCTGTTCCAGTAATAAAATTGCATATACCGTAAACTGCTTGGAGATGGAGGCGATATGATAAATAGTCTCAGATGTATTTGGAATATTATATTCGAGATTTGCCTGGCCGAATCCATTCGAGTAAACCATGCGGCCGTCATACACAACTGCAACCGATCCACCTGGCTTTTCACCGTTGTCCCACTGCCTGAAAAGTGCATCCACTTTTTCCGCCTTTTCACGAAGCTCCGCTTCTTTCTTTTGTTCAGGAGATGAGTGGCCCAAAACGATTAAACAGGCCAAAAGTACCGGGATAACAAGAAGAATATTTCTTTTCATAACAAGAAAACTTGAAGCATCGGAGAGTAATTAAATATAGAATATTTTTCAATTCACACAACTGTAACCGGAGAAAAATCCGGGATCCTTGCTGTCGCGGGCATCTGCCCTGAAATGCCTCAAAGCCAACCAAGCTCTCAATCCACAACTCTTGCAGGAACTCCGCTCCGCTTCGTACTCTGCCAGGTTGTTTAAGTAGCGACCTGGCAGAGTGCCCAGTGTTTTTCCGGGATCCTGCCCCTTGGGTTCGCTATGCGGCAAGAGTCGCGGGGGATCTGGCATGAAACGCCTCTATGATATTCGATTCTTGAGATGTAACGACGTAACGATTTTCGATCTGATGGCATTAAAATCGCTACGTCGAATATCGAATATCTCATAAATCATTCAATCATAACGACATCTTGGCTCCATAAATAAATCCCATTTTAGGATCTAACAGAACCATTGTAGGAAAAAATATGGTTTTTGTTCAGCGACCTGGCTGTGGCCGGTACATTTCCGGGCTCTTGGCATAGTCGCGAGGCACTACTGTTATGTCAAACATAAAATGTCGGGTAAGTCATCTGACGAGTTTTTTAAAATATACTCCAATAGAAAAGATTGTGAAGATCCCGGATCGACTCGTCTGATGACTCTCTCACATTTTTACAATTGACACGACATTACTCTGAAATGCCTGAAAGCCAACCAAGCACTCAATCCACAACTCTTGCAGGAACTCCGCTTTGCTACGTACTCTGCCAGGTTGTTTAAGAAGCGACCTGGCAGAGTGCCCGGTGCTTTTCCGGGCTCCTGTCCCGTGTGGAATCGCTATGCGGCAAGAGTCGCGGGCACTACCGTGATATGCCTTAAAGTCAATTATTCCACAGTTCGCAACGCTGACAGATCCAGTGGGTGCCCCGAGGGGTCGGCACGCCGCAGTCGCTTGCCAGGTTGTTTGGATCGAACCACTAAACACATACAGGGTTCAAACTTGGAGGTTTCGTTAAGCTTCATTTCCTGATTTGACTCATTGAGCGCAGCCACCCGGAAACTTCCGGACTTCCTTCAGCCGGAGACCAGGAAGCGAAGGCTTTGTCTGTCTGTGCATTATAGGGGCCTTTTTTAGCTTCAAACAGAATAGTGTCTGGTTTCAGTACGAGAAAGGAGTGCCACACGTTCGGCTCAATATCCACCAATCCCGGAACCGGTACAGCGGACAAATCGGATACGGTTTTCACTTCTCCCTTATCATCATGCGTAAAAAAACGAATTGACCCTCTCAGAACCACGATTGATTCGGTTGCGTGTGGCACCGGATGGTAGTGTGGACGCACGTAGGTACCCGGTTGCAAAAAATTAAGCATTCTCTGCACTTCCGCTTCCTGGGAACGGTGCAGAGGCAAAATCATACGCAGACGTTCACTTTCTCTTGATGCCTTTAGTCCATTTTCGATCAGCTCATCTGTTAGCTCAAACAGATCGCCAGATATATTTTCGAATGCAAGTTTAGTCATTATTAATTTTTTACGGAAACAGGTCAGCCCAGTGCCAGCCCGGCCATAAGTGCTGAACCGGTCAGAAAAGCGCGCTCATCCACATTATATCGCGGATGGTGCCAGCTCCACTGGGAATCTGTCTCTTCACTTCCGCTTCCCAGAAAGAAAAACGCTCCCGGAAACTCCTGCTGGTAAAAGGAGAAATCTTCACCGGCCATCAGCGGCCTTTCCATTTCAATCACGTTTTCTTCACCCAGAACAAGACGGGCTGCTTTCTGCAGTTTCTGTGTACTTTCCTCATTATTCACAACTGCCGGGTAACCTTCACTGAAATAGAATGTATAACTTCCGCCGTTACCCTCTGTAATACTTTTTACGATCGCTTCCATCCGGTCTCTGATAAACCGGGCTGTATCCATTGAAAAAGCACGCACAGTGCCCTGCATCACTGCTTTACCCGGAATCACATTAAAAGCCGAGCCCGCTTCAATTTTCCCGACCGTAATGACAGCTGGTTCCGTGGGATCAATCGACCGGCTGATAATGGTTTGAAACTGGTTGATTACCTGTGCTGCCAGAACAATCGGGTCTACAGCCGTGTGCGGAGCTGCCGCATGGCCCCCTTTCCCAATCACTTCCACACCAAACTCCATCGTGCAGGCCATAAATGGGCCCGGTTTTACAGCGATCTGTCCCGGTTTATAGTTTGGGTTGGTGTGAAGCCCGAAAATCTCTTTTACTCCATGTTTTTGTAATACACCGCTTTCGGTCATCACACGGCCGCCACCTGGTAATTTCTCTTCAGCCGGCTGAAATACCAGCACCACTTTTCCATCAAGGTGTTCACGCAGATCGGACAAAATTCTTGCCGTTCCAAGCAAATTTGCGGTGTGAGCGTCATGGCCGCAGCAGTGAGCAGCACCGGGACGTTCGGAAAGAAACTCTTTTTTGACATCTCCCTCTTCATCCATCGGAAGGGCATCGATATCGGCACGAAGTGCAATGGCCCGCCCGGAAGGTTTTCCTTCAATAATGCCCACACACCCGGTCTCCAGTGGCTTTTCGGTTTTAATTCCGATTTTTTTCAATTCATGCAGTATGTACTCTGTCGTATCAAACTCTTTGAAGCTGACTTCGGGATTTTTATGAAGATGTCTTCGGGTCTGAACCATATATTCAAAATATGTTTCTGCTTTTTCCCGGATTGCGCTTGCTAAATCAGCCATATGTGAATTTCTTCTTTGTTAAATCTGTTAAAATATGAGTGAAGGAACGATGAAACAACGATCTTTCTGTAAGTGCTGGTCACCTAACCAATGATAATCAAATTTACATAATTATGAACTCATTTGAAGTCCACATTCCAACACGAATTTATTTCGGAGAAGAAAAGGCCGATGATTTTTTTGAACAGCTTCGTTCTTACGGCTCACACGCAATGCTGGTAATCGGAGGAGGCAGCGTTCAAAAGCTTGGCTATCTGGATGAAGTAATAGCACATCTTGAAAAAAGAGGATTAGAATATACGCTGTTTGAAGGGATTGAGCCAAATCCCCACGCAGCCACAATCGATAAAGCTGCGGCTCTTGGTAAAGAAAAAGATGTCGACTTTCTGCTTGCGTTTGGCGGTGGTTCTGTAATGGATGCATCCAAGTCGATTGCCGGGCTGATACACGACAATGAAACAGAAATCTGGCCTTTCGTTCTGGGTGAACCCAGATATAATACCATGAAAGGTGCTCTGCCGGTAACCACCATTCCCACAACGGCGGCAACGGCTTCAGAAGTAACTGCCCATGCTGTCATCTCCAACCCCGATGTTAAAGGAAAATCACCGGTCAGCTATCCTTTTTTCAAACCATCGGCTTCCTGGTTAAACCCCGCCTACCACACTTCACTCCCGGCAGAAACCACGCGTGATGGTGCGTCTGACATTCTGAGCCATGTGTTTGAAAACTATGTACTCGGAGGAAATGATTCTCCACCGGCCGACCGCTATAGCGAAGGGGTGATGCAAACAGTGATCGAAACTTTACCGAAAGTGCTCGATGATCCTGAAAATGAATCCCTCCGCGGACAAATGCTCTGGTCTTCCACACTGGCGCTGAACACCATTCAGGTTGCCGGCCGTAAACCCGAACCTTTCATTCTCCACAATCTGGAGCACTCATTAAGCGGATACAGTCCCCGGCTTGCACACGGGCGCGGCCTTGCTATTCTCTATCCTGCTTACTTCAAATGGCTGATGGAAAATGATCGTGTGGTTGACAGGCTTGCCCTAATGGGTGAAAAGCTTTTTGGCATTAAAACGGATGATGAATATGAGGGAGCCGCTGAATTTATCGCAATATTTGAAGAGTGGCTGAATGATAACGGACTTTATCACCGCCTTTCTGATGTGGACATTCCTCCCAAGGCTTTTCATGAAATTGCCAGTTATACCATAAGGGTTTATGGTGGTGGTAATGATATGAATGCAGCCGGACCCTTAGATAAACAAGGAATTGTGGAAATTTTTGAAAAAACAGAAGAGCAGGTTTACGAAAAAGCAGAACCTTAAACCTCAATGATCTATGAGTGCTCTGTATTGTCCAAAGGGCAGGCTAAAATGTACAACGGGCAGCCTGCCCTTTAACCCTGAACTCACAGCAGGTTCCTCTTATTTTCCGCGAATCAAAAATCTTTTCCTCAGTAATCCCGAACTGTCAAATAATTTTCAAGGGTAATTGATCTTATACAAGAGAAAAGATTTCGTTTTTTATGTTGAATAAAACTCATTATTCAACGAAACTTGTCATCCAAATGATGGCACGTAAGCGTTATATAAAAAGAGTGCCCTCCGGCACGGGGTATGTTGTAACGCTTAAACAAAAAGAATTTTAGGAAGTTGAAAATAGCCTTTATTCTGTAAAGGAATCTCTTCCAGAATTCGCTCCTGCTTAATCAATTCTTCATTTCTGAAAGCTAAATTTATAGTACAGAGAAGTAACAAAAAATGAGAGTTCCTGGGAGAGATTTCAAAGTGAAATAATAAACCAGATAAAACAGACTCCCTTACTCCTCTCAGCTATTTTTATATGGAGAACCCAAAGAGATCAGGAAGAAGATGAAAAAAAGAATGGCTCCTTTCACCCTGTCTGTTCTGTTTATTTTATTAATACTTTCAACACAGACTCAAGCACAAATTAACCTTGATGTAGGCGGTTATATGCAAACCTGGTACATTGCCGAGCAGCAGAATGAGCTGCTCGATATAAATGGTAATGTTTACGACACCAGTGTTCAGGGGTTTCGCATGAGAAGAGCGCGAACTGTTGCGCGCGGTCAAATTAGCGAATCTTTCAGTGCGGCTACCTGGATGGAATTTGCCGGCAGCTCCCCCACCCTGCTCTGCTTCTATGCCGATGCGCACATTAAGCCGTGGCTTAACATCCGCTTTGGCCAGTTCATCATGCCAGGGCAATCTTTTGATACGGGAAGACTGCCCTCATCTCTGCTTATATTTTACGACCGCGCCTCGATCACATCCACTCTCTCCAGAACCATGGGCTTTGACCTGTTCCGGGATATCGGGGTGATGGCATACGGTCAGCACGGCCGGCTTTGGTACGGAATCCATGCAAGTAATGGAAGCGGTCGGTTTCAGCACGCTGGATCAAACATCACCGAACGGAATGCAGGAAGCGGAATCTACGGTGGAAGGGTTGATTTTGAGATGTTTGATGGCTTTACACTTGGCGGACACTTCTCCACAAACCAGCAGCGAAATGTGGTTCAGAACGGCACCGGCCCGTTTGATATCAACCGCACCTCCTACTCGTTCAGAGCCATTACCAACAA
The DNA here is from genome assembly GCA_020832285.1 of Balneolaceae bacterium. Taxonomy (GTDB): domain Bacteria; phylum Bacteroidota; class Rhodothermia; order Balneolales; family Balneolaceae; genus Rhodohalobacter. The sequence continues at coordinate 15,257 of JAFIFB010000078.1, forward strand.
CCTGGGAATAGACGGTCTATTCAGCCAGTTCGAATACATGCAGCTCACCTCTAAAGACAGCAATGGAGGCATGGTGCTCAACGACGAAGGAGAATACAACCTTCACGGCTTTTACGCTCAAATCGGCTATCGTATCACTGCCGACTGGCACGTCCTGGGGCGATATGATGAGATGACCCAAAAACCGGGACAGACGTTCGAAACCGGGCGCTTCCATACCAACAGATATGTACTTGGAGTATCCCGCTACATCCGGCATGACGGCAACGAAATCGTGCGGACTCACCTCAATTACTCATTCGGAAAATCCGGCCCGATGGAATTGAGCGACTCGATTCTGGTACTCGTTTTCCAGCTAAGATTTATACCGTAACGTCCAAACCTGACATGGTTTTTTCTTTTTTCAATCCTATTAAACATGGTGATTACTCAAACCTGATTTCATTATATTTGAAAAAGAAATTTAACTGATTCCAAACTCAAAACATGCACTACCTTCTGATCTACGAACTGAGCACCGATTACCTGGAACGCCGCGGGGAATTCCGGGATGAACACCTTAAAATGGCCTGGGATGCACATGAAAAAGGCGATCTGATTCTTGGCGGGGCACTTCAGGAGCCGGCTGACTGCGCTTTTCTCCTGTTTGAAGGAGATTCTCCAAAAGCCGCAGAGAATTTTGCCAAAAGCGATCCGTACGTAAAAAATGGTCTCATCGAAAATTGGAGAGTCCGTCCCTGGATGACGGTAGTGGGAGAGATGGCTGCATCACCCGTAAAGCCAGAGTAAGCCGGATTTCGTTTCACTGGAATCGCTTCGCTTGGTGCTCACAGCAATTTCACTAAACGAAGTGTAAGCTTTTGATATAACGTACTTTATGATCCAAATATGGGATTTTCGAATGATCCCGACCGCAGTCGGGACTGTTTTTCTGCGACATTTCCTCCTCAGAGAATTCAGTACTTACATTGTTTTCAAACGTCTCTTTGATATCCGATTTTTGAGATTTAACGACGTAACGATATTCGATCTGATGGGCATAAAATCGCTACATCGAATATCGAAAATCTCATAAATCTTTCAATCATAACGATATATTGGCTCCTGTCACGTACGTTTTTGCAGGGGTTCAAAAAATGGCACTCCGCTCAAACTCTGGCAGGTTGTTAAATATAGTGCCCTGACAGATTGCATGGTGAATAAGGCAAATTTATGGCCTGGTCAGTCTCCTTTTTCCACTCTATGGGTCATCCAAAAAATGAGCGGTGTGATCACGATAGTTGGTGCTAACCAGGCTATCCCACGTTTCTCACAAAAAAATTATGAATAATTATATCAATTTATTTATCAACGTCTTAGCCAATATTTAGAGCGATAGTGTTAAAAACACCCTGTCATATGCTGCGAAATTTACCCGTGGGCCATCCAGATGGGATCGGTTTGCACATTGGTAACCAGAAAAGCAGTAACAGCAGCATGAACGGTGAATTTGCCCTTAAAAGCCAAACACTCTGTGGATATTAAATCCGAAACGGAATTTCCCTTCCCAAAACCGATCTCGGTTGTTGGCCATGATAAAGGATTCGTTATGCCATTGGGAACTGGTAAAAAAGAGCTGAAAAATATGCCCGCCAGTGTCGATGTTTAAGGTTATGGCAGCTGTATCGTATGTTCCGGGATTCTTATCGCCAATCACCGGAAGGTACTCTGCGCCCAGTGAAAAGCGGTCGTTCAATTCAAGTCCGGCAACAATTCCGAGGCCAAATAGCTGCTTTTCATTATTGCCCGATACATGATTAAAATAAGCATACATCGGAGTCGCCTGCAAGCTAAAGCTGCCCATTCTCCGGGCAATCATTACCGTTGCGAAATAGTTGAGACGCTCTGAAAAATCTCTGCCCGTTCCCGGAAATGTGTTGATTCCCACCGATGTCTTCACGGCCAGTTCCACCGGTTTGCTCCCTGAAACCGTCTGCCTCAATATGTTGTATTTGGCGTGAATATCAACCAGTTTATTAAACGTCATCCGCCCGATACCCATCGAAAACCGGTCGTGAAAACCATAATCGAGCCCGAGTCGTGTATTTGCACCGTCATCAAGTCCGAAAAAACGATCGATACCGCCATCAACCAGGCCAAATGTGTGTTTTACAGTGGAATTGAGATTTCTGGCCGACACACTCTCAACCGTGCTGATACCAATACCGGATGAGGCCCAGAAGAGGCGGTCAACCGGCGGATCGGCATCAGCTCTTTCACGTGGAAGCTGTGCGTTCATACTCTCAACAAACAGAACAAAGAGCAAAAAAATGGCCGTTAAACCGAAATTGGCAAATTTGCAGACATTCATAAGCCGTTATTTTTGGTTATGGTTCAGGTTTACTCTCTTGATGAGGAGTTCAATATCGCTTCAATCCGAAGTTCCTGCTCTTCATCCACCCGGTAAAAAAGTATTCCCGGCGGTTCGATATCGTAATCTTCCAGGTCCAATATCCATTCTGCCGTAAGGTGAAGTTCACCTCCCTGTTTTTGGAGCGTTCCCTCAATAGTTATTTCCCTTGTAACTCCGTGAATAGTGAACTCTCCCCTCACTGCCACTTGTTGAATTTCACTGCTGTTGATATCAAATGAACTGCTTAGTGAACCTGTAAATTCTGCAAAAGGATGATCATCCACGTTCAGAGTCCGGTAGATATCGCGATCACGGCGGCCAATACCCGATTTTAATGTACTGAGGTCGAGATAAAAGTCGACCAGGTTTTCATCAAAATCGATCAGGCCGTGCAGATGATCCGAACTTCCTGTAAAGGTGTGAAGCGGCACTCTCGATGTGAACTCCGCATGTCCGCTATCGGTGATATATACTACATCCTGACGGACATCTTCACATACCCCGCAAAACAATGATACAATCAGTGATAAAAGAATATTCACGATGACTCCGGGTTCAGCTATTCAACAGGTTTACAGACTAACAAATCGTATTAATACCCGTTGCCATCTCCGTTGCCACCATTCCCGTTATCTCCGTTATCATCATTATCCGGTTCATCTTCGGTTACGGTGATGGTTCCTGTCATACCGTGATCCACGTGGGGTATACAGTAATAATCGAAGGCACCTGTTTCATCGAATGTGTATTCAAATTCACCATCCGGCGGGATGTCGCCGCTGTCGAACAGTTCGTCGTGCTCACCGTCTGAACCACTGGTAACGGTGTGTATCTCTCCGCTTTGGTTGATCCATGTTACAGTGGTTCCTACCTGAACAGTTCTGTTACCAGGTGTAAACTGTGTGCCTTCCATCCAGACCTCATTGGCCGCAGGGGTTCCGTTCCCGCCGTTTCCATTGTTATTGTGGTTGTTATGATCCGCGTCCGTTGAGCTGTCGCAGGAGGCAAACCCCAGCAGTGCCAGCACTGATACGGAAACAAACATAATGAAAATGGCTTTTATCTTGATAGGAGGATTTTGTCTTGATAACATTTTATTAGCTTTTTGAGTGAAGGTTATATGAGATTTGACTGAATTTTTTTAAAGTGTCAGCCATCACCTTTGTGAAAACCGATAGTTGAGTGAAATAAAACTACCCATCGAATAGAGGTTCACATCACCCCATCCCACTCCGCGAACAGGCAGCCGGATAAATGGCTCGGCCCGAACACTCCAATTTGGATGGACATCAAGCTCATATCCGACTGAAAATCCGGCATTGCTGAACAAGTGGTGTGATCCGTTCCGAATGCTGACGGACTCTTCCAAACCATAACCGGCTTCATCATACCGAAACCGGTAATCTTCATTGAGCATGATGTATGAAGACAATCCTGCGGTTGCAAAAATCCGAGATCTTTCAAAATTGTATACGTTGTATTTCAGGTTCAGGGGAATGTCCAGAATCAGACAAATTGCTGTAGTTTCATCGGGCAAAACACCTTCATTCCAGTAACCGGGAGGATTATACTCGCCAGAGCCTGCCACATAGCGAACATTCGATGCAATCAATCCGCCACTTAAAGAGAAGTTACTGCTGATCCTATACTCACCCGTTACACCGATTTTGTACCCCGGACCATAAAAATCAGAAAGTCTTCCTGCGGTACTCAGATCGGGCGAAACGGCAAAGCCCAGAGCAATGCGGGAGTATTCGGATTCAATGGCTGCTTCTGCCAGTTCATCAAAAGGGTAAAGCCCATCTGCAGATTCTTTCGCATAAGTATCTGTCAGAAAAAAATCACCGTACGGTTCTGTTTTGTCTCTCATCGTGAATAAAGTCTGCATTTTGCTCTCCACAGTTTCCTGAACATCTTCCGGCAGCATCGGCCGGAGCAGGTCGCCCATAAACTGCTTATGCTCCATCTGAACCGCATAGTCCATTCTCCTGTCCAGCGGAAACTGCTCTTCACGTTCTGCCAGAAGGCGGGATAATTGATCCGGTGTCACAACCGGAATTTGATCTGCTTTCGGCTCGGGAACAGCGTCGTTTTCCGGATCTTCATCACTTTCTGTCAGCAACGGGGCATCGGGCGAAATCACTTCAGGCTGCTCAGTCTGAGGTTCTTCTTCCCTGGCCATCATATCAGAAAACTCGTTGAGCCTGTGGTGATTTTCGTAGGTAAAATATCCCAGCATCGAAATAATGAGAATGGCGGCTGCCGTAATCCATGCAATTTTCCTGCGGTAAGAACGCTTCATATCCCGAATATCGAGCTGTTTTTCCAGTTTCATCCAGTCTTCTTCGCGGAACGGAATGTCAAAATCGTCAGCTTTTTTCCTGAAAAAGCGCTCCAGAGAATCGTTATGGTTATTTTCTTCAGACATAAACTATTCAGATTAATTTGTTTTCCAGCAAAGCCCGTAAATTCCGTTTGGCTTTGGAAAGGTTCGATTTAGACGTGCCCACCGAAATATCAAGCAGTCCTGCAATTTCCTCATGTGAAAACCCTTCTATCACATGCAGGTTAAACACCGTACGGTAAGCGGGTGTCAGCTTCTGCACCATCTCCACAATTTCATCATAAGAAATACCACTTGTGATCCTCTCACCAGAAATGGGTTCTGGCCATGCTTCATCCAGGCTCTCCCATTTATTCATCTTCCTTGCCTTATGAAAATGAGTGATAGCCGTATTTACAATAATCTGTCTCAGCCAGGGTTTAAACGGCCTGCCGGAATCGTATTGGCGGATATTTTCAAACACTTTCATAAATGCATCATTTAAAATGTCTACCGCTTCATTTCGCGAGTCGGCATAGCGGAGAGTAATACTCATTCCGTAGGCATAGAACAACTCGTAGAGCTCCTTTTGGTCTTTACGCCGCCGTTTCCGGCATCCTATAATGATTTCTCTGAGCAACGGTGTACATTTTTATTTAACTTAAAACAGATAACAGTGAATCGGAATTTACAGCTTACTTCTGTTTGCCTGTACTGCATTTATGGCCATGGGGTTGCCTCGCTTCTCCGATTTATCTATACATAATGTATTTACAGGGAATCTTCAATCTCTTTCAATCAGTGCCCGATGCACAACTGCACTGAATTTTTCGCAGTATAAAGATTGGCATAGTTGGAGCCTGCCATCCGTAGTTTTAACGAAGGAGGGCCTGCCCTCCGAAACCCTGGTATAGTGGGGCCTACCCTACGAAGCCTTGGCGTAGCAGGATCTTGCTGAAGAAAAAATCTCTTGATGAGAAATCCACTCTGAATATTATGTGGAAATTGATTCACAAATCAAAGATTTTCAATGCATGGCTAATCAAATTCCATTTACATTCGATGTGCCGTCGGTTTCGGAGCTGACGGCAAAAATCAAACAGATTCTCGAACACAATTTCAGGGATATCCTGGTGGAGGGGGAGATCAGTAATGTAAACCGAAGCCGGAACGGGCATTACTATTTTACGGTAAAAGATAATGACGCCCAGCTCCCCTGCGTAATCTGGCGAAGCACCGTCCAGCGGCTTGATCTGGATTTACGCGACGGGCAGCAAGTTGTGCTTGGCGGTGACTTGCAGGTTTATCCTCCCCATGGGCGTTACCAGCTGATTGTAAACCTTGTTCAACAGGCCGGAGTTGGAAAACTTCAGCAGAAATTTGAAGAGCTGAAACGAAAACTCGAAAGCGAAGGACTGTTTGATGACGCCCACAAAAAACCACTGCCTCCGTTTCCAATGCGCATCGGTGTCATTACATCTTCAACCGGGGCGGCATTTCAGGATATCCGATCTACATTTGAACAGCGATGGCCGGTAGCAACGATTTACCTGCATCACACCACTGTTCAGGGACTGAATTCAGCAGGGGAACTGGTGGAAGCCATCAACTATTTTTCTACTCAAACCGATCCGGTTGATCTGCTCATCATCGGGCGGGGAGGCGGTTCACTGGAAGATTTATGGCCGTTTAATGAAGAAGTTGTTGCCCGTGCGCTTTTTAACTGCCCCATTCCCGTCATCAGTGCTGTGGGGCATGAGGTGGATTTCAGTATCAGCGATTTTGTGGCTGATGCCAGGGCAGCCACACCCACACAGGCGGTCATCATTGCTGCGCCCGATATTAATGAACTCCGATTCCAAATCGAAGATTACACGTCAACCCTTGAGCAGGCCATACAGCAAAAAATTCAATACTACCGCGATTATGTGCACCGTCTTGCCCACTCACATGCGCTGCTGGTGGTTCAGGAGAAACTAAAATTCCATAAGAACCGTGTGGAAAATCTTTCCGATAAGATGCGCTCACAAATCACACAACTGCTTTTTAAAAACCGGTCTGACCTTCAGCAGCTATCAGGCAGACTGGAAGCGAAAAATCCCGGCACAGCCGTTCAGCAGAATCAAAACAAAGTTGCATCGCTGAATGAACGGCTTCGGAACCGTTTTGAGCGTTCACTCAGCAAAAAGTCTGCAGATCTTCAGCAGAAAATATCTGCTCTTGAAGAGATGAACCCCAAAGCACCTCTTGAACGTGGATTCACACGGATTCTGCAAAATGGGAAATGGGTGCGCAGTAAAACCGGTTTTTCGGAAAACACCTCCACTGAAATTGAATGGAAAGACGGGCGCGTTTCCTTGCCCTGACAATTTAACCCGGACATCTCACAGTAAATAAGCTAAACGAAGTGTAAATTATTGATATATTATGATTTATGATCCATTTTTGGACTCTTCTAATAAAACATCCTGTTTTTCTGCGACATTTTCCCCTCAGCTGCGTTGAATCTAAAATGTCGTGCTCAACGTACTCTGGTACGTTTCCGCTGCCATTTTATCTTCGCCTTGCTGAGAAAAAAATCTCTTGGTGAGATATCCGGGTTAATTCTGTCATTCCCGCCTGCAACTATTTGTAATTTATAAGATTCAGTTTTATTAGATTAACGGTTAATTAGAGAACAATGATAATCATCTGTAAATGAATACGCTGATTGCCGGTTACAACGATGAATCAAAGCGAATCTTAACAGAAGCGCTTCGCAAACGAAACCACTTTTTTGTGGTGACCAAGCCCAGTGAAGACGCTCTGAACCTTCTGGATGAAAAAAACTTTTCCCTGATTATTCTCAGTGATTACTCCGAAGATGCGATCCATTTTTGCAGGCAGATACGAGCAAAAGAACTCGGACGAAAATACACCATCTATTCCGTGATCCGTGAAGATGAAATAGAGTTTTTATACCGTCTGCTTGATGCTGATATTGATCAGTATATGGTAGAATCGATGTTTGACGAACAGCGGCTGGATGTTCGTCTTTCTTTTGCTGAAAAACTTGCACGAAATAAAGAGGGGCAATTTCTGATTGAACAGAAACTCCGCGAAAGCGAAGCGCGCGCCCGAAGCATTCTGCGCACTACTGTTGATGCCATTATTACAATTGATAACCGTGGCTCTGTGCGCTCTTTCAATAAAGCTGCGGAGAACCTCTTTCAGTTCACCTCATCCGAAGTGGTTGGAAAAAATGTAAATATGCTGATGCCCCAGCCCTACAGGCGCGAGCATGACGATTATTTGGAAAATTATCACAAAACCGGTTCACGAAAAATCATTGGCATTGGCCGGGAAGTTACCGGAAGACGAAAAGACGGCAGCACATTCCCGATGTACCTGGCTGTGAGTGAAGTAAATGTAAACGGGCAGCGTCTCTATACGGGCATCATACGCGACATTACCGAACAGCGCCGGCTTGAACAGGAAGTTCTGCGAATCAGTGAACACGAACGCCACCGCATCGGCCAGGACCTGCATGACGGGCTTGGACAGATGCTTACCGGTATCTCCCTCATTAACAAAAATATCGCTGAAACCCTGAAAGAAGAGGATCATCCGCTTGCCGGTGAAGTTGAGGATATCACCAAACTGGTGAAAGAAGCCGATGAGTATGCCCGGGGACTCTCGCGAAACCTGATCCCCGTTGAGCTGGACCGAAGAGGATTGAAAGCTGCCCTCAAACGGCTGGCATCCAACGCCGAAAAACTGTTCAGTATTGAATGCCGGCTCAGTAATATTTTAAACCTCCATTTTGACGATCCCACCAGTCTGTCGCATTTGTTCAGGATTGCGCAGGAAGCCACCAGCAATGCGGTGAAGCACGGGAATGCATCAAAAGTATACATCAGTATGGAAGCCGACGATTCCAAACTGCTGCTCAAAATTGAAGACAATGGCTCCGGGTTTTCGAAAGACTGGGACAAACAAAAAGGACTGGGGGTACGCATTATGCAGTTCCGTTCCCGGCTGATCGGTGCCAATCTGGAAATCAGCACAAGTGGAATGGGCGGTGCTGCCATCGTTGTGACACTGCTGAAAGTAGGATCGTCATATAAAATTGTTGATTGATATTTCTTGGGTTATTTTCCATCAAACCAAACAGAATTATGGCTGCGAATAAAAAAATATATATTGTTGACGATCACCCGCTAATGCGAAAAGGCCTGGCGATGACTATTGATAAGGAGATGGGTTTCGAAGTGTGCGGCCAGGCCGAGAGTGCCGAAATAGCCCTGTCTGACATGATCTCACTAAAACCCGATGCCGCTGTGGTGGATATTTCATTACCGGGAATGAATGGTATTGAACTGATCAAAAATATTCTCCACCAGCTTCCGGAGCTCAAGGTTCTGGTGGTATCGCGCCACGACGAAGAGCTCTACGCCGAACGTGCCCTCCGCGCTGGTGCCAAAGGCTACCTGATGAAACTGGAAGCAACAGATATTCTCATATCAGCCCTTCATCAAATTTTGAAAGGCAACATCTACCTCAGTGATAAAATCGGTACCAAAATGCTGATGAAAATGGCATCTGGTAATGCCGGTAAAAGTGATAATCCGCTGGACCTGCTCAGCGACCGCGAACTCGAAGTTTTTGAACTAACAGGCAAAGGCCTTTCCACCAAAGATATCGGCAAAAAACTGCATATTTCAGTAAAAACTGTGGAATCGCACCGGGCCAATATTAAAGACAAACTGCACCTCGATACGGCCAATGAACTGATGCGCCACGCTGTGAAGTGGGTTGAAGAAAGTTCGAAGTAGTTTTCAGGAAAATCAGAACCTGATGGTCATTTCAGTCAATCCCTCAAAATAATTGCTGTTTATATTCGTATTTTTCATCTATGAACAAGCAAAACATTCTTACTTCGATCCGATTCCTTTTTCGCTTTCTTTTGGGCGGAATGCTGGTATTTGCAGGGATCTTAAAAGTGCAGGACAATACAACCCTGTTCGAATCTGTGGCATACATTCCCTGGCTGCCTATTGCCATCAAATCCCTGATTATCGACTACCTTCCCTGGGTTGAAATCGTTGTGGGTGCCCTTCTGATGATTCCGCGGCTGGACATCGTTATACTTCCTGCAACCGGACTGATCTACCTGAGCTTCTTTATTTTTGCAATCTGGGGCCACAGTACCGGCCTTGAAGTAGACTGCGGATGCTTCGGCGACCTGGACAGCTCCTCCTTCATCGGTGCCCTTCTGGGGAGTGAAATGGGCTGGCAGATGGTGATCCGCAACGGTATTTTCCTGTTGATGACGGGCTTTCTTTTCTGGAAACCGAAGCCGGCAACCGAATAGTGCCGTGCCATTTGTAAAAAGAGTAAGATAGTCATCTGACGAGTCTATCCGGGATGATTCCTATCATCTTAACTGTTTCTTTTTTCGAAAAACTCGTCTGATGACTTACCCTTCGTTTTATTATAGACGTAACTCTATGTTTTGTCCCTCTTGATATCGGCTCCATTACTTTAAACAAAAAAAGGATACAATGAAAATCACTGCATCCTTTATAAAAAATTTCCAGAAGTATTTTTTCTTACTTCTTCTTATATCGCTTGTTAAAGCGGTCGATACGGCCGGCTTTCTTCTGAATTTTCTGGTTTTTATTGTAAAACGGGTGATTCTTTGAATCTACCTCGCTTTTATAAACCCCGTCCTTCACATTCATAGTGCTCCGGGTTTTGATCTCCGTTCCGTCGCTCAGCAATACTGTAATTTCTTTGTAATCGGGATGAATTCCTTTCTTCATGGTCTTGTGGTGTTGATAATTTTTGTTTCCGGCTTGAATCGGAATTTGGATAGACAGGAAATATACGGTTTACGAAAACCTATTGCAATTTCTTTAGAAACCGAACCACTCTGCACAATAAATCTTGTCCAAAGCATTTTGAATATTAGGAATAAACTGTCTATTATTGAAGATAAGCTCGGATTGTTCACCATGGTTACTATCAATCCCTTATATTTCGTCTGCCCGGTGCTTTCCCGGGCTGACGAATTGGAATGGTGGACCTGCTTACGTTACAAGAACAGGATTCGACAGCTGAAAAAAGCATTCAGCAGTCGAAGAGGCATAAAATAAGCACAAATCTGTCCCGGGATTTTGTTGTAATGAAAATAAAAAATCAATGTATTCGGAATATTATTTTACCATAACAGATTCCAACGTTTTGGACACCTTAAAAAGAATCCTGATGATGTGATCAAACATTACATTCAAATCTAAGCTTATGCACACATTATTGAATTTTAGAAAAATCATTCTACTGTTATTCGTAATATCTGCAGGCTGGTTAACAGGGTGTGAACCGAATAACTCCGTTGGCCCGGAAGACGAGCCGCCTTTTGTCATTGGTGAAATCACAGAGATAGAAGAAGGTGAAAATAATGACCGATACTGGATTAAAGTTGTCGCAGAATCGTGGGCAGACTATATAGAATTCAATGCTAACTTTGTATGGTTTGGTGTAACCGACAACACCGGGGTCTTTAAACAGGCAGAGAATCGAAATCTCACAAAGCTCACCGCTGATGATCTTGGCGTTGGTCAGAAAGTAAAAGGCTGGTCGGCCGGAAATGTCATCAGAGATTTATATCCACGGGGGCGGGCGGCATATATAGTTGTGGTTGAAGAGTAATTATTTTTCAGGCCACAAAACACTTAACGGTCCAGAACCCGTTAAAGAGTGCACCTGATTGTGAATGAAGAAGGTATATTGACCCTTATCCTCTGCCTTTTCTAACTTTTTGCTGAACTGTCAAAAACGGTTATCAAGATTGAAAGAATTTTATCCCGCTAGAATCTTGTCATCTGTAAAAGTGTGAAAGAGTCACCAGACGAGTCGATCCGGGATCATCCCAATTATCTTCACTGGTTAATTTTTTGAAAAACTCGTCAGATGACTTACCCGACATTTTATCTTTGACATAACACTAACGAAGCCGATGATGTACGATTTTTCCTTACAAAATCTGTAGGGTATTGGAAGTGTACTCATTAGTAGAAACTATCAGGTTAGCAAAACAAAAAATCAGGTAGATTGCACATAAGAACTTATTAAATAACGTGAGTTCGATATAAAATCTTCGAGTGTAGCAAACACCCTGAAGCCTCCTTTTCAAGGAGGGAATCCAAGCATTAGCGACATCCGTGCAGGCGAATTTCATTTTGTCAGTTTCATATATCGAATTCACATAAAATAAATCTTTTGGAACCCAAATTGTATTACTGATGATAGCAGCCCGAAACATATCGTTCGCATTAATGAGTACTGCTATGCTTTTTTTGTTACACTTCAGCAACAAGAATAGTTTCATTCCTTATTCGAGTCCTCCCGCCGGTGTATCGACAAGCAGCTCTCATCTCATATACAATTTCGAAAATACGGTTAAAATTGGTGACTATTTTAAAGTGATGGAAGGCATCGTTCATCAATATAATTCTATACTCAGCTACCCGATTACAGAACATCATATAATCAGGAATAATCCCTGGGTGATAGATTCGCTCGCCGCATCGGATTATTACCGTTTAAAGGAGCGGGGAATAATCAGTCACGACCCTAAAATACTCCCCATATTTATACCTGGGCAATTTCTGGTCATACCCGATTCTGTAACGATTGATAGTCTGAACAGGGTTTTCAAACAGACCTACCTGGATCTTAATATACCTGAATTTAAACTTAGGGTTATACAGGCAGACAGTCTGATTTATGAATTTTTGGTTCGCGTTGGCCGAAATGAGAGCAGGTATCTTGCTATGTCGGGGAGGGTTACTGATTTACGAACACATACCGGAGAAGGGATTATTGTTCGGCATGTAAAAAATCCTGATTTTATCAATCCTGTCAACAATCAAATCTATCGCGTAACCCGGCGTGATGATGGAGTGGTGACCGGGCTGCCCAACATCCCTTGGATTGAAACTGAAATCAATGGTGTGCGCCACGGGCAGCTTATACATCCTACTACAAACATCGAAACCTTGGGCAAAGCATATTCTAACGGTTGTATTGGTACATCTGAGGCGGCAGGTTGGTATCTCTATTACTATGCACCAACAGGCACGCGTATTAACATCCGGTATGATCTGGAAATTTTTGATAGTGAGGGAAATGCCCTCAAACTTGCCAATATTTATAACCGGTAAACTTTTCGCTTTTCATAAGGGAACGTTGTCCATTTTCGTTTCGAATATAAATTGAGAGAATCTTAATTCAACAAATTGACACTCATATTTAATATTTTCTGTTATTACCGGGTGGAACTTTAATTCCATCCCAAACCACAAAAAATTAATCAATATGTATTGAATAAGCCGTTATTTTGTGACAAAAATAACTAATGAGTGACGACCAACAACACATTGTTATCGTAACTACCCGGGTGGGTGGTAGCGATTACCATCATCAAAAAAAGAAACAGAAATTTCCCGATGATGAATCTACCGGACTACTATATTTTCCTTGCTTCCAGCACTCTGTTTGGCCTTCCCAGTTGCCATTAATTGGCATACAAATATTTCCAAAACCAGGCTTTTTTGATGTTAAAAGTACCATGTCACTTGTAGAAGTGCAGGAGAGTCATCAGACGAGTCGATCCGGGATCATCCCAATTATCTTCAATGGTTTATTTTTCGAAAAACTCGTCAGATGACTTACCCGTTGTTTTATCTTTGACATAGCAAATGGGCCAAAATCAAATCTCATCCGTAAAATCATCGTCATCGAAACCGGTCATTCCGCCCAGCATGCTTCCGAGCATATCGGTATAGGTGCGGGTATCATCAATATCATCTTTGCCGATTTTTGAATGTTGATGCAGCCCCTCAACCACCAGATCCATCATGGCAAGCAGGTCATCCGGCTCGTCTTTTGCATATTTTTGAGTGATCTCTTTCAGCCCGGATATCTGCTGCAGCCGTTTTTTATATTCGTCATTGCTGATCAACTCCGGGATTTCAAGCATGTTGCCGCCTGCAAACCAGTCCAGAACTTCATGGTACTCATCTTCGGATTCTTCTGATTTTCGCTGCTGAGGATCTGGAAAATAGTCGCGGAAAGTTTTGTTTATGGCCTTCCCGATGATGTGCTTCGCCACATTTACGGCTCCCTCCTGCTCGCCTTCGTACACCAATTCCAGCTTCCCGGTAATGGCAGGCACCATTGCGTAGAGGTCGGTTACACGAAGTGTTGTTTTCGTCTCCTGATTAAATACCGATCGGCGTTCGGCGGCTGAGATCACCTGTTCCATCGCCGTGATTGTCATCCTTGTAGAGACCCCGCTTTTCTGGTCCACATACTCACTATTGCGCGCTTCGAAAGCCACATATTCCAGAATTTTTTTGTAGCTCGGAGGTATCTTAACCTGAATCTCTCCGCCCCGTTCAGCCCAGGCTTCCTGTTCGGTAATTTTAATCGCCACGTCCATTTCCCGCGGATAGTGGGTAATGATTTGTGAATCGATCCGGTCTTTCAACGGTGTGATGATATTTCCACGGTTGGTGTAATCCTCCGGGTTGGCCGAAAATGCCATCGACACATCCAGCGGAATGCGGATATTGAACCCGCGGATCTGAATATCACGCTCCTGCATAATATTGAGCAGAGCCACCTGGATTCGTGGCTGCAAATCGGGCAGCTCATTAATCACAAAAATACCGCGGTTTGTACGCGGTATCAGCCCGTAGTTAATTACCTCTTCACTGGCCAGTGCCAGTTTCAGCGAGGCTGCTTTAATGGGATCAAGATCGCCGATCAGATCGGCCACAGTGGTATCGGGTGTGGCCAGCTTTTCTCCGTAACGATGTTCACGGTGAAGCCAGCTAACCGGTGTCTCATCTCCTTTTTCACCAATCAGATCTCGGGCGTATTTCGAAATGGGTTTCAGCGGATCGTCATGAACTTCCGAACCTTCCACCACGGGGATATACTCATCAAGAAACTGTACCAACATACGTAAAATCCGGGTTTTGGCCTGCCCTCTCAATCCCAGCAGGATCAGATCGTGCTGGGCAAGAATTGCATTTTGAATTTGAGGGATTACCGTTTTTTCATAACCCAATATCCCGGGAAACAGAACCTCATTCTTATACATTTTTTTTATGAGATTTTCCCTCATCTCTTCTTTAATGGAGCGTGATACCCAGCCGCTTTTTTTTAGTTCGCCAAGTGTACTGATCGATTGATCCATGCTGTCTTTCTTTCCGGTTTGATAATTGGATTGGTTATGATAACTGAATTCATCGCAACTTCATTTCGGATTGAAGTGATCTTCTGAAAAAACTTTCACCAGTCCCCGGGCCTTTACTTTTGTTTCCTCCCACTCTTTTTCGGGATCAGAATCACTGGTTATAGCCCCGCCCACCGGATACATCAGATGTCCGTTTTGAAGGATGGCTGTCCGAATCACCACATTAAAATCGAAATCACCGTCTGGCGTGATGTAACCGATTGCACCTGAATAGATTCCCCGCTTATAATTTTCCAGCCGTTCGATGGTTTTCATTACTTCAATTTTGGGTGCGCCGGTCATCGAGCCCATCGGAAAACAGTTTTTAATCACATCCACCGGGTCTGCATCCGGCCTGGCCACCGCTTCAACCACGGAAATAAGCTGATGTAATGTCTCGAAGGTCTGCACATCGTAAAGGCTCGATACCTTCACTGAGCCGGTTTTTGCAATTCTTGAGAGATCGTGCCGCACCAGGTCTACAATCATCAGGTTTTCGGCTCGGTTTTTCTCGTTGAGCAGTTCATTTTTCCGGTTTTCATCGAGCCATTTTTTTTTCGATCGGGCTGCGGTTCCCTTTATCGGTTCGGAGCTTACTTTAAGACCATTTTTTTTCAGAAATCGCTCGGGACTTGCACAGCAGATTTCAATATTTTCCAATCTCAGGTAACCTCCAAACGGTACCGGATTAATCCTGCGCATTTGCCGATAAAGTTCAAACCCATCGGCAGAACAATCACCAAACATCGGATATGTGTAGTTAAGCTCATAAAAATTTCCCTCAGCAATCATCTGCCGGATACTGTTCACATTTTCCAGGTACTCCTTTTTTGTAATTGCCGGTTCGATCTTTGCACTCATCTGCTTAAACGATGATTCGGCTGCTATTCCCGGTGACAGATCAGCGGTCATGGAACCGGATACATCCCTCCATTGGCCCTTTTCCTCTATCAGCAAAATTTGCGGTTCCATAAAATAGAGGTCTGGTGCTGTAATCAGGGCACGGTTGGCAGAAGAGAGGTTTTCTGTGAAGTTTTTCAGATCGTAACCCAGATAACCGAAAAGCCAGCCGCCGGTTTTTTCCCGGAACTGCTTGATCGCTTCCCAGGGATTCATATCTGTCGACTTACTCTTTCCATTCACTCGCCATGAAACCCGGTCATGCTCTGCCCTGATCCAGTTTTTAGCGCGCACAGCCAGAAAAGAACGGTGTGAAGAGGGATGACTTTTCAGTTGCGATTCAAGCAAAATCAGCTCATCCGAACCAAACTGCGCTGCAATATTATCGATAATACGTTGGGAATTTGATGAATTCATGTATCAAAAATAACCAATAATAAACATATCATATCAAGTTTCGATCTTTGCAGGCAGGTGGTTAAATTTGGAGCGATTCCGGGTACATTTTAAAAACTATTTTCAGATATTACCATACTGCTGAATCTTATTAATAACTAATGATTTATAATAATCTGGTTCGTCCGCTGCTGTTCAGGTTTCCATCAGATTACGCTCACGAACTTGCCATAAATTTGGCTTCTTCGATGAGTAAGATGAGATGGGTACTTCAAACTGTGGGGGCTCTTTATGAATATTCTGACCCTTCCCTGGAACAGAAAATTTTCGGTCTGAAATTCAAAAACCCAATCGGGCTTGCTGCCGGTTTCGATAAAAACGGTACAATTTGTCCGCTGATGGAAAAGCTGGGTTTCGGATTTGTTGAAATTGGAAGTATAACGGCAAACCCTTCTGCGGGTAATCCCAAACCCCGGAGTTTCCGCCTGCCGAAAGACAAGTCACTTATCAATCGACTTGGGCTGAATAATGATGGTGTCAGGACGATTTCAAGACGCCTTCGAAAGCAGAGCATCTCAATACCAACAGGCATAAATATCGCCAAAACTCACAACCCTTCCATTACCGGGGAAAAGGCGATTCTGGATTATCAAACCAGTTTTAACCTCGTAAAAGATTTCGCGGATTACATCACACTGAACATCTCCTGCCCAAACACTGAAGAGGGAAAAACTTTTGAAGAACCTGAAGCGCTGAATACACTGCTCGATGCCCTGAAAATTAAAAACGATGCCAGCCTTCCTGCCGTACTTGTTAAATTTTCTGTTGATCTGGATGACAGACAACTCACAGAACTTATTGATATCTGTGAAGATTATGCTATTGATGGATATGTTGCCACAAACACATCATCGATGAGGGAGGGTCTTAAAACATCCTCTTCTGTAATCGAAAAAATCGGGAAAGGGGGTCTGAGCGGAAAAGCCATCACTCATAAAAGTACAGCCATTATTGAAAAAATTGCTGCACAGACCAACAGTGAGAAAACAATTATCGGGGTGGGGGGAATCAGCAATACGTCCGATGCGATCGATAAACTTAAAGCCGGAGCCGATCTCCTTCAGATTTATACCGGCCTGGTTTATGAGGGTCCGGGCCTTGTTAAAAAAATCAATCGCGGACTTGCTGAGTATCTGGATAAACGCGGCATTGACCATATTTACCACATTTACAAATCTTAAAGATCAATAGGGAACACTACCGAACACTCCACTGCACTATCTGATCCTGTTTCAGTGAATTTCAAAATCCGGTCGATGGCATTTTCAATTGACTGTGGTATCCCTGAACGATCCATACTGCCAAGCTGCTCGTAATTCTGAATGGTACCATCTGGTTCAACCGTAAATTTATAAGGTACTTCACCGCGCATATCCTGATTCTGAGTCCATGAAGGAAATGTGATTGCCCCAAGAAACTCTTCCATTCCTCCACTCATATCAATTTCAATGCCCAGGTCTTCGCAGGCCGGAACTTCTGCAGGCTGTCTGTCGGCTGGTTCCTCTCCTCCATTTAAAGTCAAAGTTTCAATTACAGGGACCGGCTTATCCGGTTTTTGCAGTGTTTCTTTCAGAGCACGGACATTTGTGGCCAGAGGATTAGAGGGATATTTTTCCTCCAGCTTATTCAGGATAGAGCGGGTACTGTCCCAATACGCTCCTTCGAACGGATAGTTTTCTATAAAATCCGGCTCTGCAAATGTAGAATCAGAGATCTCTTCCCAAAACTGCCTGTCCGTCTCGGTAAGTGTAGTGTCGCTGAGCATGACCCTTGAAGAATCCTGAAGCATGTTAAATTCATTTTTCCGGGTTGTGTAGTCTTGCTGTCTTTCGAACCAGTCGCGAATTACCTGCGTATTATCGGTTTCGAATCTGGCGGCGCGCATATATTCACGGGCTGCTTCGAAAAGAATGATTGCACGCTGGGAATCATCGCGCCCGAAGTCGGCAAGCTCCAGCAGCCTGGCTGCCTTTTCTGCCGATCCCATATCCTCGGCGTTTTGAACAAGATCAAAATATTGATCTTCGATCTGTGGTTCCTGCTCATCTTGCTCACTGGTAATATCAATACCCAGACGGTCGGCTATTCGTCTTGCATAAACCGACTCGGGCTGTTTTTCATAGAGCTTATCAAACCAGTACCGGGCTTCATCAACATCCTCTTGTAAAACCCCGATCTCGGCAAGTGAATAGAGAGACATTGTGACAAGATGAGGATTCAATGCGCTTTGATTCACTTTTTGATAGTATGTTCGGGCGCTATCAGGTTTATCAAGTGAGAGAAAAAAAACGTTCCCCAGCCGGTAATGGATCTCTTCTACCTCTTCCCGCATCATTTCTTGTGCTTCTTCAGTGAAGGGTACATCGCTAAGATCGATCGGTGGCATTACAGTACTGGTCTCTGTCTCTTCTTCGAGAGTAATCTCTTCGTCTGCCTCATCAACCAGCACAAGCTGATCAAAGCGGCTGCCACTCACATCCGCCCTTCTTCGCCAGTTATCTGCAAGCGGACGATCTCCCCAGATTGCCTGAAACTGAAGGCTTGCATCAGCAAGCATAGTCTGGCTTCTGATGTTCAGGAATCCAAACTCGGTTGATTCAGCAGCTTCAATCACACTGTCGGGCTCTTCAACGACAGCCATTTGTGCCCGTTCAGCTTCCATTTCGCTTAATTCCCTGTCAAGTCGTTCCATCTCAGCACGCTGTAACTCTTCCACCAAAGCATCGAGTTCATCAGGGGGTAAGTTTGCGAGACGGAGCAGGCTGTCGCGGTGTGCCAGTTCACGTTTTAATTCTGCATATTGGCCAAACGACTCAGCCAGTTCACTTGCGTTAAAATACTCCGGCAACAGGTCGTGATCTACCCGTTCTGATGCAGCTGAATCGAAATAGGCAGCAGCAAGAGAATAATCATTCAGTAAATCTCGGTAGGTTTCACCCAGGCCGAAATAAGTTTTAGCCCGTGTAAGTGGCGAAGGACTCTGAATACGGTCTCTTAGAACCCGGTTATAATTTCCTACAGCAAGCTCCGCATCTCCTCTGAACTGCTGTGTTCGCGCAATTTCATACTGAAGTTCATTCCTGTAATCGTAGAATTTGTCGTCGCGACGCATATCATTATAGATAGACTCTGCCCGCTGGTAACTGCCGATACGTCTCGATACCTCTGCTTCTTTTCGCAAAGCGTTAAACTCCATATCGTAACTGGTTCTGATATTGCTAATCTGCCCGTAGGCGTAGAGTGCCTGGTTATCTTCGTCTAGCCGCTCGAAAATCTGTCCAAGCAGGAAAAATGCCCGCGCCCGCTTATTCCTGTCTTGAAGATTTACAATAGAAAGCTGCAGGTATCCAGCGGCTTCCTGCCAGTTTCCTTTTGCCGTGTGAAGCTGTGCAAGTATGGCATTAACCTCTGCCAGAAGAGCCGGTTCCCATTCTTCAACCAGGTCTTTTTCGATTTCCAGAAAATTAACCCCTTCATTGTAGTTTGTCATTTCAAGGTAGGTGAGTCCCTGCCATAAAATGGCTTCCTGCAATAAAGTGCCTTCAGCCAGTGTCTGAAGTTCCTGAAATTTTTCCAGGGCCGAAAAAAACTCCGACCGATAGTAGTATGATTTGCCAATAATAGCGATGGCAGGAAGCACATATTTTGACTCATCGTGATTTCTCAAAATAGAACTTCCCCGCTCAATTGCACTTTCAAACTCATCCTGCCCGGCATTTGTGGGAGATTGATGAACTCTTATCGGCTGCATCGGATTCAGGTCGGGAACCTGCCGAAAATTGCTTTTCAGCCCTTCATCAAAAAACTGCTGTGCATTGTAGAAGGTGTTATAATAAGCAGTAAAGTTTTTCCAGCCCTGCTTAAAAGACGCACACCCGGTGATGAGGAAAAAAATAAGAGCTATTTGAACAGTCTTCTTCACAAAATATCAACGGTGAAAAATCATGAAGCGTATTTTTTAACGGTCAATTGTACTCACTTTAATCATGTTGGTTCTGCCGCGTTTTGCAAGCGGAATTCCTGTTGCAATGATTACCCTGTCCCCTTTATTTACCTGTCCGTTTTTCATAAGATAATCTTCCATCATCTTCACGCTCATATCCGTATCAAAAATTTCATCAAGACGAACGGAGTGAACACCCCAAACCAGGTTAAGCTGCCGGCGTACAATTCTGCTTTCTGTAAATGCGATAATGGGAACTCTTGGTCTGAACTTGGCAATTCTGCGGGCTGTATTCCCTGAGTGGGTGATGGTGCTGATAGCTTTTGCATCAACATTATCGGCCAGGCTTACACAGGAATAAGCCAGTGACTCGATTACTTGTTTTTCTTTCCAGTCGGGTTTGCGGTATTTCAGGCTGTAGTAAATCGAAGAAGCCCGGTTTTCTACGGTTTTGATGATATTTGCCATCGTTTTTACGGCTTCTGATGGGTATTTCCCGGCTGCAGTTTCACCTGAAAGCATTACAGCATCGGTTCCGTCCATCACAGCATTTGCCACATCCGAACTTTCGGCCCGGGTAGCACGCGGGTTGTTGATCATGGAATCGAGCATCTGTGTAGCTGTAATAACGGGCTTGCCTGCCATCCGGCATCTTTCGATAATTTTTTTCTGAACAAGCGGAACTTCCTCACTCGGAATTTCGATTCCCAGGTCTCCCCTGGCTACCATTATACCGTCAGACTCTTCAATGATTTCGTCAATCACTTCAACCGCTTCGGGCTTTTCTATTTTTGCAATGATGGCTGCATTACTTCCTTTGGCTCTCACCCGGGATATTATTTCCTGTACATCTCTGGGTGAGCGAACAAACGAAATGGCAACAAAATCCACTCCAACATCAAGGCCAAACTCCAGATCTTCAATATCTTTTTCGGTAAGAGATGCCATTGAGATATCCACATCAGGCAGGTTTACCCCTTTACGCGATTTCAGCATCCCTCCCACCACAACTTTGGCAGTCAGTTCCGATGCATTTTTTTTAATAATCCGAAGTTCAAGCAATCCGTCATCAATCAAAATCTGGTTGCCCTCTTTAGCATCATCCACCAGGTTGGGATAATCAATGGGAATAACTGAACTGCTGCCTTCCACATCTTCGGGTGTAATCGTAACCAGGTTACCGGCCTCTATGATTTGCCCGCCATCTTTCATCTGGCCAACCCTGATTTTTGGACCCTGAAGGTCCATCAAAACAGGAATTGAGTATTGATATTTACTCGCTACTTTCCGCACATAACCGATGGTTCGTTTATGATCTTCGTGGGATCCGTGCGAAAAATTTATTCTTACAACGTTCATTCCAGCCCGATACAAATTTTCAATTTCTTCCATTGTATTGCTGCTGGGACCTAAAGTGCAGACTATTTTTGTTCTGCGCGCACTACTAAACATAAAATTTTGTTGTGATTATGAAATATTTTAAATAGATAATATAAATACTGTTAAAGGTAAGCAATTATCCGACAGTTTTGCTGTTATAATAATTCAATTAAAATTATTTGTGAAGTGTCCCTTTTAGCAGATAACTTTGGTTATATGAATACAAACACCCACAATACCCTTTTTTCTATTCTGTTTATTCTGCTGATTGTTTATGCAACAGGCTGTGTACGCTCGGCAAATCCAGACGTTGAGAGAGGCTCTTTCTTTTATTTTCAAGACGGTTATCCTGAAGTTCGAATGTCATCAATCGGTTTTTTGAGTGAAGATGATAAAGCATTGATCAATGTAACCACCGATGTTGTTCTTGGTAGTTTAATATATTCTACTATTGATGATGTTCGAAAAGCAGAAGTAACACTTGAAATTCGAATACTCGAAAAAGACGGTGATTTTAGTAAAGATATACAAAGAAGTTTTTCGGTTCAATCGGACTTCGAAGGCAGCAGCACGTTAAGCCAGGATGTTTTTACCCACGATGAAGACATTGAGGTACAACCAGGAAGATTTTCTGTACAGGTTTCGGTGCTCGACCGCTCATCGGGCAAAGCATCGACCAGAGAAAGTGAAGCGATTATTCCCGATCCCGAAAAGCCTGAAATTAATCTTACAACAGTACGGCTGCTTGGAAAAGGCGTTGAAGATCCCGACGGTCCTTTTTTCCCAATTACCACCTACACTGTCTCTTCTGCACTCGACAGTCTTATGTTCACATTTCAGGTAACAAATAACGATATGGAGGACCCGCTTGAAGTTCGGTCGAGGCTCCTGAAGTTTAATTCGGACACGACTGCCGCACGCCCGATGAATTATAATAATTACAGCCCTTCAACCATGCCTTATATCGGTGTGGATATGAGAAATCCTGAAGAGATTGATGCAACCACCCGGAGGCTCGATCAGCCCGGAAGTGTTCTCATTGATTTTAAGTACGAACTGCTGAACCGGGGAAATTACCGGTTCGAAGTGGAAACAACCGATGAAAATGGTGACAGGCTTTATAAAGCCCGTGACTTCGCAATAAAAAGTGAAAATTATCCCGCCGTCGTTAGCCCAAGGGAGCTAGCAGAACCACTCATTTATCTGATGGGCCGCCGTGACCATGAAAGAATGATGCAGATCGAAGACCCTGATTCCCTCAAAGAAGCGATTGATCGTTTCTGGTTATCGAATATCGGCAATGCAAACCAGGCCAGGTCTGTAATCAGCCTTTATTATGAACGTGTTGAACAGGCCAACAAGCAGTTTACCACATTCAAGGAAGGCTGGAAAACCGATCTCGGTATGATGTATATACTGTTTGGCCCGCCTTGGTATGTAGACCGGTATCTCAATACCATGGTTTGGTCTTACTCTTACGACAGAACTGATCCGCGCTATAATTACACTTTTGAACGGCCCAATATGCGCAACGAATACTTCCCGTTTGATAACTATCTCTTGCAGAGAAATCAGGGTTATTTCAATGTGCAATACCGGCAAATCCAGTTGTGGCTTTCAGGCGGAATATTAACCACCCGTATTTAAACCTCTCTTAACAGCTTCTTTTTTGAGCGTTAAAAAAAGCCCGCTTCGAAATTATCGAGACGGGCTTTTTATTTTAAATGGATTTTAACCTAATAATAAAAGTTGATTGCGAACCTTTATTTTTCTTCCTGCTTGCTGAATGCATCAAACACCATAAGCAGATCCTGTGCTACTTCTTCACGAGTGCGTCCTTCAATTCTGTGGCGGGGTATCATCGCTTTGATTTCACCGTCAACAAAAAAGGCAAAAGCAGGGGAAGAAGGTGGATATTCACTAAAGTACTCTCTCGCCCTTGCTGTAGCCTCCCTGTCCTGTCCTGCAAAAACAGTCACCAGATTGTCAGGTCTCTGTCCGGCTTTTTCCAAAGCTATTGCTAATCCTGGTCTCGCATTACCTGCTGCGCAGCCACAAACCGAATTAATAGCCATCAGCATTGTGCCGCTGTTATACTCTTTCATTGCCCGATCCACATCTTCCGGGGTTTTCAGTTCTTCAACTCCTACATCGGTGAGTTCCTTGCGCATCCAAGAGGTGTCGGGTCCAACGCCAAATCCAAATTGCATAATGTTGTAATGTTTATGTTTTAAATTTACAGCCTAAATATACTGAAAATTCCACACTATTGGAGAAGCTCTCCGACAGATCAATTTTCAGTTTTTTAAACCTCACAAAAAGTGATAGGTTTCTTTGATTGAACTATATTATACCATAAAGCTTGGTTTTATGTTATAAATCAGAAAACCACCAACTGAAAAAAAATTATGTTTAGGTCCACTGAAAATTCTTTATGAATCAATTATCAGCCATTTATTTCATTATTTTGTTTTTACTGCTGGCAGCTTGTTCCAGCACTCAGCAAATCTCTGTTCATCATCTTGAAGAAAGTATTACTGTTGACGGAAGCCTTTCGGACTGGAACACTACTGATGCACTTCTCAAGGAAACCGATAACATCCGCTATTTTGCAGCTATTCACGATGAATTTCTTCATCTTTTTATTGATGTTCGCAGCCCTTTTAAAGAAAACACCATCCGCCAGCTCGGGATGATTGTCTACCTGAGTAATTCCGAAAGTGACCGAAGAAATGTTGGTATCGCCTATCCGCCCGGCACGTTCAACCTCTTGCGTGACAACCCCGGTGCATTTAATTCCTTCCTGACCGATGAGGAGTGGGGACAAAATCCTGAGAATGTAGAACTTATAAACGAACTCTCTGAAGATCTCTTTTCCAGGGTAATGATTGTTGAGCGTCCAGACGGCAGCAACGCTGAATATGGTTTTGTTGAACTTTCACGCCTCGAAATCGACGGTTTTGAAATTTATGCCGATGAAGAACGAAGCAGAATGTCTATTGAAATGAGAATTCCGATAAATGATTCTTCAATTTTTAACCTCAGACAGGAAGATCTCTGGGTTGGTTTTGCAATTGAACCACCTCGTTTCCGGTTCAGGAATGAAAGCGATATGTCTGCAACCCGGCAACAGCGCGGAGGTTACGGCCAGCGCCAGCCAATGATGCAGCCACGAAGATCAGGACAAAGTTTACCTAATGAAGAAGAATGGTTTATTCTGAGTTTTGACTAATTTATAGTAATGTAAAAAAAAAGGTGCTCCACACAAGTATGGAACACCTTTGATGTTCAATTCAGATAAAAATTACAGTCTGCTTAGATAGCAGCTTTATAATTTTCTTCAACCTGGTCCCAGTTCACCACATCCCAGATTGCCTTCAGATAATCAGGGCGCCTGTTCTGATAATTCAGATAATAAGCATGTTCCCAGACATCCACCCCAAAAATGGGTGTAAGTCCATTCATATATGGGCTGTCCTGGTTGGCGGTAGCTACAATTTTCAGATCGCCATTTCCGTCTACACACAACCAGCCCCAACCGGAACCGAACTGTCCGGCCGCCGCTGAACTGAATTTTTCTTTGAAATCATCAAAGCTTCCGAAAGTCTCGTTAATTGCTTTAGCAACTTCTCCTTTAGGGGATCCGCCACCGCTTGGAGAAAGGACCGTCCAAAACAGGTTATGATTTGCATATCCTCCACCATTATTTACAACGGCCTGACGAATTTTTTCAGGAACTTCATCTATTTTTTGCAGCACTTCTTCTACAGGAAGAGAAGCAAATTTGTGCCCCTCGAGTGCAGCATTCAGCTTGTTGGTATAACCCTGGTGATGCTTTCCATGATGTATTTTCATGGTTCTCTCATCAATACTTGGTTCTAGCGCATCGTATGCGTAGGGTAAATCTGGAAGTTCGTAAGCCATATTTTTTTGATCTTTTTTGTTTAGATTATTGTGTCTGTAACACGCGGTACATCAGCGTGTTAAATGTTTCTTGTATTATAGTATGGATAATAAAAAATAAGACAAAAAACGTTCCAATTTTTTTTTGATTTACCTCAAAACCCAAACTTCGGAAGATTTACAGGAGAATTTCTTCTATCTTTAAGTTTGGAATAAACTGGCAGAAGTTGTTAAAATTGGAAGGGTCCTGCACCTGTTACCATAACCCTCCGCGTCTTATTTTAAAGGCAAGGTTGCTGTTCAAGCCAGTTATTTCAGCACGGATCTTTCAATACGTTAATTTAATTTATTTATGAAATACGATTACGATGTAATCATTATCGGGAGCGGACCGGCAGGTTTCTCCTGTGCCATGCAGAGTACAAAATTCAATAAAAAAGCATTAATTGTTGAAGCCAGCGACAAGAGCATCGGCGGTTCGTGGATACACAAAGGCACCGTCCCGAGCAAAGCTTTACGTGCAGCGGCCAAACTCATCCAGTCTTTTCATTCTCAGTTTGGTGATGAACGAGGGCGAAAACCATACGAACGTTTCCGCATGGAAGACATCATGGAGTACAAAAAACCCATCCTCGAAAGCAAAAACAAAAAAGTAAAGGATGACATCATCAAAAACGAAGTGGAAACTGTGCGGGGCTGGGGGCTTATCAAAGATTCCAACACAGTGGAAGTTGTAGATCATCTGCATCAGAAAAAAACTTTCACTACTAAAAATATTTTAATATCAACGGGCAGCAGTCCTTCCCAGCCTAAAATTTTTGATATAGATCACACTAAGGTTCTTGACTACTCATCCATTCTTGAACTTACCCATATTCCCCGGAGGCTGGCAATTATTGGCGGGGGAATTATTACCATCGAATTTGCTACCATTTTTTCAGCGCTCGGCACACGAGTTACAATCCTGAATGAACAGAGTGAAATTCTGCCTTTC
Source organism: Balneolaceae bacterium (assembly GCA_020832285.1). Classification (GTDB taxonomy): domain Bacteria; phylum Bacteroidota; class Rhodothermia; order Balneolales; family Balneolaceae; genus Rhodohalobacter. Next base: position 41,836 of record JAFIFB010000078.1, read on the forward strand.
CTGGATGAAGAGATCAAGTCGGCACTTCTGAAAGCTATAAAAAAGAAAAATATTCAGATATTTAACAACACCGAGATTCAAAAAATCTCATCCAATGACCTCAGAACCTGTGAAGAAGTTCTCTTCAAAACCATTGAAAGTGACCGCCTTCAGGTTGTTGAAACTGATCATATTCTTTACGTGGGAGGCAAAACACCAAATACAAAGAGCCTTGGACTTGAAGATCTGGGAGTAAAGACTGACCCGAATGGTTATATCACCGTAGATCAATATTATCGTACATCTGTGCCCAATATTTACGCTGCCGGAGATGTAATTGGTGATCCGTCACTTGCCTCGGCCTCTTTCCTTCAGGGCAGGCTCGCTTCGTGTGATATGTTTGGTTCTTCCAGTGAAATTATGGCCGATGATAATCTTCCCTATGGTATATAC
>JAFIFB010000090.1 GCA_020832285.1 Balneolaceae bacterium
CTAGTGTTATGTCAAAGATAAAACGTCGGGTTAAGTCATCTGACGAGTTTTTCAAAAAATATGCCAATGTAGATGATTGGGATGATCCCGGATCGACTCGTCTGATGACTCTCTCACACTTTTACAGTTGACAGGACACTAGTACGCTGAGTAAGCCGTTTACGAGACAACAAAGTCCGCAGGCATATTTCACTGAAATGACCTGTTTCTGACGCCAGACATTATTTTATAATCTGCACCGGAACCTGGTTAACTCTTCCTCTCATTGGCCAATTTTTTGACCAGTTCCTTCTCTTTTGCAGAGAGATTTTCAGGCAGTTTGATTTCTGTTTTAATAAAATAGTCTCCTCGTTTAGCTGCGTTTTTAAACACCGGAATTCCGCGTCCTGCTAATCTGAACACTTTTCCATTGGGTGTCTCAGGCGGGATATTTAGTTTAATCTTTCCCTGAAGGGTTTGAGCTGTTAACTGTCCCCCCAGCAGTGCAGTATAGAGATCCAGCGGAACAGTCTGGTAAATATCATTGCCTTTTCGTTCAATCCCTTCCGGTTCATTGATCTTCACTTTCAGATACAAGTCTCCCTTTGGAACACCGGGCTGTACTGCATGGCCTTTTCCTTTCAGTTTCAACCGCTTGCCGTCTTCAATGCCTGCCGGGATTTTTATTTTAACACGTTCTCCATTCACCCGAAACTGTTTTTCGGCTCCTTCCAGCACCTCTTTCAGCTCCACATCGATTTCAGCTTCGCTGTCGGAACCTTTGCGTGGAGCAGATCTTCGCCGGGCATCACTCTGATATTGCCGGGTCTGCTGGTGGGTTCCTCCAAAAGGATCTCCACTGCCAAACAGCGTATCAAAAAAACTGGAAAATGCACTTCCCTGTGCACCGCCCTGTTGTCTTCTTCCACCAAAAAGATCCTCATAATTAATATTCACACGCTGGCCTCCCTGGCCAGTGTATTGTCCCCAGTTAAAATCATCGGCCGAGGCCCCGGCTTGCTGATACTTTTTCCAGTCTGCCCCCACCTGATCGTAAAGTTTACGTTTTTCGGGATCTTTCAAAACTTCATATGCCTCACCAATCTCTTTGAATTTAGCTTCTGCACGTTTATTGCCCGGATTTTTATCAGGATGGAATTTAGCCGCAAGTTTCCGGTATTTTTTCTTGATTTCCGCCTGAGTGGCGTCTCGTTCAACCCCTAAAATTTTATAGTAATCTTTATATTCCATCGTTTAACCTCCTTTTCTTAAAATGATATCGCAAAAGTAATGCCACCCGTTTCTATTTTGCGATATTGTCAGTTTACCTGCAGAATATTCAGCCATTGCCTCACATCTGGTCAATAGTCAAATTGAAATTTGACGACTATCAGTATATCCAGGCATAAAAAAAGCCCCTGCCCTTTCGGACAGGAGCTTATCACCTTAACCATAACCACATGGTAGTATTTTATAGCTCGATAGCTATAAAAATGTTTCTGCCTTGTCTGTTTACACGTAAAAGCGCAGCTTCTGTGCCCTGCTGTTTTAGTGTTTGTACAGCACCGTAAAATTGATTTGGGTTACTGATTCGTTCATCTGCAACCTGCAAAATTACATCTCCCCGGCGTAAACCCTGCCGGTATGCATTGCTGGCTTGCGAAATATCAGAAATCACAACTCCTTCTATACCAGAACGCAGATTAAGTTGACTTCGTATAGAGTCTGTCAATTCTTCTACAGTAAAGCCAAGTTCTTCTTTTAATTCGTCCAGTTCATCGGTTGACATCGATTCAGCTACCTCTTCGGGGTCACGCTCTCCGAGTACCACCGTAAGTGTTTGACGCTCACCATCGCGGAATATTTCAAGCTCAACCGTATCACCCGGATTCTTATTTCCAATTTTGATCCGGAAATCGGTATAGCTGCCCAAATCCTGGCCGTTCAGTTTCAGAATTACATCACCATCCTGAAGGCCGGCTTGTTCTGCGGGGCTGTCGGGCATAATTTCACCAATTACAATACCGCGGGTTCTCTCAAGTCCGAGTGCACGCGCCATTGTGCGGTCTACATCCGTACCGAATATTCCCAGATATCCGCGAACGACTCTTCCATCCGTAATGATCGCTTCCATCACATCGCGTGCCATATTTACCGGTATGGCAAAACCAATTCCCTGATTTCCTCCGCTCCGGCTGGCAATTGCCGTATTTATACCAATCAATTCTCCATCGAGGTTAATAAGAGCACCGCCGGAATTCCCCGGATTGATGGCTGCATCGGTTTGAATATAATTTTCATACGCATTCAATCCGATGGATGATCGACCACTCGCGCTGATAATACCCTTAGACACGGTATGAGCAAGATCGCGGCTGAGCGGGCTTCCGATCGCAAGAACCATTTCGCCTACACGGATTTCATCACTATTGCCCATTCTTACGGCCGGTAAATCGTTATGATCCACTTTCAGTATAGCAATATCACTTGCAGGATCGGTTCCTACTATTTCAGCATCCAGCTCATCACCGCCGTACAAAATCACCCTGATCTCATCGGCCTGGTCAATCACATGGTTATTAGTTATTATATAACCTTCATCAGAAACAATAACACCTGAACCAAGCCCGTCGCGCCGGTATTCTTGTTCCCGGTCAAATCGGGGATCATCAAAGAAAAATGAAAATGGTGATTGCTGTCGCACCCGTACGGTTTGGGACGTGGTAATGGTTACAACTGTTGGATTGGTTCTCTCAGCAATGTTTACAATAGCATTGTTAAAATCGCGAAGTGAATTAATTGTAATTTCATCCGAAGCCTGCACATCAGTGTTATACCGGGGTAATTCTGAACTGGTTGTATCCTGGGCGCCGGAATTATTTTCTGATGCGATGTGCATTCCGACAAAAAACGTCAAAGCTGCAAAAAAAACAGCAATTCCAATCTTCAATTTCTCCATACTGGTATTCTAAGATTATTTTAGGGTTTCAGGTTCTGCTAACCGCAACAAGACCAGGATATTGTAATTTGAACAATTTTTTTGCAATAAAATGCCGGAGGCGCATGTCAATGCAGCTCCGGCGCTAACTAACCTGCTCTCTTTAGGGGACTAAGTAGAACAGCTCTTTAATAGAGTTACTTTATTTTAATTTGTTTTCTAACCTTTTCTTCACTCTTATCAACGGTTATACTCAGTATTCCATTGTTGTAAGAAGCGTTAATACTTTCACTATTCACGTTATCTGGTAACGTAAAGGAGCGGCTAAAAGTACCATAGTGTGATTCGACTCTGTGATACTGCTTTCCGTCTTCCTTTTTTTCAAACTTACGTTCACCACTAATAGTCAATGTATTATTTTCAACGTTCAACTTGATGTCTTTCTTATCCACGCCCGGAATTTCAACATCAATCATGTACTGCTTTTCATTTTCAGAAATATCGATACTTGGTGCGAATGAATTTCTGCGTGTTGCTACTGCATCGCTGAAAAATTCATCCATTATATCAGAAAATCGTTTTCCAAAAACATCTCGTCCTGGCTGGGAATATTTCATAAGTGTCATGGCTCAGTCTCCATTTGGTTAACTTTTTTGTTCTACCAAATACTCTGCAATCTGAATGCCAAATCATTTTTCGGGTTGAATTACTGACAACCTTGAAATCTGTTTCTGCAGGATTTTCACTCTTAATAACGAACCAAGACCCTTTGACATTATGCAGTAGTCATAGTGTCCTGTGATATCTGTAAAGATGACGTAAAATCTGGTAAATACTTTTACCGATCAGGCCTAAGACATTTTCTGTGAAAAATGTGGGTTAGCATGATTTCCCTTTCTAATAAAAAAAGGGCTGATTCTTCTGCTGGAAAAAACAGAAAAACCGGCCCTTGCAATAAATAAACAGAAAATATAAACTGAATTATCTGTAACTCTTATTCCATTCTTTGGCTACGAGAAACGCCATTTCGAGGCTTTGTTCGTAGTTGAGGCGGGGATCACAGTAGGTTTCGTAATTTGAGCTGAGGCCTGCCTCATTCAGTCCATTTGCTCCACCTACACACTCAGTTACATTGTCGCCAGTAAGTTCGAGATGTACGCCGCCAAGGTAACTTGCTTCAGACCGGTGAACTTCGAAAGTTTCACGAATCTCATGCAGGATATCATTAAAATTACGGGTTTTCACATTTTCACCGGTTGCATACGTATTACCGTGCATCGGATCACAGCTCCACACAACCGGATGCCCATTCTGTTTAATAGCCCGGATATAGGTGGGAAGGTGTTTTTTCACCATATCATGACCCATTCGGGTAATGAGAACAATTTTTCCTGCCTCGTGGCTCGGGTTGATGGTATCAAGAAGCCTCAGCATATTATCCAGATCAAATGGAGGTCCAACCTTAATACCAACCGGATTCTGGATGCCTTTCAGATATTCAACATGACCGCCGTCTATTTGCTGTGTTCGGTTTCCAAGCCACACCAGGTGAGCACTCAGATTAAACCAGCCCTGCTTACGGGGAACCCGCCGCGTTTGTGCTGAGTCGTAAAAAAGATTCAGTGCTTCGTGCGATGTGTAGAGATCTACTTTGTGTGTTGTATTCAGGCGATTTGGCGTGATAGTATCCATAAACTTAATCGCCTTATTGATGGAGCTCACCATCTCTTCATACTCTTTGTAGTACTCATTGTTCTGCATAAAGTCCAGCTCCCACTGCTGCGGATGCTGAAGGTCAGCAAAACCTTCATCCGAAAGTGCGCGAAGAAAGTTAAGAGAGAGTGCAGCTTTTTCGTATGCTTCCACCAAACGCTGCGGATCAGGAGTACGGGCATTCACATCCTGTTTAATACTGTTAATGAGGTCGCCCCGATAATTGAGCATTTTCTGCCCGTTAATCTCTTCAAAATCTTTAGAGCGCGGCTTGGCATACTGACCGGCAATTCGCCCAAGCCTAATCACAGGGGTGCCCATTTCGTGGATCAGTATGAAACTCATCTGAAGCATCACCTTCAGCATATTCACCAACTTTACAGACTTACAGGCATCAAATGTCTCGGCACAATCACCACCCTGAAGTAGAAATGCTTTTCCTTCACCTGCCTGTGCAAGTTTTTCTTTCAGGGCTTCAATTTCCCAGGATGTTATCAGTGGCGGAAGTGACTTCAGCTCTTTGTAAGCTTCTTGAAGTTCCTCCGTATCAGGATAAGGCGGGAGCTGAGTAATCTCTTTCTGATTCCAGGAAAGCGGATGCCATCCCTCTCCTTCCATTAAATCCGGAATTTCAATTTTGTTGGTCTGTTTGGTTGCTGTACTCATAATATAGATTAACTGCAATATGGGAGGTTAAAAAAGACTTATAATATACACATCTATTTTAAAAATAGATAAAATAGATTTTACCACTCCGCATTTCTCACCAAATTTTTTTCTGTGCAAGTTCTTGCTGCGCTCTCGTATATCTCATTCTGTTACTAAAACCTTACTATTCCACTAACCTCTCTGGCGCGGCAGTTCTTAACACCAGTATTGAACAACTTAATTTTGATACCTGAAACACTAATCAAGACTAAGCTGACGATCAAACCAGTTATGAGTGCAGCTGCATGAGAACTCTTGGCAGAATGGAAAGTTTTTCCGTAGAATTCAGATACGCTCTCCTGTCAAACACATGGTAGTTGTTTTCTTCGATTTTATTAAGAATACGGCTGTAATTCTCTCGCGCAAGCATCACCGGCAGCCGGCTGTCTTTTGCAAGCATAGGAATGCCACTGTCGGCACTGCTGTAGTACCCTCTGGTTCGTTCGATCTGAAACTTCATCAGTTCAGTGAAATTCGAAGTCATCTTTTTGCTGATAAGATCCTCTTCTGAAATCCCAAAGCGAACAAGATCTTCTTTTGGTAAATAGATTCGGTTTTTGCCAAGATCTTCGCCCACATCCCTCAAAATGTTCGTGAGCTGCATCGCTATTCCCAGGTCCACAGCGTGATTTAATGCTCTCGGATTGTCGTAACCAAAAACTTCACTGGTCATTAGCCCAACAACAGAAGCTACTTTATAAGAATATTCATAGAGTTCGTCGAAAGTTTCATAACGATCTTTGATGAGATCCATCTTTACACCCTCCAGAAGTGTAAGTGGATGCTCCAGCGAAATGTTGAAGCGATTTAAAACATCAGAAAAAGCGATTAAAATAGGGTTATCAAATTCCATACCCCTGTATGTACCGATCAGTTTAACCCGAAAAGTTTCAAGTCGGGCAAGCATCTGCTTCCTGGTAATTTTTTGCTTTTGAACCAGGTCTTCAGCTTCGTCAACAACGTCATCCAGGTAACGGCAGAGTGCGTAAATTGCAAATATGCTCCGCTGTTTTTGATAGGGCAAGAAACGAGTGGCCATGTAAAAGGTTTTTGCGTGCTTGCGGGTAACATCCCGGCAGCGGGAATAAGCAAATCTTAGTTTCAGGTCATCAACCTCTGTTATAACAGCTTTGTGAAAGTTAGTTTTTTCATATAATGGCCTGAGGTAGTTATATGGAATTTTTAGTAAATTTGTCATGCCCTAACTAATTTTGTGCTTATCTTGATGACCTGAAACCTTTCTAACTTAAAGATATTATACCTTATTGCGAAAATGTCCATACTGTAAGATTTATTTGTGAACATTTACCTTTCTCCTAAATGTATAAGTCACAGTAAATAGTTCCTGAAAATTAATATTTAGGAATTCTTTTTTTCTGTTATTTTAAATTTCGAATTAAATATTTATAAGTTTATTTCGGCTTACAGAAGTAAATTTTCAAAAATCAAACGGGACAAAATGAAATCCAAGAATAAAAAAATAACCATCTACCAGGTGGCAAGCCGGGCCGGAGTGGCTATCTCTACGGTTTCCCGTGTTTTAAATAATTCTCCAAACGTTTCAGAAAAAACCAAAGAAAAAGTGAACGAGGCTATAACGGCGCTTAATTTTCGACCCCAGGTCAGTGCCCGTAAACTTGCAAGCCGAGAACCTCAAATGCTGGCCATTGCCGTACCATCGTTTACAACACCTTATTATAACGAGGTGCTAAAAGGTGTGAAAGATGAAATTAAGGATATGGACCTGGACATCATCATCTACAACACCGGTTCAAAAAACCCTAAAGAGGGTATTGAAAATTTCTTCTATCGCGGCACCGCTGATGCCGTGATCACCATAAGTATTGAAATCACTGAAAACGTCCACAAATACCTTGATTCATCGCAGATCCCTGTAGTTTTAATCGGCAGCACACATCCTGCCTATGATTATTACGAACTTAATAACCGGAAAGGGGGATTTATGGCAGGTGAACATCTCATTAAACAGGGATATTCAAGACTTGGGATGATAAAACCAATTATTGAAACTAAATCGGCCAGTGAGCGCGAACAGGGTTTTGTTGATGCATTAAAAGAGTTTAAAATGCCTATCGAAAAAAAATTATTTATTTCGGGTGAGAGCACTAAACATGCCGGTTATACCGAAGAAGCCGGATTTGAAGCAATTTTTGAATACGAAAAAATGGGAGACTTCCCGGATGCTATATTCTGCACAAGCGATACTCAGGCAATTGGTGCCTACCACGCATTAAACAAACTGGGTATCAGGGTTCCCGAGGATATCGGACTTATGGGATTCGATAATATTAAATTTACCAAATACCTTGATCTCACCACTATCGATCAGAAAATGTACTCGGTTGGGGTACTGGCAACAAAACGGCTTGCAGAAGTGATTCGCCACGGTGCAGACAGAAAAGTACAGCAATTTATCGATCCCATTCTGGTGCCGCGAAAATCCACTAAAAATGAAAAAGCCTGACATAGATGGATCGACAACAGGCACTGCACTACTGCATTAAGTCCACCAATGCCGAAAGTTCCGGCAAGCCATACCGGGGAAAAGTAAGGGATGTTTATCCGCTTGGCAGTCAAAAAATCGGCATAGTAGCAACCGATCGTATCTCGGCTTTCGATCATATTATGAAAGAGGCGATTCCATTCAAGGGCCAGATCCTGAACCGGCTTTCAGCATTCGGATTTGAAAAAGTAAAGGAGATTATGCCGGTTCATGTTATAGATATACCCCATCCAAATGTTACAATCGCCAAAAAATGCAATCCACTTCCCATTGAAATCGTTGTGAGGGGATACCTTACAGGACACGCATGGAGAGTTTACAAGTCTGGTATCAGGGAGCTCTGTGGAGTTCAACTTCCACCAGGCATGAGGGAACACGAGCAATTCCCGGAACCTATCTTAACTCCGGCAACCAAAGCTACTGAGGGACACGATGAAGATATCTCCGAACAGGAAATTCTGGAACGTAAAATTATTAAACCTGACGTTTGGGAAAAAATTAGAGACTATGCCTTTCAGCTATTTAATAAAGGTACTGAAATTGCCTCCAGCCAGGGACTCATACTTGTTGATACCAAATACGAAATGGGGATTTTTAACGGTGAACTTACCCTTATAGATGAAGTTCATACTTCTGACTCTTCCCGTTATTTTTACAGTGATGGATATGAACGCCGGCTTCGGGATGGTAAACCTCAGCGCCAGCTCTCCAAAGAGTTTTTACGCGAGTGGCTGATGGATAAAGGCTTCCAGGGCAAAGAAGGTCAAACTCCGCCCACTCTCCCCGATTCATTCCGGTGGAGTATCTACCAGCGTTATGCAGAATTATATGAAACACTGACCGGAGAAAAGTTTAAACCTGTAATCATAAAAGAGATTAACTCGGAACTTTCTGAAATTTTCAAAAACTATTCGGATTAACCCTTTCAAATCAGCCTTATACTTTTCTTCCAAACCTTTCGCTCATTTAAAGTTTAATTCTCAGTTTAATAGATTATTTTGATGTATGGATGAGCAAACAGGACGAGTTATTCAATCAACGGGCAAATGGTATATAGTGAACCTTGGCAGTGAAACGATTGAATGCCGACTGCCTGGTAAATTTCGCCTTGACAAACGCGAAGTGACCAACCCTGTTGCAGTAGGTGATCTTGTCAAAATTAAAGTGGAAGAAGATAAACGCGGTACCATCACCGAAATCTTGGAAAGAGAGAACTACATTCCGAGACAGGCAACACGCAACCGGCGCGGAGAACAGATTTTAGTATCGAATATAGACCGGGCCTGGGCATTCCAATCCATCAAACAGCCCAAACTGAATCCCGGATTTATAGACCGCTTTCTGGTCACCTGCGAAGCGTATGAAGTTCCCGCAGGCGTTGTTATTAATAAAATGGACCTGGCTAATAAAAATGCAGCCCGCTATGCCGACGAAATTACCGAAATGTATCAATCCATCGGTTACCCTGTAGCGCAAACTTCCATTCTTGACAATACATCGATCCGGGAGTTTACAGCAGCGCTTAAAGATCAAATTTCTGTATTCATTGGCCCATCAGGAGTTGGAAAATCGAGTCTCTTGAACGCTATCGATCCGGATCTAAACCTGAAAGTGGGCGAAATTTCATCCTACTCTCAAAAGGGAAAGCATACCACAACCTTTGCAAAACTTGTGCCATTAAAAGACGGAGGATACATTGTGGACACGCCGGGAATCCGGGAATTTGGCGTTGTTAACATCGAAAAAAGCGAACTCTCTCTCTATTTTCCCGAAATGATGGAACCTCGCCAGAACTGTAAATTCTACAACTGTACTCACTACCATGAACCGAACTGCGGAGTGGTTGAAGCTTACCAGGACGGCCTTATCGCTGCAGAACGGTACAATTCTTATCTCAATATTTTAGAGTCGCTCGAAAAATAAACTCAGGCCGAAAAAAACATCCATATCTCCTTAAATATTTAGCCGTTTTTAACCGTATCCACCCGACCAATTACATCTTTCGGGGGATTGGTGAAGATATCCGGTTTAATACCGGATTTAATGCGCTTCAAGCCAGTTATCGGCAAGGCCCATATCCACATCGAGGGGAACAGCCAGTTCAAAAGCGTTTTCCATCAGCTCTTTAATACGATTCGGAACTTCTTCTTTTTCTTCCTCGGAAATCTCAAAAACCAGTTCATCATGAACCTGGAGGAGCATTCGTGATTTTAGTTTTTCTTTCTCCAGATAGTTGTGGATCTCAATCATCGCCAGCTTGATAATGTCGGCCGCTGTTCCCTGAATCGGCATATTGATTGCCATTCGTTCGGCAAATCCTCTCACATTCCAGTTTCTTGAGTTGATATCAGGGATATAGCGCCGCCGCCCAAGGAGAGTGGAGACATAACCGTTCTCTTTTGCAAACGCCACCGTTTCATCAATATATGTTTTGATACCGGGAAACCGCTCAAAATACTGATCGATCATCTCCTTGCCTTCCGCATTGCTGATACCCAGCCGTGAAGCAAGCCCGTACGCACTCACTCCGTAGGGTATCCCAAAATTCACCTCTTTCGCTTTACGGCGATGATTAGGTGTTACATCATCGATTGAATTCAGCCCAAAAATCTCTTTCGCGGTGCGTGCGTGGATATCTTGCCCGTTCTTAAATGCTTCAATCATGTTTTCGTCCTCAGATATTGATGCAATCACCCGCAGTTCTACTTGTGAATAATCGGCAGCCAATATTTTAAAACCCTCTTCTGGCACAAACGCCTTGCGGATTTCCCGCCCCCGTTCTGTTCGGATAGGAATATTCTGAAGGTTGGGATTAGAAGAGGAGAGCCGGCCTGTAGCTGCAACAGTCTGGTTAAAATCAGTGTGGATCCGTCCGGTTTTTTTATTCACCAGTTTGGGAAGAGAATCCACATAGGTAGATCGAAGTTTACTCAGACTCCTGTAATCAAGAACCAGTGAAGGAACTTCGTACTCAACAGCTAACTTCGAAAGCACACTTTCTGAGGTAGAAAACTGACCAGTTTTGGTTTTTTTACCGGCCGGAAGTTTCATTTTTTCGAACAGTACATGGCCAAGCTGCTGAGGGGAATTCAGATTAAACTCCTCCCCCGTTTTTTCAAAAATGGTTTTCTCCAGACTTATAAGGTCACTGGCAAGTTCCCGGGAAAAACCTTCAAGCATTTCCGTATCAATATGAACTCCATTTAATTCCATTTTTGAGAGAACATCAATCAGAGGAAACTCCAGTGTCTCTGCAATTTCCAGCAAATCATCTTCTTTCAGCTTCTTTTTCAAAATGTTAAAAAGACGATAGGTGATGTCTGCATCTTCACAGGCATAATCTTTAATCTCTTTGTAAGGGATATCGGCCATCGACTTTTGTGTCCGGCCTTTACCAATTAGCTTTTCAATGGGAATAGGCTCATAATCAAGATATTTTTTAGCGAGGCTGTCCATCTTCAGTCGTTGTGATGAATCTATCAGGTAGCCTGCCACCATTGTATCAAAAACCGGGCCTTTCAGCTCAATTCCCGCTGTATCAAGAATTAGACTGTCAAATTTATAGTTGTGCGCTATTTTTGTTATCTGCTCATTTCCCAGCAGCGATTCCAGTAATTTACCTGCCTCGTCCTCGCTTAGGGCATCTTCCACATTCACGGGGATGTACCACGCCGACTCTTCCTTCGCACAAAGCGCAATACCCACCATCCTGGCAGTTACTGGGTCCGGCCCGTCGGTTTCCGTATCAAAACAAATTTCGGAAGCATTCTTCAGCTGTTTGACCACTGCATTAATTTCATCTTTCGACACCGCGAGTTTGTAAGAAACTGCATCTTTGTTGAACCCATCTGATTCCTCTTCTGCTGCTTTGAATTCATCTACACTGCCAAAGAGCTGCCCTTGTCCGCCGGGGTCTTCACCAAGATATTTTCGTGTGAGTGTGCGAAATTCCATTCGTTTAAAAAACAGGCCAAGGTTTTTCTTGTCGGGACCATCCCATTCGAGTTCTTCCCAGGCCTCAACATTCGGCACATCGGTTTTGATCGTTACCATCTCTTTTGCGTGCAGGGCCTGTTCGCTATATTCTTTGAGCCCTTCCCTGTGCCGTTTCGATTTCATGTTGGGAGCATCCTCAATCGCTTTCTCCAGTGTGCCATATTTGTTAATCAATTTTGGTGCACCCTTCTTGCCGATCCCTTTCACACCGGGAATATTATCTGAACTGTCTCCGATAATCGCCAAAACATCGATTACTTGTTCAGGATATACATCGAAATACTCTTTCACTCCTTCCCTGTCGATGATGATGAAACCGCCATTTTTATTATCCGGTTTCACCATAGTGATGTGATCATCCACAAGCTGCATAAAATCTTTGTCCGGGGTTACCAGATATACATTCACATCTTCGGCCTGAGCATTAAATGCAATCGTACCGATGATGTCATCAGCCTCAAAACCATCCTGCTCAATATTATTGATTCCGAACTTTTCCAGCATCTCTTTGATCAATGGAATACCGATAGTTAGTTCTTCAGGCTGTGGTGGACGGTTAGCCTTGTACTCTTCATCCATATCATGACGGAAAGTGGGCGCATGCGTATCCCACGCCACAGCAATATGGGTTGGTTCCTCCTCTTCAAGCAATTTTACCAGTGTATTGGCAAATCCGAGAATCGGTCCTGTTGGAATCCCCTCCGAATTTTTGAGTCTGCTGTTGATAAATGCAAAGTGCGCTCTGTAAGCAAGCGCCATTCCGTCGAGAAGGTAAAGTTTTTTCTTTTTTGACATAGATTTCTTTTTTGGCCTCAGTTTCTCTGTTGCCTCTTTTCAGGCCAACTGGTTATTGCCTTTAATTCTTTCCCTGCATTATTCACAAGAATGAATTGATTGGTGTATAATGCAGGTTTGAATTATTTTCTGAGCCGAACGATATGGATATTGGCAGGCAGTGTCAATGAAAACGAAAAAAGGAAATATCTCCGTTAAAAACCATGTCGTTTTTCTAATAAAAAAGTATTCCCAGTTCTTATGCCAGAATCAAAAAGTTCACTATTTGATATTCACTTTCATCCCGTATTGCCTATTTTTAACCCTTCGCTGATCGGCTTCATTTTTCTTACAGGCTGAAGCCTTAAAAATAATCATTATGAAATCATTTCGGTTTTGGGATCATCGCTGGGCACTGGCTCTGACTGCACCTGTTCTGCTTGCCCTTTCATTCCCCCCTTTTAATGCATCTGTTTTACAAATTCCTGCATTCATATTACTGATCCGGCTCACTCTGCTTTGTGATACGAAACGCCAGGTAATTTTCTATACCTATCCTTCCTTTGTTCTCTGGAACCTTTTTTCTACCTACTGGCTAATGATGGCAACCTTCGCAGGTGGAGCAGCGGCTATTCTTGCCAACGCCGCAATAATGCTTGTTCCCCTTCTGCTGATTCGGAGTCTTTTTTTGTCAGACCTAAACCGGATTACAGCTTCTTTTTTTGCTGCCTCAGTTTGGGTCAGTTACGAATTTCTCCACCACAATTGGGACCTCGCCTGGCCCTGGCTTACACTCGGTAACGGATGGTCTAATCTGACCGGAGTTATCCAGTATATATCGGTTACCGGTGTTCTTGGAATTTCTTTTTGGGTAGTATTTTCGGCTGCTTTGTTTTATTCCTATATCTCGAAACCAGAAAAACCGTTGCTTGTTACTGCAATATCCGTGTTTTTGGTATTCCCGCTCCTTTCCGTGCTGTCGATGAACAACTTTAGCCAAAATGAGGGTGATCCGGTTGAAGTAGCCATCGTTCAGCCCAACTCCGACTCATATATCCGTTTTGGCGGTCTCCCCTCCCTGGATGAATTGCTTAATAAATTGCTTACTATGTCTGATGAAGCCCGAACCGAAAATACCGATATCATCATCTGGCCCGAAAACGCAATTGATTCCTCACTTCCTGTTAACAGCCCCTATTTTCAACGAATGCGCGACTCCCTTGAAGTCTGGGACACAAAACTAATCACAGGTGCCGGACTGGTTGAATTCTTTCAGGAAGAAAATCGGCCACAAGTAACCCGTACTATGCAGGATGGCCGACATTATAAAGTCTACAACGCTGCCCTTTTCCTTCAACCCGCCGAACAAACTGAAATTTACAGAAAAGGCCAACTGGTACCCATCGTGGAGCGTTTCCCTTTTTTAAATTTTTTCGATTCGATAGATCGTTTCGGCTGGATCGACTGGGGCAGTCTGATGGGATATGGCCTTGGCACCACCGCCAACAACTTTGATGTTAATGGTGCCCGCACTCCTGCGCTTATCTGTTACGATTCTGTATTTCCCGGCTGGGTGAACCGTTTTGTGGATAATGGCGCCAATTTTTTAACGATTGTTACCAACGACGGATGGTGGGGAGATTCACATGGACACATTCAGCACTTTGCATTTGCCCGGCTTCGCGCTATCGAACACCGGATGTGGATTGCTCGATCGGCAAATAATGGAATCAGCGGGATTATTTCACCCGATGGAAAAGTGCAGGTAGAAACCGAATATTGGACCGAAGATGCATTTTCATTCACCATCTATACGAACAACCAACTCACATTTTACAGCCGTTTCGGAAACTTGATTGGATATTTGAGTCTGATATCTGCATTTTTAGGAGTTGTTCTCATCACATATCGAAAAAAATAACCTGGCTGGTACAACCTCGATCACTTTAATAAAACTCATGAAAGCAATCTGCTCATTGCTCAGCCTGTTCATTGCCATTCTGGTGATAAGTTCTTGTTCAAGCGATGAAAGAACTGAAAATTTGGAAAACAAACCGGGTTACCTGCTTTTTTTTGAAGCACTATCCGCAGAATGCGGTAATGCCTACCCTGGGGATGTGATTGTTCAGCCCGAAACACTCAATATGTTCAAAGAAGCTGATAAAATGGTGATGCATGTGAAGGAATGCACGGAAAATACAATTTACATCCCGTTCCATCGTCAAAATGAAGATACCGGTGAGTGGAACAGCTCCCGTATTTGGATTATCACGTTGCATGAAGACGGACTTGAACTTCGTCATGATCACAGGCGGCCCGATGGCTCCGAAGAAAGTGAAACAATGTACGGAGGGTACTCAGTAGAAGATGGGGACGAAAACATTCAGCTTTTTCAGTCTCTGCCGGGTACCGAAGACGCTGGGGGTGAATTTCGTGGCTGGAGAATTGAATATTTCCCCGGAGAACACTTTACCTATGGTACCATTTGGCGGGATGAGTGGAATTTAATGATCGAGTTTGATCTCAGTGAACCCGTTGATGTACCACCAGTACCCTGGGGTTATGAATAAAAATCTGGAAACCACACTTATATCAGTGAATGAATTCCTAATAAGAAACACTTATCCCGATCTTTATCCAACGATATTTGAAGATTATGCACTTGCCTATTCTTCATCAGCTCATTCACCTTAAAAGTAACGTTTCAAAATTCCCTTATAGTCATCAATTCTGCGATCACGGAAAAAAGGCCAGATTTGCCGGTGTTTTTCGATATTGCTAAAATTAATCTCCGAAGTGATGATCTCTTCTTTCTCTCCTCCGGTAGCAAGCATTTCACCGAATGGCCCGCAGATAAATGAACTTCCCCAGAATCTGGTACCTCCCTCTTCTCCAGTACGGTTGATACTCGCCACATAACACCCGTTGGCAATGGCGTGACTCTGCTGAATTATTTTCCAGGCGTTCATAAATTCCAGTTTTTCTGTATCACTCTCCTCAGGAAGCGTTCCGATAGCGGTAGGATAAAAAAGAATATCGGCTCCTTTCATTGCTGTAATTCGAGCTGCTTCGGGAAACCACTGATCCCAGCAGATCAGTGTTCCGATTTTTCCGCAGCTTGTATCAAATACCCTGAAGCCAAGATCTCCGGGTGTAAAGTAATATTTTTCATAAAAGCCGGGATCATCGGGAATGTGCATCTTCCGGTAGACACCCGGAATGGTACCGTCTTTCTCAATGACCACCAGCGTGTTGAAATAGACACCCGCTGCTTTTTTTTCAAATAGAGGAAGCAAAATAACCACACCAAGCTGTTTTGCGAGTTTTGTAAATTGATCTGTTGTTGGTCCCGGAACCGGTTCAGCCCACTCAAAAAACCGCTGATCAACCTCACGGCAAAAGTAGGTTGTATCGAACAACTCCTGTAAAGCAATAAGCTGTGCTCCATTACCGGCGGCCTGGGCAATCAGATTTTCGGCTTTTTCTCTGTTTTCAAGAGGTGATTCGCTGCATGAATATTGAAGTAATGAAACGGTAACGGCAGACATTTGATTTATCTTTTTGAAGTTTATAGCAAAACACTAAGTAACAGAGATAATAATCGGTCACTGAAACCTGAATGTTCCAATCAGCTAAAAGGTAACGAGCAGTGCGTTTCCATCAAATAAAATATACCGGATTAACACTATGTATTGATCTGATCAGACTTCAAATACGTTGAATAAAATTTTAATTTTTGTTTGATGTATCTTGCTGATGGAAATAGCGATAAAATCAAGTAACTATTAAATGTGAACATTTCAGGCTTAAAGTTTCAAAAAAAATAAAATGAGCATCACATATAATAATCAGCCTAAGAGTACATTCGGCCTTCAATATCTCGGATTAAAACAAACTGATTCAGCCCTATGGAACCTGAACCCTTCACAACTCTATGAACAAGCCATTCTTAACAAAGAGGCTGTTCTGACAGACAAAATGGCACTTCGGGTATTGACCGGAAAATATACCGGTCGTTCACCTGAAGACCGGTTTATTGTGGATGAACCATCTACAAATGGTAAAATTGACTGGAACAAAATCAACCAGCCTGTTACACCCGAAGTGTTCAACAATCTTCATAGTAAATTGGTGAATTATCTTGATGGTAAAAAACTATACGTGAAAGATCTCTACTGCGGAGCCGATCCTGACTATCGGCTGAATGTGCGGGTGGTCAGTGAAGTGGCTTATCACGCTCTTTTTTCGCACAACATGTTCATTAATCCAACTGATGAAGAGCTGAAAAATCATAAACCGGGTTTTACCGTTTTGGCCGCACCCAATTTCAAAGCTGATCCGGAAAAGGATGGTACACGAACCAGTACATTTATCCTTTGCAATCTTGAGAAGAATATCATTCTGATTGGCGGCACTCTCTACTCCGGAGAAGTAAAGAAAGGAATTTTTGCCGTGATGAACTACCTGCTTCCGCAAAAAAACATCATGCCGATGCACTGCTCCGCCAATATGGATCACAATAGTAAAACCGCCGTATATTTCGGATTATCGGGAACCGGCAAAACCACACTATCAGCCGATTCTGATAAGATTCTGATTGGCGACGACGAACACGGCTGGAGTGAAAACGGTATCTTCAATTTCGAAGGAGGCTGTTATGCTAAAACAATTCATCTTTCACCCGAAAGCGAAGCTGAAATTTATCAAACCACACAGATGCCGGGTACCATCCTCGAAAATGTGGTTCTCGATAAAAACCGCTCCCCAGACTTTGATGACGACAGCCTCACGCAAAACACCCGATGTGCCTATCCCATTTCATATATCCCGAATGCAAGCGAAAAGGGAATCGGGGGACATCCGGAAAATATTATCTTTCTCACCGCCGATGCTTTTGGAGTTCTCCCTCCTATTTCCAAACTAACCCCCGAGCAGGCAATGTACCACTTTATCAGCGGATACACTGCAAAAGTTGCCGGTACCGAAAGGGGAGTAGATGAACCACAAGCCACTTTTTCAGCCTGTTTTGGTTCGCCGTTTATGCCTCTACATCCAACGGTTTATGCAGAACTTCTGGCTGAAAAAATACGAAAACACAACTCCAGAGTCTGGCTCGTAAACACAGGATGGACCGGTGGCATGCACGGTATTGGCAAGCGGATGGACCTGCCTCACACACGGAGAATGCTCAGCGAAGCAATTGATGGCAATCTGAATGAGGTTAGTTATTACACCGAGCCCATATTCGGCCTCCGGATTCCAGAAAATGTAGATGGTGTACCGAAAAAAATTCTGCGTCCGCGCAACACCTGGCAGGATAAAGAAGCCTACGACCGAAAAGCTGCGCAGCTTGCGAAAATGTTTCAACAAAATTTTGAACGCTTTTCTAAAAAAGCCAGTAAAGAGCTATTAGCTGCCGGCCCTGTGGATTGATCTTAAACCTCAGAGATTATGAATATCCGGAGTCCTGAGCCTGCATTCAAACAAAGAGCCGCTCATCAAAAGCAACCAAATTAAATTCCCGGTAAGATATCTGATGAAAGTCCGGATGGCGGGGATTGATTACAAAGTTAAATTCCACCGGCACTACCACACTTGGGACCTGCATCACGGGACTGTTTCTGCCTGAGATCCATTTATCCCCAAAATGTTGGGATGTGTGTCCGTGTGGAACCTGATTCCAGCCCGCTGGAAAATCTTTTGGGTCAGGTTTGAAAATCAGTTCATCGGCAAGATCGGCATAAAAAAAGATACAATTTTTGAAATAGTCCCGGTCGTTGTTCTGTACAAATATTTCCAGAATTGCCAGGGACAGACTTCCTGAAGTGTAAACCAGCGGAATTCCTTCACTGTTGAAACGTGCCCCAAAAAGCTTTGCACCTTCTCCTGTAAAAACCGAATCTTTATAATCCCGGTGCGTGATCCGCCAAACTCTCCTTCTCATGATTATTAAGTTAAACCATTACTGTCCAAAACGTTTTAGAGTCCATTAGAAATCTTCGTTTTTGTTCATTTATAATAGATTAAATTGTAGTCCGATAATGGATCCCCCCTACTTTTTCTCGCAGAGGTACGCAGATGTTTTCGCTGAGTCTCGCTGA
>JAFIFB010000098.1 GCA_020832285.1 Balneolaceae bacterium
AGAGCCGAACAGGTGAACTCCAAAATTCAGCAGGTAAAGTCCATTTCAAAAGGCTATCGAAATTATGATAATTTCCGCACAGCCATCTTGTTTTACTTTGGCAAGTTAGACCTCTACCCACAAGGTTTCCAGTAGAACCAAATATATTTTAAAAGAGTGATGTAATTTTTCTTCCTGGATTTCACCTATAATGGTGAAAAGGTGTGATATTCTACTTTGATGACCTGTACCTTTTATCTGTTTCCGAATTTCCTAAGATGATAGTACCGGGTTCAACACCACATCTTTTCAAAGCCAGTACAGAAAATAGTTGTAACGTCCTTTGAACCAATCTCTTCATTCCAAAAAATTGATTCCATGATGGTTCCAGGGTAGTTATATGATTGACTGAAATCCGGAGAGTCCCCATCTCTTCTGCATATACCCAAAAAAAATTAAAATACGAAAAGGCACATTACTCATGGATTGCAACGACCTCATATTATGTGACGGGTAGTTTGATACCCTTGTATCTCCTTATCAGATAATAAGTTTTTGCGGCTATCCATCCAAAAGATTAAACTCATTCACAGTATGCCAAACCTTAAGCTTTCCGAATACCAGTAGAAACCCCTCACGAAAACCCAAACATTACCATTCCCACCATACAGAGAGCAGCGAAGGCGAGCAGTTTGAGCAGCAGCGGCATACAGAAACGGAACCATCGGTCGTAGGGAACACCGGCCATGCCGAGGATGCCCATCAGTACGGCGTTGGTGGGAACAATCATATTGGCAAATCCGTCGCCAAAGAGAAAGGCCTGAACGGCGATCTGACGGGAGACGCCCAGAATATCACTCAGCGGCGCCATCAGCGGCATGGTAACAAACGCCTGCCCGCTCCCGGAAGGTACAAACAGGTTGAGAATCGTCTGCATGATCATCATTCCCACCCCGGCAAGTTCAGGTCCCACGGTTGAGAGTGGTACTGAAAGGGCGTTCACGATCGTGTGGAGAATCTCCCCGTCTTCCATGATCAGGGCGATGCCGCGGGCCACTCCAACAAGAAGCGCGGTCTCGGTCAGTTCCTTTGCCCCGATCACAAACTCTTTCGCCATCAGGCTGGGTCCGATACGGGCGATGATTGCTGTTACAATTCCCAGTATCAAAAAGGCTGCACCCAGTTCGGTCAGGTACCAGCCGTGGGTGCGGATTCCATAAACGGCAATTCCCAAAGCCAGGATAAAGGAGGTAAGAATCAAGATATGTGTCATTTTAAGAGCCGGATACTCTTTGGGCGGGGCACCCGCATCGGGCGGTTCAATACCAGCCATTAAACTTTTAGACGGATCAAGTTGAACACGGCGGGAATAACTCCATACGTGATGGGCACCGATCATCACAAATGGAACCATAATTGCCAGACGAACTTCCATTCCGGAGTAAGTAGGCAGGCCAGCCACACCCTGAGCCACAACGACAGTGTACTGGTTAAAAGCTGCCGCTCCGTAACCAATTCCATAGCCCGCTACGATGATTCCTACGGCCGTCATCGCATCCATATCCATGCTGCGGCAGAGCGCGACCAAAATCAGTACAAATGGGATGTATTCGGCAGAAGCCCCCACTGCACTCGAGGCCAGTGCAAACACAAACACCACGATAAAAATGAGAGTACCCGGCCTTCCGCCGAGGTTTTCAAGAAGTCGGCCCAAAAGGGCATCAATGGCACCAGTTTTGCGGATCACAGCCATCACCCCACCGATGATAAAGAGAAAGAAAATAATATCCTGGGCTGCGGCAAAGGATCTGGGTATAGCGGTAAAGAGCGACATCGGATTCAGCATTTCCCCATCTTCTGCCACCTGAAATGTTCCCGGTACCACTACTTCACGGCCATCTACCACCTCCGTACCAAACTGCCCCTGAGGGATAATCCAGGTTAAAATCAGCGCACCCACCATCAGGAAGAAAAGCAGGGTGAGTGTGTGGGGCATTTTAAATTTCATGGAGATTGTGTAAAGGTCGTTTTGCTGTTCAGGTGATACCGAGCTAACCCGGATATCTCACCAAGATATATTTACTGTGAAATATCCGGGCTAAAAGTAAACAAGTGTTTAAATGTATACAAACAGTAGCAGCCCAATTCACAAAATCATTACATTTGTAATGTATGTTACTTATTGAGAGTCAATAAAAAGAGACAAGCATGTCCTGATCACAACGGAGAAAAAAATGAAAGAGAATTTGGAAAAACACGTCTATACATTTGGAAACGGCTCTGCCGAAGGAGACCGCACCATGAAACAGCTTTTGGGAGGGAAAGGGGCAAATCTTGCGGAGATGTCTGTCATCGGCCTGCCCGTACCCGCTGGTTTTACCATCTCTACTGAAGCCTGCCACTACTACTCGACTCATGAATCTACCTGGCCGAAAGGGCTCAAGGCCCAGGTAAAAAACGGAGTGCATTTTATCGAAGATATGATGGGTACCAAATTCGGGGATTCGCAGCATCCGCTGTTACTTTCAGTCCGATCAGGTGCACAAGTATCCATGCCCGGCATGATGGATACCGTTCTGAATCTGGGACTGAATGATCAAACCGTTGAGGCACTGGCTGAACATACCGGAAATGAACGGTTCGCATATGATAGTTACCGGCGTTTTATCGACATGTTTGGCAGTGTAGTGATGGGGATCTCTCATGATGATTTTGAAGATGCCCTCGAAAACCTGAAAAAATCAAAAGGAGTGGAAGAGGATACGGACCTGAGTACCAAAGATCTCAAAGAGCTTGTAAACCGGTATAAGGCGGTCTACCGGAAAGCCACCGGATTTATGTTCCCGAACGATCCGTTTGAACAGCTTGAATGGTCAGTCAATTCTGTTTTTGAATCGTGGGACAGTGAACGGGCCATCAAATACCGCCGCATTAATCACATCACCGGATTGCTTGGTACAGGTGTTAATGTTCAGGCGATGGTGTACGGTAATATGGGCGACGATTCGGCAACTGGAGTCTGTTTTACCCGGAACCCATCCACCGGAGAGGACAAACTCTATGGTGAATTTCTGGTAAATGCACAGGGTGAAGATGTTGTGGCCGGTATTCGTACACCCAAGGATATCAGCAATCTGGACAAGATAATGCCAAAATCCTACGCCGAACTATACGAATGGGGCCGTAAGCTTGAAAAACATTACGGAAATATGCAGGATATCGAGTTTACCATTCAAAAAGGTACACTCTACATACTCCAGACCCGAAGCGGCAAACGAACCGGCCATGCTGCCATCAAAATTGCCACCGACATGGTTCATGAAGGCCTTATCGACAAAAAAAGAGCCGTAAAAACTCACGTGGAACCGACTCACCTCGACCAGCTTCTGCATCCCCAGATCGATCCGAAATCTGTAAATCCGGACTCAGTGCTTGGTGTGGGGCTGCCCGCATCCCCCGGGGCGGCGGTTGGCAAGGTGGTCTTTTTCTCGGATGATGCCGAAGAAGCCGCACTTAACAGCGATCCCGTGATCCTCGTCCGGATTGAAACCAGTCCGGAAGATGTAGGGGGAATGTCCGCTGCAGAAGGAATTCTGACCTCTCGCGGGGGAATGACCAGTCACGCTGCTGTTGTAGCCCGCGGATGGGGCAAGCCCTGTGTTGCCGGCTGCGGAGATATCATCATCGACTATGAAAACCGCTCCTTCACAAACGGTAAAATCACCGTAAACGAAGGGGAATGGATTTCGATTGACGGTGCCCGCGGAACCGTCATTGAAGGACAAAAGGAGGTCATCAAACCTGAGCTGGACGACAACTACCGTGAATTTATGACCTGGGTGGATGAATTCCGCGATATGAAGGTTCGAACCAATGCCGATACACCCGAAGATTCGATAAGAGCGATAGAGTTTGGCGCGGAAGGAATCGGACTCTGCAGGACGGAGCATATGTTTTTTGGTGAGGAGCGTATCCGGGCCATCCGCCGTATGATTATTTCCGACAGCCTTGAGGAGCGAAAAGATTCTCTGGCCGAACTGCTGCCGTTTCAGAAAGAGGACTTTAGAAAAATATTTAAAGTTATGGAAGGATTGCCGGTAACCATTCGCCTGCTCGATCCCCCTCTGCACGAATTCCTGCCAGAAGAAAGGGAAGAACTCGATATAATCGCCAATGACCTGGGCATCAAACCGATCCTATTTGCCCAAAAGGTACGTGCATTGCGGGAGTTCAACCCCATGCTGGGCCACCGGGGTTGCCGCCTGGGAATAACCTATCCCGAAATTACGGAGATGCAAACCCGGGCAATTCTGGAAGCCGCTATCGAGCTGAAAAAAGAGGGTGTTGCCGTTTTCCCCGAAATTATGATTCCACTGGTAGGAACCCCTCAGGAGTTCCGCTCCCAGAAAATGGTGATCGACAAGACAGCGGCTGCCCTTTTTGAGGAACTGGATGATTCCGTGGACTATAAAGTGGGCACCATGATTGAAATTCCCAGGGCAGCCCTGGTTGCCGGACAGATCGCCAAAGATGCGGAGTTCTTCTCTTTTGGCACCAATGACCTTACACAAATGACCTTTGGCTACAGCCGTGATGATGCCGGAAAGTTTCTCGGTGAATATCTGAAGGAGGGTATTTTGATGGAAGATCCATTCCAGGTTCTGGATATTGAGGGAGTAGGCCAGCTTGTGGAGATGGCGACCGTGAACGGACGCAAACAGAAGCCTGAACTTAAAGTAGGAATCTGTGGTGAACACGGCGGAGAGCCGCGAAGTGTGGCGTTCTGCTACGATCAGAAACTGGATTACGTCTCCTGTTCGCCCTTCCGTGTACCTGTAGCCCGGCTCGCTGCTGCCCAGGCTGCGCTGAATGCGTGAGGATTAACAGAAAAACAGTAAAGTTTCCTTCATTACTGAGTTCGATTTTAAATTGTAGAATAGAAGCCCCCCTCCTTGCGGCGTGTTTTTCGCCGGAGGGAAGGGAACGGGGGACTTTTCATTGCCCATGTAATTCTTGTTATAGTTAAAGTATTTTAATGGGTTTTGCCATGCCTTGAATCAATTGGTGTGAACACCTGTTCTTCGAAGCCTCGGGATGAACAACGAATCCAAGGAACGCTTTAAATCTTTGTACAACAATACTTTTTGTGCTATATAATAAAATTACATGGGTAATCTAAGGGCCGGGGGTGGGTCAATTGAGCAAAGCCTCATCCTATGCATAAACCGGAGTAACGGGTCAGCGACCCGTTGTACTTGTTTTACTGGTTGCTGATTCTGTAGCGGATCACTTCTTCAAGCGAAATTTCCAGCCCGCGCTCTTCCTGCAGGCGTTCCACCAGGCCTGGTGTGACTCCAATACGCACCATCCGCACAAGCTGCTCAATAGTTACATCGGTGTAGCCCAAATCATGAATATTACTGGTAAAGTGAGCGGTAAGCCCTGCTCGTCTCAGTTCGATAAAATCTTCAATATCCAGCTCGTAGCCCAGCTCCATCATCATTGCCATAAAAGTGGATGAAACATTGGCATTGGCCAGGCGTACAGCCTGATCCAGTGTAAGATCTGTAAAGCCAAGTGACCGCACGTTCGAAATGTAGGTGGCTGTAATCCCTTCATTTCTCAGCTCTCTGAGATCATCGTGCGAAAGGCCTGAGTAGCCCATTTCCACCATGACAGTGTTCATACGGTTCAAAAGCTCTTCGCTGGGGCCGGTGTTTATAACCGAAGTTATAATTGAAGTGACCGGGCTTACGGAATCAGAGCGAATATCATTGATAACCTAAAATCCGCAAGGGATCTGTTTGCCAAAGATACGAGTACTTTATATGGAGGTAGCCCTGATTTTGCGCCTGCATCTGTCTTTCGTTTCTTGAATTTTTGCCAGCGCTGGCAGAAATTTCGACTGTAAGGCGTTATCT
>JAFIFB010000108.1 GCA_020832285.1 Balneolaceae bacterium
AGAGTCGCCTCAGCTGAGGCCGCCATGATAGGAAAATCACCACTCTCCTGAAGATAACCCGCCTCTATCAAGGCATTCCTATGACGTAAAATTTCTTCCTCAGTGGCTCCATCTGCATCCTGTGCCAATAATACTTCAGGAACAAGAAGTAATGACAGAAGTATGCATACCCCCGAAACAAAACGAATCAATATTTTCACTTAGATTAATTTCCTCACTCTACAGTAGGATTTTTTAAAAAAGACAAAGATATAAAATTCTGATTCAATCCGACCCCAAAAATCATTTATTGGAATTCATTACATTCATGATGCAATATCATATAATTATCAGATATTTCAGGAGTAAATAGCACCACAAGCTTTTCTCTAGAATAGTTAAAATGCCGTTTGTTAAAGTAAACCCATTATATCAGGAGTCACAAAAACAGGCACGGTTTGAACCTGTTCGTATTAAGAATTAATCGTATATTACGGACTAATTTTAAATCGCTTACTGTGGAATCAGCGATCATAGAAACAGATTTTTTAATTATCGGGAGCGGGCTGGCCGGTTTGAATGCCGCTTTGGAAGCATCGAAATATGGCCCGGTCGTATTGGTTACAAAATCAGACCTCGAGGAGAGCAGCAGTTATTGGGCTCAGGGAGGAATTGCTGCTGTTTTACAAGAATCTGATTCATTCCAAAGCCACATCTCCGACACTCTTAAGGCCGGACGCGGTTATTGCAACCAACATGCCGTTGAGATTCTGGTAAAAGAAGGTGCCGAACGTGTAAAAGAACTGATTGACCTGGGAATGCCCTTTGAAAAAAGCGGTAACACACTCCATCTCGGCTTGGAAGGCGGACACTCCGAACGGCGAATTCTCCATGCCGATGGCGCCGCAACCGGAAAAGCAATCATTGATTTTTTAATTGCACGAATCCGCACCAACCCAAACATTACCGTCCTGGAAGATGCCTTTGTCTACGATCTGATCAGTGAAGAAAACCGCTGTTACGGAGCACTTGCTTATCTTTACAAAACGGAACAATCCATTCAACTTCTAAGCAGAGCTACCATTCTTGCCACGGGAGGATATTCCGGATTATTCATCCGCACCACCAATCCTCACACATCAACCGGAGATGGGTTGTGGCTCGCCTACAATCACGGAGCCGTATTGAAGGATCTGGAGTTTGTGCAGTTTCATCCTACTGCATTTTACACCAAAAAAGGTGGAATATTTCTGATCAGCGAAGCTTTGCGCGGCGAAGGTGCCCGGCTTTTTAATGCATCAGGGGAGCGGTTCATGCTGCAATTTCCCCAGGCTGAACTCTCGCCCCGGGATCTGGTATCCCGTGAAATCCTGAAACAACTCGAGCTACAGGACGAAAAGTTTGTCCGCCTTGATCTGACTCACCTGGATACTCATAAAATGAGAAAACGCTTCCCCGGCTTAATAAGCAAGGTTGAAGCGCACGGTATTGATATTTCGAAAGAAGGGATTCCCGTGGCACCTGCCGCTCACTACTGCATTGGTGGAGTTGAGACAGACCTAAATGGACATACAGGTGTTGAAGGACTTTATGCATGCGGAGAAGTGGCCGCTACTGGGGTACACGGCGCAAACCGGCTGGCCAGCAATTCACTTCTCGAATGCCTCGTCTTCAGCAAACGGGCTGCAGAACACGCAAAAGACCATCAATCCCGCACAAAGAGAAAACTATACCAAACTCAGGAACTTCTTCTGTCACCCGACCTGGCTGAGCCATTTCTTTTCCAAAAACGAGTAGCGACCAAACTGCTGAACCGATATGCTGGTATTGAACGAAACAGAGAGGGCTTGCTTTCGGCTTTGGAGCAACTGAACAACGGGTTAAATTCAGCCCTCTATCGTCATGGCCATGAATATTATTTTATTCGAATGAGAGAAATGCTGATGGTTACCGAACGGATCATCCGGGGGGCACTGGCACGGGAGGAGAGTCGCGGTGTTCACTTTCGAACCGATTTTCCGGATGTCAAATACCCTGATCTACAGGCAATTCGTTTCAGCAAAAAACGTGGAACAGTAGCAGGCCGGTCATATAGCAATGAGGCAGTTTTATGAGAAAATTTACAAGCATCGATGAAAAATGGTTAGACGAAACTATTGAACGCACTCTGCAGGAAGATATCCAAAAAGGTGATGTAACCACTCTTAGCATCATTGATAGCGACAAACGCGCCCGTGCGGTCTGGCTGGCAAAACAGGATGGGGTTATTGCCGGCCTTGATGTAGCCAAACGGGTATTTCAGAAACTGGACCCAAATATAATCTGGAAGCCTGCTGTTTCAGACGGAGATACTGTCAGGCGGAGAAATACGTTTACTGAGTTTGAAGGAAACTGCCGTGCTTTGTTAACGGCCGAGCGGGTGGCACTCAATTTTGCACAGAGAATGTCAGGCATTGCCACCAAAACAGCGAAAATGGTACGGGAACTTGAAGGCAGATCCACTAAAATTCTGGATACGCGGAAAACTGTACCCGGCTTGCGAATTCTTGACAAATACGCAGTAAAAACAGGCGGAGGAACCAACCACCGGATGGGGCTTTTTGACATGGCGATGATTAAAGACAACCATATCAGTGCAGCCGGAAGTATCACTCTCGCTGTGAAACGAGTACGTACCTTCAATCCTGATGTTAAAATTGAAGTTGAAACCACCAGTCTGGAACAGGTAAGCGAAGCCCTGGAAGCGGGTGCAGACATCATCATGCTTGATAATATGGACACCGTAACAATGCAACAGGCCGTAAGATTGGTTGGCAATCAGGCAATAACCGAAGCCTCAGGGAATATGTCTCTCGAACGGTTAAGGGAAACTGCCGAAACCGGTGTTGATTTCATCTCAGTAGGTGCCCTCACTCATTCTGTGGAAGCCTTCGACATCAGTCAACAGATCATAGAAATTTTTTAATTAAACAGAACAGAAACATCTGCTTAAAAAATATTGCTCACGAATCGATCCATAAAACAGATTAATAATACTCCGACTCTCATGTATAATACTCAAACCCAACTCCTTTTTGCTGAAGTAAATCAACTCCGACGAAAAAAAAATGCCATTGTACTTGCACACAATTACCAGGTTCCCGAAGTACAGGACATAGCCGATTATGTCGGCGATTCTCTGGGACTCGCTCGTAAGGCTGCAAAAACCGATGCCGACGTCATTGTATTTTGTGGCGTACATTTCATGGCCGAAACAGCCTCCATCACCTCTCCTGATAAAACGGTCCTGATACCTGATCTTGATGCCGGCTGCTCGCTGGCTGACAGTATCACAGCCGACCAGCTTCGTGAATGGAAAGCACAGCATCCCGGAGCGGTGGTTGTTTCATACGTAAATACTACGGCCGAGGTAAAAGCTGAAAGTGATTATTGCTGCACCTCCTCTAATGCCGTTGGAATTGTGGAGTCCATTCCCGAAGATCAGCAAATTCTATTTTTACCCGATAAATTCCTTGGAGCGTACGTAGAGATGATTACTGGCAGGGAGCTGAATATCTGGGACGGCGCCTGTCATGTGCATGAAAAAATCGGGGAACTGAATCTCTCGGAAAAACAGAAAGAGCATCCCGATGCCGAATTTCTCATTCATCCCGAGTGTGGCTGCTCTACATCCTGCATGATGAAATCTGCCATGTATTTTGATTGCAAAGATGGCCATGTCTACTCCACCAGCGGCATGCTCGACAGAGCGCGTGAATCGGAAGCCGAAAAGTTTGTGGTTGCCACGGAAACAGGCATTTTACACCGGATGGAGAAAGAAAATCCCGGCAAACAGTTTTATGCGGCAAACGAAGAGTCTGTTTGTGATTACATGAAAATGATCACACTCGAAAATCTTCGGGATGCCCTTAAATACGACCAGTTTGAAGTAAAAGTACCGAAAGAACTCGCTCAAAAAGCGATGCTGCCGATTGAACGGATGTTGCAGGTTTCATGAACGAGCTGCAACGAAAACCCCTGGAGTATTTGCAGAGCCATTGAATCTGCATTACAACCCCACAATGAACGATTATTCGGACATCCTTAAATTAAAAACTATCAGATAATTGACGGGCATTGAAAAGCCATATTACTGAATATGAATATTTTAGGCATCGAATCTTCCTGCGATGAAACCGCGGCATCCGTTTATTCCGGCGGGAAGATACTGTCAAATATTATTGCTTCCCAGGCCATTCACGAGCAATTCGGCGGAGTGGTGCCTGAGCTGGCTTCGCGTGCACATCATAAAACCATCTGGCAAACGGTTTCACAGGCTATAAAAGAGGCTTCCGTTACGATGGATCAGATTGATGCTATCGCTGTGGCACAGGGTCCCGGCTTGATGGGATCACTGCTTGTGGGACTCAGTTTTGCCAAAGGGCTCGCTATTTCTCACGACAAACCACTTATTGGAGTAAACCACATTGATGCCCATATGTACGCCAACTTCATCGAGCACAAAGAGGTATACCCGTTTATTGCACTGATCGTTTCGGGCGGACACACACGGCTGGTTCAGGTAATAAAGCCGTTCAATCATAAGGTACTTGGCCAGACCAGGGATGATGCTGCAGGTGAAGCATTCGATAAAATTGGGAAAATACTAAATCTGTCTTATCCTGCCGGACCGGTGATGGATAAGCTCTCTCAAACCGGTGATCCGGACTTCCACTCGTTTCCCCGATCGATGATCAATAAAGGCCTGGATTTCAGTTTTTCAGGATTGAAAACAAGTGTGCTCTACTACACGCAGGAAAAAGGTGAAAAATTTGTTCAGCAGAACCTTAATGATATTTGCGCGAGTGTCTCAGCCGCAATCACAGATGTGCTCGCAACCAAACTGAAACGAGCGGTAATCAGCAATAATTATCCCCATATGATGCTTGCCGGAGGTGTATCGGCCAACTCTATGCTCCGTGAAAAGGTTCAGATACTTGCTGCTGAACAGGAGCTGAACCTGATGATTCCCTCCATCCGGTACTGCACCGACAATGCCGCTATGATCGCTGTTACCGGAGCCATCAAAGCCAGAGAGTTCTCCTTCGATTCACTCAACATCAAACCGTTTGCAAGGATGAGCGGGGACTGAAAAAACCTGAATATTTTTGAACATTTACGATTTCTATTAAAATTTCTCCTCGAAAAGGTCGAAATTAACTGGTTTGGTAATTATAATATTTAAAGGGTCTGAACTACGTTATTAAAAACGTAGTTAGAGTAATATCTGAACACAATGGATGTAACTGATTATGGCAAAAGTGGATACATATATCCGCGAACAAATTGATCAATTTGAGCTTGATGTAAAGCAAAAAAATGCTCTCGGAGGATTACTGAGGCTTTGTCATGAACACCTGGACAAAACTGATGATGAGCTCATTACCCGTGCATTTAAGCTATGTTGTAAATCGCATGAAAATGACGTCAGAGCATCCGGAGAGCCTTATTACCTGCATCCGCTTGAAGTGGCCAAGATCATGGCAGAGGAGTTTAACATCGATGATGTTTCTGTTGTCGCTGCCCTTCTACATGATACAGTTGAAGATACCAGCGTAACACTTGATACTATCGAAGAGCTTTTTGGTTCTACGGTAAAACACATCATCGACGGACTCACCAAAATCATGGGTGTTTTCCAAAACCGTGATACCAAGCAGGCCGAAACTTTTATGAAGCTTCTGCTCTCAATGGCAGAAGATATCCGTGTGGTGCTGATTAAATTTGCCGACCGTCTGCATAACATGCGCACTATCAGTCACCTGCCCAAGCAGAAACAGCTTAATAAAGCCACCGAAACAATGGAGCTTTATGCTCCGCTTGCGCACCGTTTCGGTTTATTTAAAATCAAGAATGAGCTGGAAGATCTCTGCTTTAAAGTCATTGATCCAAACTCTTATAAATTCCTTGTAAGAAAACTGCGCGAAAAAAGAGAGGCACGTGAAGTTTTTATCGAAGAGTTCATGAAACCGATCAAAGATGAGCTAAAAGAGCAAAACTTTACATTTGAAATTAAAGGGCGGCCCAAGCACATCTACTCTATCTATCGAAAAATGCAGATGCAGCAGAAGCCATTCGAAGAGATTTACGATCTTTTTGCGATCCGGATTATCCTTGAAGATCCTCACACCAAAGAAGATTGCTGGAGAGTTTACTCCGTAATAACCGACTGGTACACACCCATCCCAAAACGTTTCCGGGATTTCATCTCTGTGCCCAAAGCCAACGGGTACCAGTCACTGCACACCACCGTAATCACCAAAAAGGGACGAAAAGTGGAAGTGCAAATCCGAACCCGAAAAATGGACTACATTGCCGAGCAGGGGCTTGCTGCTCACTGGAAATATAAAGAGGGCAACAACAGCGGCAGCAGCGAACTGGATAAATTTGTACACTGGGTGCGTGATGTCCTGGAAGCTCCTCGTCCCGATGCCGCAACAGAGTTTGTAAAAGATTTCCAACTCAACCTCTATCAGGATGAGATTTATGTGTTTACACCACACGGTGAATTAAAAACACTGCCCAATGGCGCCTCATGCATCGACTTTGCCTTTGAAATTCACAGTGAAATCGGTGAGCGTGCTGTATCTGCCAAAGTGAATGGAAAGATGGTACCCCTTCGTCAGAAATTAAAATCGGGTGACCAGGTTGAAATAATTACCAGCAACAAAATCAACCTAAACCCCGACTGGATGAACGATGTGGTTACCCACAAGGCAAAAGCCCGTATCCGGCAGTTTATCAAGCAAAAAGAGAGGAAAGTTGCTAATGAAGGACGGGAACTCTGGGAAAAACGTGCGGCACGCGGAAAAGTTGAAATATCTGATCAAGAGCTTACAAAAATTGCAAAGAAGTTTAAGTTTAATGATGCCCAGGAAATGTTTTATGAAATCGGTTCAGGGGCATTTGATGTTAGTGGACTCTATAAACGCGTTAAAGAACTAAAAAGCAAAGGACGTATTGAAGATGAACAGGAAGAGTCGCAAAAGCAAGCTGAAGAGACTATTACCGACGAATATTACACCACGGCAAGATCTGTTGGAGACGGCAAAGCCTTGCTTGTTGATGGCGAACTGAGCAATGTAAAGTACTCCTATGCAAACTGCTGCAATCCCATCCCCGGTGATAATGTGATTGGTTTTTTGAGCCGAAACGGAGACGTTAAAATCCATCGCTCGAACTGCAAGAATGCCCATCATCTCATACGCACCGATAGTGAACGCATCATTGACGTATCCTGGGCAAAAAATATCGACACCCAATTCCTCGGTGCCATCAAAGTAGTCGGAGAAGATCGCGTGGGGCTGGTGAACGATCTGACTGAAGTTCTCTCCAAATCTCTTCAGACCAATATGAAGAGCATTAATGTGAGCAGTGAAGGGGGAATGTTTGAAGGAATTATTACCGCCTATGTTAATGATTTAAAGCACCTTGAGAAGATCTTACGTAAACTTCAGAAGGTAAATAGTATAAAAACCGTAATGCGATATGAGTAAAAAAACTCTATCTCCCATAGGTACAAACACTTATATTATCAATTCTTTAAAAAAAAGCATTGTGATTAATGCAAATCTTTCTATTTTTATTAGATATATGCTATTTGTTTAACAATAAACAAAGTGACTATCAAAACTAAATAAAAAAAGAATGGTTACATACACAAAACGAGATATTGTTCGAACGGTTGCCGATAAAATGGATGTGCCCTTAAACCAGGCTGAACCCTGGGTTGATTCTGTGATTGAAGCCCTCAGAGGTAAAATGATGGCAGCAGATCCCACTTGCAGAATAGAACTCAGAAATTTCGGAGTTTTTGAGGTTAAAGAAACTAAAGCCAAGCCAAAGGCCCGAAATCCTAAAACAAACGAAGTGATTTATGTGCCTGCGCACAGAAAAACACACTTCAAACCAAGTAAAAAGCTAAAAAAATTCCTCAAAAAACCACTCGACGAAGTTAAAAAAGGAAAGTGATTGGCTGAATACGGTAGAATTTTGGGGGTTGATGTTGGTGGCAAACGTATAGGACTGGCCAGAACCGATTTACTCAAAACGTTCGCAAGTCCCATCGGCACCTTCTCCCCCCCCGATTCTATTAAAGAAATTCAACGACAAATTGAAGATGAGGGACCTGTACTTGCAATTGTAGTTGGCTGGCCACTCAACCCGCAGGGAGAACCCACGGATGCTACACAATTGACTATTGATTACATTAATCTGTTGAAAAAAAAATTCGGCGGGACTAAAATCTACACGATGGATGAGCGTTTTTCTTCCCGTGAAGCTCAAAAGCTCATGGCAAAAGCTGGTGTACCCAAAAAGAAACGCCAGAAAAAAGGCAGGGTTGACCAGGCTGCAGCAGCACTTATTTTACAGCAATTTTTAGAAGCACACCCCGATATTTAACTATGGCAATTTTACCCATCGTAACTTACAACGATCCTATCCTCAGGAAGGAAACTAAACCTATCCAGGAAAACAGTGAATCTCTTCAAAAGCTCATTGATGAAATGTTTGAAACGATGTATAACTCAAATGGAGTTGGCCTTGCCGCCCCGCAAATAGGGCAGGATATGCAACTTTTTGTAATGGATGCCGATGTAATGACCGAAGAGCTCGAAAATGAGGATAATCTTGGCCCATTGGTTTTTATCAATCCCGAAATTCTTGCAAAAGAAGGCGAAAAAATTAAAATGGAGGAAGGCTGTCTTAGTATTCCTGAAGTGAGGGATGATGTTGCAAGGCCCGAAAGAGTTACTGTTTCATTTCAAAATCGAGATTTTGAAACAGAGCAAATGACCGTATCGGGCTGGGTATCGCGGGTTATTCAACATGAGTACGACCACCTTCAAGGCATTCTCTTTCTGGATTATTTGAGCGCCTTCCGTCGAAGGCTGCACCGCTCAGCCCTTAAAAAAATTCAAAACGGAAAACAGAATACAAAATATCCGGTAGCTGCAAAAAAAGTGACTGAACAGGGATGAGACCACTTCGAATCATCTTTATGGGTTCACCCGATTTTGCGGTGCCCTCACTTGAAAAAATCGAACAGTCGGCCCATTCCGTTGTGGCAGTGGTCAGCAACCCTGATAAACGCAGGGGCCGCCGAGGCAAACCGGTTCCCACCGATGTAAAAAAACAGGCACTCAAACTCGGTCTGCCAACTATCGATGCAGACGATCTTCACTCCGAAACGCTTCACCGGCAGTTAAAAGAACTCCAGCCCGATTTGTTTGTCGTTGTCGCTTTTCGGATTCTGCCGGTTTCGATGCTCAACATTCCTGCTTTTGGCTCGGTTAATCTCCATGCATCTCTTTTACCAAAATACCGGGGAGCAGCACCCATCCACTGGGCCATCATCAACGGTGAGAAGGAAACCGGGTGCACCGTTTTTTTTCTGAATGAAGATGTGGACACCGGCAAGATCATCAATCGTGAAAAAACGCAGATCGGTCCGATGGAAACTACCGGCGACATCTATAACCGGCTGAAACATTCCGGTGCAGAGCTTTTACTAAAAAGTATCAATCAAATTTCGTCAGGTACTGCTAAAACTATTGTCCAGGATCATACACAAGCAACTCCCGCGCCAAAACTGTTTAAAAGGAATACACGAATCAACTTTGAGCGCAGTGCACAAGAGGTTCACAATTTTATTCGAGGCCTTAGTCCTTTTCCAGGAGCATGGTCTACCTACAAAGAAGAAAAAATCAATATCTATTTATCAAAACCCGCAAATTTTCAAAAAGATCTTGAACCCGGTGAGCTTTACTCAGAAACGGGCAGGCTGATGGCTGGTTGTGGTAATGGCCTTCTTGAATTGCAAAAATTACAACTACCCGGAAAAAAAGTAATGAGCGGTCAGGACTTCGTTAACGGGTACGACCTTAATCCCGGACTACGCTAAAGTCTATTGAACTGCTCCATTTTCATCAATATAACTCAATAAACACTAACTACAGATTCATCATCAAGCAGCAAATCTGCTTTCATCTATCTGCACAATCAGATAAATCATATCACTAATTTTGAGCTCAAAGGTTGACTAAGTGCTCAAATTTTGTGATATACAAATCAAGAAATTTTCTAAGTAAATTTTTAATAAAAGCATTTTAAAACCAATTCCAATGGAGCTAACACCTTTATTACAGGCGGCCAGAAACGGAAACATCGATCAGGTTAAAGAACTTCATCAACAAGGAGCTGACCTGAATGAAACTCATAAAAATGGTTCATCTGCACTGATATATGCAGCTGAAAACGGACACATACCGGTTGTCAAATATCTCATCGAGAATGGGGCAGACCCTGCCCTTCAAACCAAAATGGGTGGGACCGCTTTGAATCGGGCGGCTGAAAACGGAAACCTTGAACTTATGAAATACCTGCTTAAGAATGGCACGCCCATCGGTAACCTTGCTCTTATTGTGGCAGCAAGGGAAGGTCATCTGGATGCCGTTGAACTGCTTGTAAACTCAGGAGCCGATATCAACGCCCAGCAGCGATGGGGACAAACTGCGCTGATGCTGGCTGCAAGAGAAGGGCATTCTGCAATCGTAAAATTCCTTCTTGATAACGGTGCTAACGTCCGGCTGAAGGATAAAAACGGAGATACAGCGCTGAACATCGCTATAGATAACGATAACCTCGACATTGTGATGCAACTAAGGCGTGCAGGAGCCAAAGCTCAAGTAAAGAAGAAGCCAGCACCGGTAGAAACTGATGATGAGGACGAAGATGATGATCCTGCTGCTAATGTAGATGAACTGATCAGCGACGAAGGCGAAGTTCCGCCCGACGATCTCGAAGAAGAAATTTAATTTTCACCAGCTGACTATACCTGTGGCAAAAAAAATCAAAATATAATTAAAAGCGCTTTCAGCTTAAAATAGAGTAAAATCTGGTTTATTCTTTAGTCAAAAAATGGACAGAGAACGAATAAACAGTTATTTTATATTAAATAAGTTAAACTGCAACTGCAGAAAATTTTGAATAGTAAAGGAGTAACATTTTATGGCAAAAATTAAAGTAGGGATTAACGGATTCGGACGTATCGGAAGACTTGTGATGCGTTCTATCCTGGAACAACAGAATGACAATATTGAAGTTGTTGGAATTAACGACCTGACTGACGCAAAAACACTTGCCCATCTTTTTAAGTACGATTCTGTACAAGGTAAATTCAACGGTGAAGTTTATGCCGATGGTAATAATCTTGTAATAAACGGAAGCAAAATTGGCGTTACTGCCGAAAGAGACCCTGCAAACCTGAAATGGGGAGAGCGCGGGGCAGAAGTAATTGTAGAATCCACAGGAATTTTTCGTGATGACAAAGGTTGCCAGAAGCACTTGGATGCCGGTGCTAAAAAAGTAATCATCAGTGCTCCGGGCAAAGGCAATGTACAAACCATCGTACTGGGCGTGAACGATGATCAAATTGACAAGGACAAGGCGATCTACTCCAACGCAAGCTGTACAACCAACTGCCTTGCCCCGATGGTAAAAGTTCTTGATGAAGCCTTCGGCGTAGAGAAGGGCTTTATGACCACCATCCACGCTTATACCGGAGATCAGCAACTGGTTGACGGCCCTCACTCAGACCTTCGCCGTGCACGTGCCGCTGCTGTCAACATTGTACCGACTACAACCGGTGCAGCTGCAGCTGTAGGCCTTGTACTGCCGCATCTTGACGGTAAACTCGACGGAGGAGCTGTCCGTGTACCGGTTCTCACAGGTTCTCTGACAGACTTCACAGCTGTTGTGAAGAAGAGTACTACCGAAGATGCTGTTCTGGATGCATTCAAAAAAGCAGCCGAAGGCAGTCTTAAAGGTATTCTGGAGTACAGTGACGAGGAACTGGTTTCTACCGATATTATCGGAAACCCGCACTCCTGTATCTTCGACAGCGGCACCATCAAAGTGGACGGAAATCTTGTTAAAGTAATCGGCTGGTATGACAACGAAGCCGGATATTCCGCAAGAACAGCTGAACTGATCACAAAAATTGTGTAACAGGTTTGACGTTAAATCAACTCGTTATAAACGATTACTTTTTATCAAAACCCTCCCCGTTTATTCGGGGCGGGTTTTTTTATCATATGCCATCAGATTCTCTATCTTCAAAAAATATAATTTTCAACAAACGAGGTAACCTGATCCGGATTTCAGATCATGAGATTTTCCCTCAGCATGGCCCTGAAATGTTGAAACTTCGAAGACCAGGAAATTTTCACAGGGCTCTTATAAAAGTTTGTACGCTTGCTATCCGCAACTTTATGTTCAGGGGAGCAATTTTTCATTCAACCTGATAATTAAAAAAACTCTGCTGCTATTAAACAATTACATAAATGAGCCTCATTAAAAAAGAGTTTACTGAATATATCCGCAACCTTCAGAATGAAATCTGTACGACTTTAGAACAGATTGACGGAAAAGGCAAATTCCTGGAGGATGAATGGCAACGTGACGGAGGCGGAGGAGGCCATACAAGAGTCATTGAGAAAGGAGAGGTTTTTGAAAAAGGTGGTGTTAATATTTCAACAGTTCACGGTGAGCTGCCCGATCCAATCAAAAAACACTTTAACGTAGACAAAGGCTGGTTTTGGGCGGGCGGCATTTCTCTGGTCATTCACCCGGAAAACCCGATGATACCCACGGTTCATGCCAATTTCAGATATTTTGAGCTCTATGATGATGCAAAAATGACCAAGCGGTCTGACGGCTGGTTTGGCGGTGGCGCCGACCTCACCCCCTACTACCTTTGGGATGATGACACCCGTCACTTTCATCAGACCTTCAAAAATGCTTGTGATCAACACGGTGCCGATCTCTATCCCAAATTTAAAAAACAGTGTGATGAGTATTTCTACAATTCACACCGGGATGAAGCACGTGGAATCGGGGGGCTCTTTTTTGATTATTTAAGAGAAGATAACCAACGCTCACTTACCGATTGGCATGCTTTCACTGAAGATACTGGCCGGGTATTCATCCAATCGTACCTCCCCATCGTTAAAAAACGTATGAATGAACCATACGGCACGAAGCAACGCTACTGGCAGGAAATTCGCCGCGGACGTTATGTGGAATTTAACCTGATACATGACCGTGGGACTCTTTTCGGTCTTAAAACCAAAGGACGGATAGAATCCATTTTCATGAGCCTTCCACCGCGCGTGAGGTGGGATTATGATTTTACTGCAGAACCCGGTTCCAGGGAAGAAAAACTCATTGATGTCTTAAAAGAACCTAAAGAATGGGTATAAACCTGGTATTTCTGGTTCTATTTAAAGCAAGTTCCGCTCAATAAGCTATATTCCAATCCAAATCACACAGATTTCATCAATTCCTTGATAAAATTGCGATGGATCTGAAGTGGCTGCCAATGGTTCCCCTCAACATTGCTTTTCTGGTATAAATACTACAGATTGTATTGATCTCAATTCAATCCCATATCTTACCTATGAAATTCATCCTATCATTTTTAATGCTGCTGCTTATTTACGATCTATGCCTGGCTCAGGATTACGCCCTGCGGCAGCTTGAGGAATCTCCTCGCCACCATGAGTGGGTTGAAATAGAGTACAATGGCCGCATTGTACATAGTTTTGTAGCCTACCCGGAAGTTTCTGAAAACAGGCTGGCAGTGATTGTAATCCATGAAAACCGTGGACTAACCGATTGGGTCCGCAGCTTTACCGACCAAGTTGCTGAAGCCGGGTATATAGCTATTGCTCCGGATCTCCTCTCGGAATTCGATGAAAATCATAACCGAACTTCTGACTTTGAACATTCGGATGCCGCAAGCGATGCTCTTTACCAACTCGACCCGGATCAGATTACACAGGATCTGCTTGCTGTTCAGAGTTACATCTCTTCAATACCGGCAGCAAATGGTCAGACTGTAGTGGCCGGATTTTGCTGGGGTGGCTCGGAGAGCTTCAGGTTTGCAACGAATGCTTCCGGCTTGTCTGCTGCTCTTGTTTTTTACGGAAGTGCAATCACCGACCCGGATCAAGTTCAACAAATTTCTGTACCGGTTTATGGGTTTTATGGTGGCAACGATCAGCGTATTAATGCCACCATACCTGAAACCGAAGAGGTAATGGATGGCCTCGGCAAATATTATGAATACAAAATTTATCAGGGAGCAGGCCACGGTTACATGCGAACGGGAGATGATCCTGACGGATCTGAAGCCAACATTAATGCCCGAAATGAAACCTGGGAGTGGCTGCGGGAAATCCTGGATGAGATTTAGCGCATCCTGTTTAGAAGGCGGCCAAGAAATTTGTTTCCATACACTTTTTGGATATGGTTCATATCGGCAATAACCACCAGCTCCCGCCGGCTCCGGGAAAACGCCACGTTGAGCAGGCGGGGTACACTCAGGCCATTCTTCTGCTCATCAAGAGGCCGGACGGAGTAATGCCGCTGTCGCCCATGCTGTTGTTCACCGCTCATCACCGTATCAAAAATGATGTAATCTTTCTCTCTTCCCTGAAAAGTGTGGATGGTGCCCACCTCCACATTTCGTATGCCCGCATTATAAAGTCGATTTCTCAGATCGTACACTACGCTTCGAAACGGAACAATAATTCCCACCTGCTCCATAAAAATCCCCCGACCTTCCATGTTTTTCATCAGCCGCTCCACCACTTCCTGGTGAACCATGTTGATCGGTTTAAACCCCCGTTCTCCTTTTTTTTGCTCAAGAAACGGCCCGTACTTCGAAGTATCCACAAGATGAAACGCCCGGTCATTAAGCTGATTCAGAGAAGCCTGTTTTACTTTGCCGGTTTTTAGCCTGCCTTCATAAAACACCGTGCTTATCACATCTGCCAGTGACGATTCCAGCCGGTACTGTGTGTCGAAAAAAGAGGTGAACTCCGGGTTTTTATCATGCCAGGAAAAAAGCTGCTCACTGTTTTCTGCACCGGAAACTGTCGTGAAAATATCCCGTTCCAGGAATTCACGTGCTTCTTTTTCGGCCGTAAGAGCAATGGGCGGTAGCTGCATCGGGTCACCCACCACCACCATATGCCATTTTACATGCGAGGCCAGAACCATTAAATAGGGCAGATTTGCCATCGAACTTTCATCCACCACCACCGCATCGAAATCGAGATCATGAAACAGGTCGGAGGTACATACTTTGGCCAGTGTGGTTGCCACCAGTTGTTTCTTCCTCAACTCTCTTCTCTCTTTGATGGAAGACAGCTCCTGAATTCGTTCCTCCAGCTTCTCTATTCCGCCTGAATCCTTTATTTTCTGCTCAATCAGTTTCAGTTCCAGCTCCTGGTTCGATGTAGGCTTTTTTCCTTTTTTGAAACGTTTTTCCACAGATCGGAGCAGTTTCTCCCGCTTCCTCATCAATTCAATCCACTCACCAGCTTCCTGCTTTCGCTCCTCAACAATTTTTTCATTCTGGATATCAAACTGGTACGGCTCCAGTTCATCACTGTCGAGAGCTGTCTCTCCAAATCGGGAAATTTTTCCGGGCTGAACCTGAACACTCAACTCCCGGACGGCATTCAGTGCACTAAGCAACCCCACATCAACAGCCCGATTGGTATTGGAGGCAAACAGTACTGATTTTCCCTGCTTCAGATAGTTGGCGATAATGTAGCCGAGTGTATCGGTCTTCCCTGTCCCCGGCGGCCCCCAGATGAAGAGTGTGCGGCGCTGCATAGCTTTTTCGATAGCATCAAGCTGGGCTGCATTCCGGTTTCCGTCCTGCACAACCGGCTGATCTGATGGTACCGATTCACTTTTTGGCAGAAAAAGACGCTTCAGCCTTTGTTCTACATCTGCGTCCTCGTCCGAAAGTTTCATGATTTCCGATAGTGTTCGCTTCAGTACAAAATCATTTTCCCATTCCAGATGAACCTGACTGATCTCATCACCTACATTATCGGGAAACCGCAGCACAGCAGTCTTGTCCTCAAACGAAACTGGATGAATCGTGAGTGATTTCTCATCCATTGTGGCTTTGATCTCTTCTGCAAATCGGATAGCAGGCTGGTGGCATTCAAAACTGTAATCGTAATATTCTACAGATCTGGATTTTAGTTGTTTACCATTAAATAAAATCTCTGTGGATGGCTTTTCACGAACCGTCTCAATTTCCGC
This sequence comes from Balneolaceae bacterium, assembly GCA_020832285.1. Taxonomy (GTDB): domain Bacteria; phylum Bacteroidota; class Rhodothermia; order Balneolales; family Balneolaceae; genus Rhodohalobacter. The sequence goes on from JAFIFB010000108.1 coordinate 16,147, forward strand.
TTCAAGTGCGAATATTGCTTCCCTGATAAATTTTTTTATGTTTTTCATTGGTGTAGAAGGTAAAAAGGGAAAAGGCAAAAGTGAAAAGTGAAATGGCAATTTTTTTTACTACGGAGTATTCACATTTCTGCACAACATTTCATCCTGATGCATTATATCCAAACCTGAAATTTATCTTCTGACTTTTCACTTTTCATTACTGATCCCACAACTCAGAACGGATGGCATCGGCACTTTTTTTAGAGATAATGTATTCCAGTTTGATCCGGTTCCGTTCCGGTATTTTTGCCTCCACAAGACGAGCACTTGCAGGTGTGTAGACAATCAGGTCGGTGTTTCGCACAAATAGCGGCAACGATTTTCCATAAGTTGCACCAGCCACAAACGAACCTTCGAAGCGAATCAAAGTTTTCAGTTCATTGATAATTTTCGGAATGCTGTCTTCATCTGCCGTTACCAGTCCGATCGCCTCAAGCCCCGCACGATCGATAATGGAAAGAAGCACATCGGCATCATAATGAAAAACCACTGGTAAAATCCGGATTGACTCCCCCAGATTTCGAAACTCTTTCATCAGGTAGATCGGCACAAACAGAGCATCGTATTTGACTGCCTCGTCGTAATTATCCGCTTTGAGTGTGCTGCTCTTCACCCCGATCTGATTTTTGATAGAATCTGAAAGCAGTTTGGCCAGCTCGATTGTCTCTCCGACCGTTGCGATACTCTGAATTCGGTCAGGCCACTCCATAAAGCTGATCTGCTCTTCAAATATGGCCTCCACTTCTGACTCATCCAGTCCGTAACCGATTAACTCTTCGATCAGGGTTTGCATTTTGGTTGCACCCAGCTCAAGTCGCTCGGATTTGTCCAGGGTTGTACTTTGCCTCCGGACGATAAACCCACGCCCCTGCTCACTTTCCACCAGTCCCTCATCAGTCAGGTGCTGGTACGCTTTCCGTACCGTATGAAAGCTGGTGCCAAGCTGTTTTCCCAGAACACGGGTAGATGGCAGTGTTTCACCCACTTGAAACTGCTTGGTTGTAATCATCAGGCGGATGCGGTCGGCAATATGTTTGGCGGAATGTTGTACCATAGTAAAAGGTAACAGAACTCTGCCACCCAAACCAAAACTACATTAATGGAAAAATCCCCTACGTTATTTCAATTCGAAGAGGAGTTCATTTAAATATCACCATCAACTGTCTCAGAATTCAATACTTCGCATAAATTCTGCATTGTCTCTCACCGCTTCAATAGGAGTGGTGTTGGTGTAGGCCTCCTGTTCTACAATGAAGTATTCCATTCCAGTTTCTCTCGCAAATTGCAGGAGCGGTGGATAATCGATTTCCCCTGTACCCAGCACGACAGATTCTGGTTCTTCTCCATTTGCAAAATCTTTAACATGAGAAGATGTAAAACGCCCCGGATATCTTTGGAGCCATTCCACGGGATCGTGACCGCCAGCCACCACCCAGTAAATATCCATCTGATATTCCACAAGATCGGGATCGGTATTGTCCATTAAGACAGCTTGTGGAATTTCACCCTCCAGCTCATGAAACGTATAAGCATGATTGTGGTAGGCAAACTTCAAGCCTGCTTCATTTGCAATTTCTCCAAGTTGATTAAATGCGGCAGCCATTTCGAGATAGTCATCAATGGTGTCCTGAGCACCAATCCACGGACAAACGATATATGGAACACCTATCTCGGCCAACTCTTCTACTTTTTGCTCATAATCCTGAAATACATTTGCGTGGCTGGAGATCATGGTTAAACCCAGTTCATCAAGATATTGCCTGAAACCGGTGTTGCCCATCCCCCAGAACATACCAAGCTGTCCCTCATAACTTTCAATCTGTTTGTAACCGAATTCTGCCACCTGCCGAAGTATCTCCTCAGGATCGTCTCCAATAACATCCCTCAATGTATAGAGTTGCAATCCGAAATCACTGATATCCTCTTCGGCTGGTGCACATGATTTTAAAAATGAAAAACTACCCAATGCTAAACCGGATGCAAGTACTCCGGATTTTTTAAAAAATGAACGACGTGAACAATTCATACCTGTATATGTTTGATTAAAGAATTAGAGTTATCGGCAATCAATAAATCAGCAATCTGCCGTAAAGCTGACTCAACCTCTTGGCTAAACGATGTTTTATAATCGACTTCTGCCGGAATCTTACGACCACTGAATACATTAATAAAAAAGGATAATGAAGATAAATAATTCCTTCAATTGTTTCAGACGGTAAAGATCCAGCGCATAGCAGACGGAGAATTTTGAGTTAAAAAAAGCTAAAAAATATAAGCCAGGCAACTCCGGAAACCAGCAGCAAGTTCGCGCCTTCGGTTAATACACTTTAACATACCACTTCTACAAAGGAAGCATACAAATTAGTATACCAATTGCAATAGTTAGAAAACCAGCAGTTCGGGCAGCTATTATAGTTTTTTTTAGTCTAAAAGCGGTATAACGAAATATTCTCATCAATCATTTTTATCAATAAATGAGGCAACTGATCATTATTTGGCCAGCCGTTTTAATTCACTGAGTAACAGAAGAGCTTCAATGGGTGTCATTCGTTCGGGGTCACTGGCTTCCAGTTTATTCAGCAGAGTTTCCACGTTTGGGTCGAGGTGCGTATCGAACAAAGTCATCTGCGGGAGCTGCTGCTGTTTTTCCACTTGCTGAACCGTTTTTCTTGCCGCCTCTTTTTTTACCGCTGTTTTTTGGACAGCTCCGTTCCCTTCGTGGCTCACATCAAGAGTGTGACTTTCCAGATTCGAAAGAATTTCTTTAGCCCGGTTAATCACTACTTCGGGCAGCCCGGCCATGTTGGCAACCTGAATTCCATAACTGTGATCAGCCCCGCCTCTTACCATTTTCCTCAGGAAAATTACTTTTCCGTCGTGTTCTTTCACCTGCACATTGTAATTTTTTATCCGTTCATACCTGCTCTCCAGCTCGTTCAGTTCATGGTAGTGTGTAGCAAAGAGTGTTTTGGCAGCTACTTCAGGTTTGTTGTGAAGGTATTCGGAAAGTGACCAGGCGATACTAAGTCCGTCGAACGTACTGGTTCCGCGGCCCACTTCATCCAGAAGTATAAGTGATTTTGGTGTGGCGTTGTTCAGAATATTGGCCGCCTCATTCATTTCTACCAGAAAGGTACTCTCTCCGGCGGCAAGATTGTCGGAAGCTCCCACACGGGTAAAAATTTTATCCACCAAACCGATGGCTGCTTTTTCAGCGGGTACAAACGACCCGAGTTGTGCCATCAGTACTAACAGCCCCATCTGCCGCAAAATAATACTTTTACCGGCCATATTTGGCCCGGTGATTATCAGAATCTGGTATTCACTATTATCCAGGTATACATCATTCGGGATAAAAGGCTCTCCGGCGGGCAGGGTTTTCTCTACCACTGGATGACGTCCTTTCTTCACCTCAATGACATCTTCAGTATTGATAACAGGCCGCACATAATTATTTCGAAAAGCCACTTCGGCAAAACTTTGCAGGCAATCCAGTTCGGCCAAAGCCTGGGCAATTTGCTGGATATCATCGGCAAACTCGGCGACATACAGCCTCAGCTCTTCAAAAAGCTCACCCTCAAGGGTTTTACTTTTATCCTCTGCTGAGAGCACCTTTTCCTCCACCTCCTTCAGCTCAGGGGTGATGTAACGTTCGGAATTTACCAGCGTTTGCTTGCGAATGAAATGCTCTGGCACCTTGTCTTTATGTGTGTTGGTTACTTCTATGTAGTACCCGAACACTTTGTTATAGCCGATTTTCAGCGATGATATTCCAGACTCTTTCGCCAGTTTGTCTTTGATCTGTGCGATATATTTTTTCCCGTTCCTCGCAATCTCACGTAACTCATCCAGATCTTCATCAAACCCATCGGCAATCAGGCCGCCGTCCCGGATACTGGCCGGTGGTTCGTCCACAAGTGCCTTTTTAATCCGCTCCTGCACATCAACCAGCAGTTTCAGATTTTGGTTAATGGAATCGAGCAGGGCATTTTCCGCGTTAGAAATCTGGATTTTCACCCGAGGGGTTTGCGAGAGCGAGAGCTGAAGCTGTTTCAGGTCGCGTGCATTGGTCCGCCCCACACTGATCCGGCTGATTAACCGCTCCAGGTCACCGATCTGTCCCATTTCGTCTCGTAACTCGTTGCGTCGTTCGTGATGGGTATGGAGCCATTCCACCGCTTCCAGCCTCCGCTCGATCGGATCCGTTTTTTTCAGTGGTCTCATGATCCACTTTCGCAGAAGGCGGCCGCCCATCGCTGTAACCGTATCATCCAGAATAGAAACCAGCGTGCCGTCAGTTCCGCCCTCCTGCATGGTGGTGGTTAGTTCAAGATTTCGCTTGGTTGAACCATCCAGAGACATGTAGTCCGTATTCTCGTAAGCATACAATCTTCGCAGATGTCCCAGTGATGACTTTTGTGTCTCCTGCATATAATGAAGCAGGGAACCGGCGGCGGTATGGGCAATCTCCAGCTCCTCTACTCCAAATCCCTTCAGTGAGTGTGTTTTAAAGTGATCGGTGAGCAGTTTGTAACCGTAATCACCTTCGTACACCCAGTCCTCAATAAAGGTAATATTGTAACGGGCCGTTGGTTCAGGTAAATTATTCTTGAATTTTTTCTGCAGCAGAACTTCTGATGGCTGCAGGGATTGCAGCATCGAATCCAACTCGCTCTTCGAAACCTGGCTCAGGGCAAACTCGCCTGTGGAAATATCGGAAAAGGCGATACCCGCAGTACCCCCTGCCCAAAAAATGGAAGCGATATAATTATTACGTTTGTGATCAAGAAGTTTTTCGGAGAGAGTTACACCCGGAGTGGTAATTTCAGTCACTTCACGGTTCACTACCTTTTTACCCGCTTTTTTGGCTGTTTCGGGATCTTCTGTCTGTTCACAGATCGCAACGCGATAGCCCCGCTTCACCAGCTTGGGAAGATAGGTATCGAGTGCATGGTAAGGGAAACCGGCCAGGGGAGTCTGATCGCCGCCGTTATTTCGTTTGGTGAGAGTAATTCCAAGTTCTCTGCTGATCAGAACTGCGTCATCGTCAAAAGTTTCATAGAAATCACCCACCCGGAACAGCAGAATAGTGCCGGGGTGTTTCTCTTTGATCGAAAAATATTGCCGCATCAGCGGTGTTAGTTTCTTCTTTTTACTCATAGTTGAATTCTATGAAATGATTCAGCCGTTTTCAAAAAATAGAGGGTAAAAAAATTTATTATCCAATGTTGCCGTATCACAGAATTAACTAATGGCATGCTTTGGTTTGTCTGACCTAAAACTATAAAGATAAGGCGAACGGTGTGCACCTCCGGTCTTTTTTTTACCAAGACGTTTTAAAAGGCCCGATCTCATCATTTTCCGGTGGAAACCGGTACGGTGCAGTTTTTCACCTAAAATAGATTCATAGAGTTTTTGCAGCTCACCCATTGTAAACATTTCGAACAGCAGGTTTTCACCGATCCTTTTGCTATAAACATCCCTCCGCAGAATCTCCAGAGCTTGTTCAACCATTTTTGCATGATCAAAAATTAATTCCGGAAGTTCATGAATACCGTACCAGCGGCAAGAATCGGATAAAAACCCAGGGCGGGGTTTTACACGTTTATAATTGACCAGAGCAAAATATCCCAGCGATACAAAACGCTGTAGTAACCAGTGGTCATCACTTGGTGTGAACCCGTTATTTTCCATAATCATTTTCATTAGCTCCGGATCACTCCGCTCCAGATTCCCGAATGCATAAAATTGGTTCAGATAAATATCTTTCAATCCCGTGCGCTCTTCCAGTATTCGTTTAGCGGCATCATCAATGGCTTCCCTTTTTCTGATGAAACCACCTGGGAGTGAAAAATAACTGGTGTTTTTATATCCAAGAATTAAAATTTTCAAGCCATCTTCTGAATATCCAAAAATCACACAATCTATTGCCAGTGCTGGTAAAAACTGACCATAGTCAAATGAATCGGGAAAGTCTGGCTCTCTGCTATTTTTCATTTTTTTTCATTTTAATTGTCCTCCAATACCTTCACCGTAAACTATCAGTTTGGAATCTAATATAAAATCGATTATCATTGTTTCATATCGAAACAATGATATTTTTTACGGCTGTGCCCTGACTATTCATCAGGGATGTTTATCCTTAATCCAAGATTGGCAATCGGTTTCAGAACCGGCTGCCGGAGGGGCACAGTTTCTTTTCTCACACCTAACAGCCTCAATGTACTTCCCTTTTTGGGTTTAAAATCCGTTCCGCTTATTTTCAGGGTGTATGATGGCTAAATCAAACAGATCAAAACTCAGGCAGTATTTTGCCCTCGTAGGAAAACTCCTGATACAAAAAGAAGTCTTTTTTAATGCTTCTGCAATTACATTCAACCTGTTCATCTGTGCGATTCCCTTTGCACTGATAATCACATCTATACTCGGCTATATTCTCTCAATTGATGCCGCATTCGATGAATTAGTTCGTTACGGACGTGAACTGTTCCCTACATTTGATTATGAAGCACAGAGCGGAGATGTTTTTGAAGGAGCATCAACCCTTGAAGCACTCATTGAACCTCTTATCGGGGCGCGTCAGATATTCGGAATAATCGGTTTAATTATTCTCATGTTTTTTGCCCAGGGCTTGTTCCACACCTTAAAACATGTGCTCTTTTCAGTGTTCGACATTCAGGATCGAAAAAGTGCCTCTATGGAACTGATTTACAATTTCTTCGCATTCGGTATTGTGGGTGGTGTATTTATATTCTTTACGATGGCAGTTTCCATTATTTCGCTTTTTTCGTTTGAGCAATATGCTGTTCCATACACCGATCTTGTCATTCAACTCGGATGGATTTCAGACTGGCTTACTGGCTTTATCCCGCTACTCTTCACCTTTCTTCTGTTTTATGCCATCTACCGGTTCATCAGCGAGCGCCGGATGAATGTAAAGACAGCCATAGTCGCCGCTATTTCCTATACTATTTTGTTTGAGCTGGCCAGGAGCGGTGTCAGCATTTATCTTGAATATGCATTTACTGCTTACCGGTTTTTCTACCAGGGATATGCCGCCCTGATTGTTCTCGCATTCTGGGCCTTCTATTCTGCTGCTCTTTTTGTCTTCAGCTCAATCCTGGCACGAGCCTACCAGGATGTCTATCTCGATCATGCACCAGCTATCGAACGTAATCCCTACACCGCCATTTCATGATAATTGATCCCGGCAAATTGCTGCCTCTCTCATTCTATGCCAATCCCGAAGTTGTTGATGTGAGCAGAAATCTGCTTGGAAAAGTGCTTTGCAGTTATATTGATGGAGAATTTACATCCGGAATAATTACAGAAACCGAAGCCTACTGCGGACGAAATGATAAAGCCTGCCACGCTAATAACGGACTCCGTACCGATCGCACCGAGGTGATGTATGGCAATCCCGGCCATGCTTACATTTATCTATGTTATGGAATTCATCACCTTTTCAATGTGGTTACCAACAAAAAAGAGATGGCTGATGCAGTTTTGATCCGCAGAATTAAACCGCTTGACGGCTATGATACCATCAAAGCACGCCGAAATATTCAGAATTACAGAAATCTGACCAACGGCCCCGGAAAGCTCACTCAGGCTCTCGGTATCATAACCCGCTTCAATACTGTTTCCCTCAGCCAGCCACCAATCTGGATAGAAGATCGCGGAATTGACATTGATGAAGCATCCATAAACCGTACTCCCAGAATTGGGGTGGAATATGCTGGTGAGGATGCAAAAAATCCCTGGCGATTTTTAGTATCAGATCCTTGACTGTTCTGTTTTTCAGGGTTCCCTTCTTGCCTTACTTTTTTTGAGAGCAGTGTTTTTATAATACGATAAAATGAGTACTGTTCATCTGAACCAATACAATAGTATCAAATCTGAATTGTGATGAACATGAACGAGATAAACCGCTGTCGTTTTCTTCAAATGATGGGAGCCGGAAGTGCAGCTGCTTTTGCAATGAATTGGGGCAGCACTTTGACTAATTCAGAATCAATTACCAATGCTTCTTTGGACAATTCCGGAAAAAAGATCCCTGATCAACAAAGAAGCAACCCGGATTTGGGCTCTTTCTATCCCATAATCATGGATTTGAGTGAGGGAATGAGTTATCCTTATTCTTTTCTGAATGAAAAATTCCAAAATATTGAAGATTTTAAATCTGCCGGAAGAGAGAAAATTTTAGATCTTTATGGGTATCGCCCCGGGCCTGTTTCACCCAATGCTGAAGTAATTGAACAGAAAGAATTCAATCATTATATCCGTGAAAAAGTAATTTTCTCCACTTCAGAATATTTCCGGGTGCCTGCTTATGTCCATATCCCTAAAAATCTGACCGGACGTGCACCAGCCATCGTGGATTTGCATTCTCACGGAGGCATGTTTCTATACGGTAAAGAGAAAGTGATCGACATGCAGCCCAACGATCAGCGAATGATTGACTATCATAAAGTAAACTATGAAGGAAGGCCTACCACTACAGAAATGGTAAGGAGAGGCTATGTGGTTATCACAATCGACGCCTTTATGTTCGGAGAACGCCGTGTTATGATGGATGAAGACCTTTCCTATGGCTGGGACCGTTCAACATATACAGAAGAAGATATCAACTATCTGAACGGTCGGTGCCGGGCCAAAGCGAACACATTAGTCAAATCTTTAATTTATACCGGAATGACATGGCCGGGTATTGTGAGCTGGGACGATATGCGAACGGTGGATTATCTTATTACAAGACCTGATGTGGACCCTGACAGAATTGGTTGTATTGGCGTTTCATTTGGCGGATGGCGTTCGCTTTTTTTGGCCGGATTGGACGAACGAATCTCAGCAGCGTGTGTTTCCGGGTTCATGTCCACTGTTAAACCAATGCTCAGAAATCATATAGACACTCATTCCTGGGTCCACTTTGTGCCCGGCCTGCACCGTTACCTCGATATCCCGGATGTTGTAAGTATGATGGCCCCGAAACCTCTGATGATACAACAATGCCGTCGTGACGGCCTGTTTCCGTCAGATGGCATGAAAGAATCCGTTGAAAAAATTGATTCCGTTTACCAAAAAGCAGGAGTTGCCGATCAGTTTGACGGACGTTTTTACGACATCAATCATATCCTGAATGTGGTAATGCAGAATGAAGCATTTGACTGGTTCGATCAACATCTGAAATAATCGCTGATAATTAAACTTCCCTTCTGACTTACCAAACCACATCATCATTGTGCCGGATACCGTGAGAAGGAAACGGGTGATCATCATCAAATGGATAGAGATCGTTTTGTTCTTCAATGGCAATGCCATCTTCAAGCAGGTTTCCATTGGAATCGATCGCCTTTGAAAGGTCAAGGCCCAGGTGCTTGGCTAAAAATGGGTAGACGGCTGCCCGTTTATTCTCTCCATAATCGTGATTTTCATCAGGCAAATGTACGTATTCAACGTTTTCAGCACTACCATACAGCTCATAAATATGGCGAATATGCGGATATTCAATCTCAGGAGTGTTTTTGGTCCAGTCTCCGCCTACCGAAACGAGCAGGAGCGGCCGGGGTGCAGCCAATGCAGTAATTTCAACATTGTTGGTTTGAAAGTCACCCTCTTTGTGGATCGGCATTCCGCTTTCACAAACACAGCCGCCGAAAAAATGTGCTGAGACCATCACCACGGGAACAGATACCGAAACACGGTCGTCCACAGCGGCATGAAAAAAGGTTTGGCTCCCACCGCCTGACGCACCGGTAGAAGCAATACGATCAGGATCGGCGCCCAGTGAAATTAGAAAATCTGTTGCCCGAATGCTGTTCCACAACTGTAACCTCAGAGCTTCAGGATGACGATGCTCCCAGCCCAGTTCCTCAAGCTGACCGTATCCCACCATATCGTACGCAAAAACAATAGCCCCCATCCGTGCCATCGCTGCGAACCGTTTTTGGGCGTCGGGCCGGTAACGGCCTACATCGCCGGGATCTGTAAAGTGCCCGTGAGGGCTTAAAATTCCAGGGAGTTTTTCCTCCGCATTAACCGGCCTGTACAGGCTGCCCGTGACAAAAACACCCGGCAGACTTTCAAATGCTACATTTTGAACCGTGTAACCGTCGTGAGTTCGTATGTTTCCCATCACCGGATTGAGGTCATTCTTTTCGGGAAATTGTTCGAGTCCAGTTCCTTTCAGAATAAGATGCCTGATCTGATCCGCCCGGTTTTCCCACTCATCCAAGTCCTGATATTTTTCCCGTACACGAGCAAGAAATTCAGCTCCTTCCTCCTCGGTAAAATAATGGCCGACCGAAAGTGCAGGTTCAGAATCATCATATTCACGTTCGGCTTCATCGCAGCCATTCAGGAAAATATAACCGGAAAAAAGAATGCAGAACAGGCAAAAAGAGAGGATTTTTCTAATGGATGGAATCATTATAAAATTCGATTTATATAAATATTAAGGAGTCGTTTCCCTGAAATGAAACACAAATTTTAACCTGATACAATTAATTTGTGTTGGTTTTTGAAAATTTGTGCATCTGAAAATTTGATCTCTTCAGTATTCACCACTTACTCTATCCAATTAAATTAGCCCCGCTGATACTCCCTGAAATTATTGATACAGGCTTCCAGTGCTTCAAGCGGTGGTACATTTTCGATCTCATATTCCAGTATATACCATTAAATACCGCCAACTTCTTCTGAGGCTTCGATGATGCCGGGCCAGTCGAGCTGATCTTCACCTATCACAGCTTCTTCATTTACGGTTGAATATGCCTTCGCGTGAATGGATGCTGTTCGGCCGGGATGGCGGTAAATAAGTTCAACTGGATTCTGGCCCATTAGTGCTGTATGACCGGTATCGAGCTGGAGTATAAAACGGTTATGTGTGTTTTCAGCAAGAATATCCCACAAATACTCCCCGTCAAATTGTTCAAAAATATAATCGTGATTGTGGTATCCCAATCGCATATCGTAAGCAACAAGACGTTCGGTTGTCTCGTTGTACTCATCAATGGTCCGCATAAACGATTCGCGGTCATCGCGATCACCCTCCGGAATCCACCGTATTATGAAATATTGATTTCCAAGTTCCTGATTTAGTTCGATGGCCTCTTCAAACGAATCTTCACGAAGTACATCCAACATTACATGACTGCCACAGCAGCGAAGGTTATATCTGTCCAGAATTTCCCGGATTTCAGTCAAGTGCCCACTTCAGGCCATTGACTAGAAAATCAATGTAAACATCATCTTGCATAACCTCTGTATTATGCCCTGCCGCAGTACCCACTACCCTGGCATTTCCATAGGTGTTCAGCCACATAACCGGATGCCATTTTTCAGTTTCCGGCCCATATGCTTCGGTCAGAGGTATTAGATTATCATAGGTTCTTGTAACAATATAAAGCTCATCCATTGGCTGTACCCAGGCCACATCCGGAAAGTCCTTCATAACCCGATGATAGCGGTTAATTGGTTCGATTTTAAATGTTCGTTGCTGACGCTCGTGGTGGTAAGTTTCCAAACCGATCAATTTATCCCATTTTGCAGTTTCAGCATCCCGAAACGTATGCATGACGCAGTGCAAAACAACAGCTGCTGCACCGGAATCGTAATGAGCCTCTGTAATCCGCTCGATATAATCATTATCCGTCACATCGGCAAAACAGATATTATAGATCACAGCATCATATCCTTCAATCCAGTCCGGATCATCAAAACGGGCCAATCGATAATCATTTCGGTCCTGACCGGCTGTAAAGTCAGTTTCCCATACCAGATTCAGTCGTTCACTCAATTTGTTTCTCAATACCTCTTCCTGTTCTTCATAATCGTGATGCCCTCCTCCCGTAACATACAATACATTATACGTTTGAGATTGTGCCGTACATGCCAACACTGTAAATAACACCCCAAGAACCATTTTAATCAGCAACCTTATCATAAGTTATTATTTTATATTTTTTAATAAATATTTAGCCTAAATAAGCGGTTTTACTATGAACATTCAAGTTCATGATAATTAAGGGAAAGATTTATAATAAAAGAAGCCTTCTATAACAAATTATTCTTAGATTTTGCCAATATGGTGTTCAATAATGTCATGTCAATCTTAGAGTGACGGGTTAGACCTGACAGCATTCCCGGTGCTTTTCCGTCCCGAGCCGTCGGGATGTCAGCGTCGGTAACTTTGGGTAAAGGTTTACGCACAAAATCCAACACTGTCAGATCTAGTAGATGCCCCGAGGGGCGCTGCCAGGTTTTGACCGATATTTGATATTTGACTTAACAATAGTCGTATATTAATTATTCTATGTTCTGTTTAAGACCCAATTACTTTGACCTCATTCTCCAAGTCAGATCACAAACGCACACTTAACCGCCTTGACCGTTTCAGCTATTACACTGACAGCAATTTTCGGATTCCATTTACCAACTTTCGGTTTGGATTGAGTCCGCTTATTGGGTTGATTCCCGTGGCAGGAGATTTTGCCGGACTCATTCTTTCCCTATATGTTCTGTATGAAGCGAGAAAAATAGGGGCAAGCGGTAAGATACAGCGGAAAATGATTCGCAATATGCTAATCGAATTCATTGGCGGGCTGCTGCCCGTTATTGGAGATGCATTCGATGCCATCTACAAAGCAAATACCAAAAACACCGAGCTTCTCCGAAATTACCTCTACCATCAGCTGGGGGAAGAACCAAAATGGAAATTTCCCTGGTTTACATTTACCTGGGTCAGTATGCTTATTTTACTATTATTTGTACTGTTTTTATTGATTTTCTAATTCACCCTTTTTGTCGGCAAGAAGTGGATCAAGCAATAATCATCAGTTCAGAATTCTGCTCACACTTTTGCTCATCATCCCTTATATTTACACGATAAACCAAAGTCTAAAGAGACCTATGAATAAAAAAGCGATCTACATCATTATCGGCTTCATTGTATTTGCAGCCTTGTCGAGGCTTCTGCCACATGCTTACAATTTCACCCCGATCGGGGCTATAGCACTTTTTGGAGCGGCCTACTTTTCCGATAAAAAATGGGCTCTGATCATCCCTCTCACTGCAATCTGGATTAGTGATCTTTTACTGAACAATCTTGTTTACACGGCCTATTACGATGGATTCACATGGTTCACTGGCGGAGCGCTCTATTTATATGGAAGTATCGCCATGATCGTGATACTTGGTTACTACCTGCTCAAAAAAATCACTATAGGCCGTGTACTTGGCGGTGCAGTAGGTGCGTCTGTAATTTTCTACATTGTGAGCAATTTTGGAGTTTGGGTGGCAAGTCCGATGTACCCGCTTACACTTGAAGGGCTCATCGCCTGCTATGTCGCCGCAATCCCATTCTTCCACAACACTCTTGCCGGCAATGTTATTTATTCTGCCGTTCTGTTCGGTGGGTACGAATACATGAAATACCGATACCCGGCATTGGAACCCATTCAAATTGAATCCAGATAGAGTTCGGTTTTGAAAAAAAGGATGATCATCATCGGGGCGACCTCGGGAATCGGGGAGTCGCTCGCAAGGCAGGCTGTTGCCAAAGGTTATCAAGTGGGCGGAACCGGACGGCGTATTGAGCGGCTGGAATTACTTCAGCAGGAGCTCGGGGATCAGTTTTACTTCCGCAGGATGGATGTGGTAAAAAAAACAGAAGCCACTTCTCAGCTGCACTCCCTTATCGAAGAAATGGGAGGTATGGATATCATTGTACTGAATGCCGGTATTTCCAACTATCCTGCTGCTTCCATTACTTCCATGGAACTGGAAATCATCGATGTGAACATCAGCGGTTTTGTACAGCTTTTTGGAGAGGCATTTCAATATTTTCGCGATCGGGGAAATGGACACATTGTTGGTGTTTCCTCAATCGCCGGGCTTTTCGGATCTTCTCGTGCTGCTCCCTACTCTGCATCGAAAGCATTTATTTCGACTTACATGCAGGCATACCGGCAGCGCTGCAACTCCGCTAATTATAATATCACGATCACAGATGTAAAACCGGGCTTTGTAGAAAGTGAAATGACAGAAGGGAAACGGGGAATGTTTTGGGTGGCCGATACGGACAAAGCCGTTAAACAGATGCTCACCGATATTGAGAAGAAAAAATCCTACTCTTATGTAACCCGCCGCTGGAGACTGATCGCCTGGCTGATCAAGCTAACACCAAACTGGATTATCGACAGAATCTAATACCGGCACCACTTAGTATATACTGTTTGATTTGTACAGTTAAATCGTCATTTTACCAAAGGTTGATAACAGCACTAACTTATCTACTGCAATCATTTAAAGAAAAAGATAGAGCAACAGAAGAATAAACGGAAGTGTGAAAATCCAGTTCCCTTTCCAGTGAGTTTCGTAATTTCTTTCCATAGCTTTCAGGATTTTATTTTTTGATACTTAGGCATCTCAAAATTGTTCCGTGATATGCATGTAGTATCGTATCTGGCATAACTCAAATTCCGAAAAATAGCGATGTAGTGGCTACAAAATAAGTTTCATTTAAAAGGGATACGGGATACGGGATACGGGTAAAGGTTTGTTTGTTTTTTCTTTGTTCATAATTAATATTTAAATACCAAAAAATTATTTAGCATGGAGCATCGTCC
>JAFIFB010000109.1 GCA_020832285.1 Balneolaceae bacterium
AGAGTCATCAGATGACTTAACCCGACGTTTTATATTTGACATAACACTAGTGACGTGTTAAAAGTTAAAGTGTGAGAGAGACATAAAACGAAAAGAACCGGGGTAATACCAAAAAAATAAAACAAATGTAGATGATTGGGATGAACCCGGATCGACTCGTCTTATGACTCTCTCACACTTTTACATTTTACACGACACTAGTGTTATGTCAAAGATAAAACGTCGGGTTAAGTCATCTGATGACTCTCTCACACTCATATGTTTACCACTTTTTGGATGATGAGCTAAGTTATCTGCCCGTTTGAAAAACTTACGCACCAATTTTTTAGCTGCTGCCGGATTGTGCAATGAAATATAATCGGCAATTTCATCCAGCTTCTGAAGTGCAGGTTCGGTCCAGATTATTCGAGCCATCGCGCCATGCGCTTTTTGGCATTAGCATGTGATACGACCCGATCTTCAAGAATTGCTTTCTCGCCCCTTGCCAGGCCTTCCAGAAGTTTTAATTTTTTCTGGATCTGTTCAAAATGATCTACATCTACCAGATAAGCTGACGGCTTACCGTGCTCTGTGATCAACACGGGTTCTTTTTTTTCCCTGAGTTCTTTCAGGAGTTTTGTGGCGTGTCGTTTAAGAGTTGTAACAAGTTCAGTTTTCATAGTGATACTAAAGTGCTACTTTTCATATATTTTGACAACACACTTCCCTGATTATTGGCATTACATTTGACTCATTGAACTGAACAAAATTTATTCGGTGATTATCAATTGGTAATTTGATCCATTTAAGTTGTTTGAATCCATGTCTGATTCTCATTGTCGATGGGTAATGTTTTCACTCTGGATAGCTTCTCTTTGCTAAAAAGAACCACTGCAATGACTGCTGCAAGTACAAAAACAGCAGATAACAGAGGCATGGCTTCGTTTTCGATCATATTTACGGAGACATTCAGAAACAGGTGAAACAGGCTGGCTGCAACCAGGCTTCCGTTTGTGCTGTTACACGCTGCGGTGATCAAAATAGAAAAGGAGATGCCGATCAGCATGTATGCCCAGAATGGAATGGTTTCAAATCCCAAACCTGCAAACCAGAGAGGCAAATGCCAGAGCGACCATAATATCCCAAGAATGACACTTGCCTTAAGTGCACTCATTTTTAATTGCAGCCTTGGAAGCGCGAACCCCCTCCAGCCCAGCTCTTCACCCATAGCACCGGTGATTGTTATCAATACCAGAAGTCCCAGGAATTCAGCAGGTTCCGCAAACAGCCCGGTTGAAGGTGAATAGCTATAGATCACAGAATAGAGGCCAATGACGATGAACCCGAACAAAACAGGAGAGAAAGCCAGAAAATACCAGCCGGGATGCATTTTCCACTTCGTCCAGCCCAAAAGCAGATTTTTGACTCCGCCTTTTCGTTTGATTACGAATCCGATGACAATAAAAGCCGCGATATTGGGGACCCACGATCCTATGATGAGCAAAAGTTCCAGCGGCAGTTCTTCCGCAAGCAATCCGTAATGTTGTGCAACCGGCAGACTCATCAGTATCCATGCCAGCCCGAAGGCCATAACGAAGAAGAGTATGAGCGGTTTATCCTTGTTTTTTGATGTTCTCATATTATTCAGGCTCCATCATTTTGATCTGTCTTTTTTTGAATGGATGATTGAAGCGCCATAGATATTCAAAATCATCTCTTTTCAGAATAAAGTACGCGGCAAATATCACCGTTATCGAAAACGGGAAACCGGCACCTACTCCAAGCGGAATGATTGCGGTTAAAAATAGGATGGCACCGGCACAAGCCAGCTTCACCCAAAAGCCTTTCAATACCATACCCACAGCAATCAGTCCCTGGCAGACTGCGATCACAGACACCATGATTGTGATATTTTCACTGAACCATCCCTCGATAAAATTGCTATAGAGGGAGATCGACATGCCTGCATACTCCAGGTAAACTTCCGGAGTTGAATGTGCGGTGGTGAAGTTTATATAGAATGCCCAGCCAAAGAGCAGTGTAAACAGGAAACGGGCCAGTTTTGCAGCCTTTAATGCCGACAACAGAATCAGGATACCGGCAATATTACTTCCGATCCAGATAGCGAGATATGTTTCCAGTCCCTCCATTTAAGGTGTGCCTTCAGATTGATCATCATACATTCGCTTCCAGGATGATTTCATCATGAATGGATTCTCACCGGTTCTCTGCAGGTTCGCCGTCCAGCGGTACGTGGTTGGCCACTCTTTGAACATGGGTACGATCCGGTAGAGAAATCGCAGGGTGAGTTTGGGTTCGTTGGGGATCCATCCGCCGGATGGAATGAGCTCGATACTGATCTGCCCATCTGTGTTTTGAACGCTGTACTCACCCCGGATAAAACCGGTAGTGGGATCACCGGCGATTTCAAAGATCCCGGATGCTTCGGCTCCGGCCCTCAGGTCACCAACATTTGGGAAAGCAGGAGAGAAGGTCACGTTCAATTCCCGGTTTTTGTATTCTCGGTAGAAACTTTGGATTTCATAAACGGGCCCGTTCATCGTCAGCTCATACCGGGTTTCACCCAAAGTAACCGTGTTATTGACCGGTTCATCCATGGGATGAAGTTCTCCGTCAAATGCCGGGTTCAGCATGGCTATGAGCGGATCGGGGCTGTATCGTGCAAACTGGATCCTGGAAAAATCGAGCGGCAGGGGAAAAGAGTCAGGCTCGTGATAACGGTCTCCAATTTTCACACTCAAGTCTGTATCACTTCGAAGCACAAAGTAAAAGTCATGAAGCAGTACCAGCGGCATGGCTGAGGGTTGTTCTGCCGCCTGACCCATGGGTGCCAGCAATCCGAACGGTTTCCGGGTTCTGGTGCTTCTCTCTTCCAGGTGCAGCTTAATCATGCGTCCATTCAGATCCGGAAATGTGATCTGTGCCTGTGCTCCTCTCTCAGTAATCTCAAAAATAGCGCCATCCATCTCTCTTTCCAGCATATTTGCCAGCCCCTTGCCCGCAATGTCAAACTTTTCGGGATCAGGGTACAAGCCAGGCTGGTGGTAGACATCAATCTTGCCATCGGTTCGCCAGCCAATCACCAGGATTCCGGTGCCATTGATATCGTCGTCAAACGCCTGCGGTTCAAAACCCACGTAGAGCGAATCGGGGTCATTTTCGAAATTGATCAGAAGCAAACGCTCCATGGGGTCAATATCGATCTGAAACGGACTGAAAATGTGAGCACTTTGCCCGGTGCCTTCGTCTCCGTATCGCTCCTCAAAAGGAGCGGGTTCAGCTATGGAGATGGGATGCGGGGGTGAGTGGCGCAGAAAACCGGCAACCAAGACAGTCAGGATGATCAAATTCGGTATGGTGCCAAAACGGGCATCCTGCCAGTAGACAATGACAAGGATTTGCGAGAGGATGATTCCAATTGTGGCTGCGATCCACCAGGAATCCAGCTTCAGCAGCCATAAAACCCCGGCGATTACAAGTATGAGTGCTGCAGCCAGCCAGAGTAATCCCCAGGTTCGACTGATGGGCAGGGTCAGCTCACTGACCTCTGCCAGTCCAAACGCTTTGACGAAACCCATCAGGTGGATGCACCCGTGAATAAGGAGAAAGGCAAAAACGATTGATCTCATGGCTGTATAATTTCATTTTCAATTCAGCTGCCGGGCAGTATATACTTTACTAACTTTGATTAAGAAAATAATAGATATGCAGATTCAATATATTTAATTCGGATGGTTAAAAAGTATCCTCCATCTCCTGATATTTGTGTAAGGTTTTTGAACAGGAATGTATAGTGAGATTCCATTAGCAGTTCTTGTTCTATCCAGGATTTCGTTTAACGGGTATCGTTTCGATCGGTGGTCATAGTAGATGTGTTAGCAGAAGTGTAAGTCTTTGATAAAAAGTATATTATGATTCAATTTTGAGATCTTCAAATGATCCGGACAGCGGGCGGGACTGTTTTTGCGTCATTTAACCGGAATTTTATCATAGGTGATCAGAATGCTGATTAATGCACAAAGTATGGGTAAATAGTGTAGATAAGTTTGGAGTGAGAATGGAATTGCTGATTATAGAACTTGTCCACAACTTATCCCCAGTGGTGAATAGAGATTTATAATCGTGAATACTTGTAAATTAAAACCCCTGCAATTCGTAAAACTTTGAACTACAGGGGTTTAGAGTACCTCGGGCCGGGCTCGAACCGGCACTGGCATTGTAATACCAATTGGATTTTAAGTCCAACGCGTCTACCAATTCCGCCACCGAGGCATCATTTTTTCACAAGACTTTAAATATACGACATAACAATGTATATCTTCAAAAGGGAAATGGATTTGCACTGAAAAAATTCACTTAAAGCCACAAAACCCAGTGAAAAATCATTTCTATCTATTTAATTTCGGATATATGCACAAACTTAACAGAGAACAAGCGAGTGTAAAAACCTAACGTTTCAACTTTTTCAACAAAGTTTGGTACTTTACGATTAATAAATAATTCCAATCTACAAGGACAACAGATATGATCATCGGAGTACCCAAAGAGATTAAAACACATGAGAACAGAGTATCACTTCAGCCAGGGGGAGTGTTGCAGTTTATAAGAAGCGGACATAAAGTGCACGTACAAAAGGGGGCAGGAATCGGGAGCGGATTCACCGATGAGATGTATATTGAACGGGGTGCAAACATCGTAGATAATCCGGATGAAATTTGGTCTATGGCGGATATGATTATGAAAGTAAAAGAACCCATTGCCGAAGAATACCCCAAAATGAGGAAAGGACAGATTATTTTCACCTATTTTCATTTTGCTGCCAGCAGAGAACTCACCGAAGCGGTTGCCGATTCTAAGTGTGTTGCTATTGCATATGAAACTGTTGAAAAAGCAGACGGTACACTGCCTCTATTGGTACCAATGAGCGAGGTGGCCGGAAGGATGGCTACCCAGGAAGGGGCAAAGTATCTGGAAAAACCAACCGGTGGACGCGGTGTGCTGATGGGAGGAATTCCCGGTGTGCCTCCCGCAAATGTAATGGTCCTGGGAGGCGGAATTGTCGGCATCAATTCAGCTAAAGTTGCAGCGGGCATGGGTGCGAATACCACAATATTGGATCTTAACATTCAGAGACTACGGTACCTGGATGATGTGATGCCTAAAAATGTACAGACAATCTATTCTTCGGAAGGTGCTATTCGAAATCTTCTGCCTCAAACGGATCTTGTGATAGGTGCTGTTCTGATCCCCGGTGCAAAAGCACCAAATCTCATCAGCCGGGAGATGCTCAGCCTGATGCGTCCCGGGACCGTAATGGTTGATGTAGCCATCGATCAGGGGGGGTGCTTCGAAACTTCCAAACCAACTACACATGCAGACCCTATCTACATTATCGATGATGTTGTACATTACTGTGTTGCAAACATGCCGGGAGCCGTCCCTTTTACTTCAACTCTCGGGCTTACCAACGTTACTCTGCCATACGCCGTGCAAATAGCCAATAAAGGCTGGAGAAAAGCAATGAAAGAAGACCCGGAGCTGAAGATGGGCCTCAACATAGCCAGCGGGAAGATCGTGTATAAGGATGTTGCCAGAGCATTTGATATGGAATACACACCTGTCCAGGAAGTCTTTTGATCATAGCTCGCTGACGATTTGATCACTCTTTCTTTTTACTGTTGCTGGTAATAATGCCAAATTAATTTATAAATATTTTATATCATCAGATATTAGCCCGGATTTTTCACCAAGAGATTTTTTCCTCAACAAGGCCCTACTACGCTAAAGCTTCGTAGGGCAGGAGAAGTACTTTGCACGCTTGCTCTCCGTAGCTTTATGCGAAGGAGAGCTATTTTAGATTCAATGAAGTTGAGGGGTAAATGTCGCAGAAAAACAGGGTGTTTCATTTGAATATCCCAAATTTGTGTCATAAAGTACTATATATTAAAACTTTACACTTTGTTTAGTATATTTACTGTGAGAAATTTGGTTTAGTTGTTGGCAGCCATTGCAATTGCGTCTCCGGGAAATAATTTTTAGTGCAGTACCTTTCTTAATAAATGATGAACGGGCAGATCGAAGGCTGAACGGTTGTGTATAAATGCCTTTCCTTTTTTAGTATTATGGTGAAAAAAACAAACATAGTCACACGTAGGTAAAAACAGGAACAAGATTATATCGGCCTGAATGATTTGCATCGCTACACTCAGCGTACAAACAGGACCTGTATAATTTTACTTTCTATTTAATTCCTGGACGACATTTTGGAAGAAATCATTTCATCTGCAGAAGTTTCCAATTCGTATCCATGACTCTTCAGCCAGCGGGTAAATATATTTTTTAGGAATGTACCGGAACCAAATAAAAGCATTTTTTTCATCTGTGAATCAAACTGAGCTATGAAATGTCAATATCAAAAGAGTTACTTGCATAATTAAGCAACCTGTATTTGTCTGTTGTGAACTTAAATTATTGGAGATGAGAAATAATTTGTAGCGTTTTGACCTTTTACAGCGTAAATGGTTGAAGCGGGTATGTTCTGACCGCTGCGGAATGAATCTGAAATTCAAATAAAATATACATTTAAACATCAAAGATATTTTTGTGAATGGAAGCATCCGGATTGATGTGAATTCCTGCTGGTTCTACGGCTTTTTAGCAAAACTAAATCACTTCAGCATTCATTGAGCATGTTGTCCCGTAAGAGAGCTCCTGCAGAAGTTTAGAAGGTATCAATTTCATTAAAAACACAAATTAAAAATGAATAGTACTCAGTTAAAAAAACGATTAAAAAGCAGATCGACCAAAGATATTCATATTCGGTCAGGCAGAATTAAAGCCAGAAAAGGCCACGCCGAAGAACTGTTCCTGATCCTGAAGGAAGCCGCTGAACGAATTCAGACCTTAAATGGCAATATTCTCTACCTTGTCAATCGTGAAGCGGAAAACCGGGAGATGATCAACACCTTTGAGCTTTGGGAAAGCAGGGAACATCATAAAAAATCATTAGCAAACAGCGAGATTATGCTGTTATTCGCGAAAGCCCTGATGCTGGTGGAAACCACCGACCTGAATCACTTATAGCAGGTTATGGAAGACCATCTCAAATATACCGTGGAAGTAACCCGCCGGGTTCAGATGGTTCTGAATCATCATCTGGCAGGGATGTATCTGTACGGTTCACTCGCCTTCGATGATTTTTCTAAAGATCAAAGCGATCTCGATCTTCTGGCTGTAACAAAGAATGAACTACCGATTCAGGTATTACAGCAGGTGCAGGGGATAATATCAGCCCGAAAGCTTCCGTGCCTCGGCAAAGCCCTTGAGTTTAGTGTTGTTACGGAAGATGCAGTTCAGCAGCTTTCGCCAAGGCCTGCTTTTGAGATGGATCTGATGACCGGAAATGAAACCGGAGATGAGGTTCAATTCAAGGCAACACATTCCGATTTTGTACTCCATTTTGAAGTGACGCGTCAGGCAGGACGAAGATTATACGGACCGTACCCCAATGAATATTTCATCCCGCAGGAAAAAGAAATGATATTGAAAGCTCTTCTTGCAGAGATGGAATGGGGAAAGGAGCATCTTTTTCATTCGCTGCACGATCCCTTTGGAGCCAATGCAGTTCTGAACGGATGCCGGTGCCTCATGTTTCTGTATCATGGTGCAATGGTATCGAAGCGGGCTGGCGGGGAGTGGTACCTGCTCCAGGACAGATTCTATTTTCGGAACCTGGTGGAAAGTGCTCTTGCAGTGCGCTACACCGATCAGCCCCGGGCTGTTGACCGCCGCAGTTCGCTTGATTTTCTTTCAACTATTACCGCACAGTTACATAATGAGATGCCTGAAAAAACAATAAACCATTAGAAATTTTCAAAAAATTCTGATTATTGTGATAGTTATTCTGACTAAAAGTGGTTGAATAGATTTTTGAATGATTGTCTCACGGCTGATCAAGCCATCTTTAGCTGGCACCAGTTATCAGGCCAAACTTTACTTGTGTGAGAATCACCATCTGCTGTATTAAGGGCAAGTCCATATTTAATTTATAGAATGCTTTTTTTAGATTTGATCGATAAAATAAATTGAAAAATAATCACTTCCATATTCGAATTAACACTTTTTTGGGGGATGAATAATGAATCAAAAACCGGACCGTTTTTATTATTTAGTGAGGTATGTTCAGGGTGCCAGCCTTTTTTTCTCAATTTTCGGTCTCTACTGGGCATTGGCGGGTACATTTGATCCGCTTGGAATATACGAAAGAGCGATGGCTCAGAATTTTTGGCAAACAGATGTTCTGCCCGATGAAGCAGCTGTGACATTCCGGTTTCTTCTGGGGCCGCTGGGTGCAACCTGCGCAGGTTATTTTCTGATGCAGTTTTTTATCGCAACCTTTGCCTTTTCAAAACGGGAAAAATGGGGCTATTTTGCGGTTGTGATTCCCTTTCTTGTCTGGTTTCTGGCCGATTCGCTGGTCTGTTTAGTGAACGGCGCCTATTTTAATGTCTATATCGTCAACATTCCCTGCCTGCTGGCGATGCTGCCAGTGATTTTTTCCTACGGCTATTTTCGTTAATTGAGTTTTTCACAATTGAAGTTCGCCTGTTAATTGAGGCCCATAAGACAAAACTAAAAAGTGAGAAAAAGTTGAAAAAAGGCTGACTTTAATGCAGAAAAAAAATTCCGCTTGAGCGATTTTCGATTTTATGGCAAAATCCAACCCATTGCACTAAATTTGGGAACTACCCCTGAATCAGCCCCAAAGCGGGCGGCATGTCAGTAGCCCCGGGTGGAGCGCTTTTGCGGAAACCGGGGGAAATAGGACGCCCACAACCCAATAACCTCCGGATCGATTTGTGAAAAACATCGATTTGAATCGGAGGTTTTATGGTCAATTCTATCTGAGTATCGAGTATCGAGACACAAAAGGGTGTTACAAGCGAGACGCTTGTGACATGTCAATTTGTTAAGACACAGCATCCAGCATCCAGCATCCAGAAAACAACTAAACCAATTTTTGTACATGAACTATTACTTTCACTTTCAAATAAAACTTATTTTGCAGCCATAACTTCACCATTTTGCGAACTTGAGTTAACTCCTGTCTCTATGTTCTGGGACTGAACATGATGGCAGAAAAGCATTTCCGATAAAAAATTTGATAAAATACTGTTTAAATAATAGAATTCATCTCTATGAAAACGTTTAAAAAAATTCTGCTTGTACTCCTGGGTGTCTTTTTAACACTTGCTGTAATTCTGCTTGTGAATACCTTTCGGTTGGGGCATACACAGATCGAACCGGGAGAATTGATGATTGTGGAAGATTGGGACCGGGACGCTATGATCGACCGGTTTTCACGATCTCTTCAGTTTCAAACTCTCAGCAGTGACGAAATAGAGAGGGATACCTCTGAGTTTTTGGCTTTTCTCGATTTTATTGAGGAAGAATTTCCGCTTGTGCACGATACTCTGGAAAGAACCCTGTTCGGGGAGCTTACTCCTCTCTATTATTGGGAGGGTAGCGATCCGTCACTGGATCCGATTATGCTGATGGGGCACTACGATGTGGTGCCTGTTGATTCCACCGATATCGACGGCTGGACCTACGAGCCGTTTTCGGGCCGGGTTGCTGATGGATACATCTGGGGGAGGGGAGCTATTGACAATAAAATCAATGTGATGTGGATTCTGGAGACGACGGAATATTTGCTGACTAACGCCTACCAGCCTCAGCGCGGGATCTATTTTATGTTTGGCCACGATGAAGAGATCGGTGGGAGGGATGGTGCCCGTGAAGTAGCCAGGTATCTTCAGGATCGCAACGAAAACCTTTATTTTGTTTTGGATGAAGGAGGCGCTGTTCTTACAGATGCCCTGCCTCTTGATAAACCTTCGGCTCTGGTTGGAATTGCTGAAAAAGGGTACATCTCACTTGAACTGATTGCCAGGACACCAGGAGGTCATTCATCCATTCCGCCACAGGAGATGGCTATCTCGGAATTGAGTAAGGCAATTGTTAAACTGCATCAAAACCAGTTTTCAGCCAGACTGGAGGGTACAGCAGAAAAAATGTTCGATTCGGTCGCTTCCAAATTCCCGTTTACTTTTCGTCTGATATACGGAAACCGCCGGGCAACCAGTGGATTGCTCAAACGGGCGCTTCTGTCAGACTCCGGTACCGCTGCTATGGTTCGGACAACCATTGCGCCTACGATGTTTCGTAGTGGTGTGAAAGATAATGTACTTCCAAATGAAGCCAGGGCTGTGGTTAATTTCAGAATTTTACCGGGGGACTCCTTTGAAACCGTAAAAGAGCATGTGGAAAATGTAATTGACAATGATAAAATCACTATCCGTGAATATGCATCATTTCAGATTTCTCCTTCACCGGTGTCCGGTATTGACGGATCAGCCTACAGAATTCTTCAACAGACCATCATGGACCGATTCCAGGATGTGTATGTTGCCCCTTACCTTGTTATGGCCGCAACCGATTCAAGATATTTTACCACTTTAACCGATCAGGTATATCGCTTTACTCCATTTATGATGAGTGTTCGCGGAATGGAAATGATTCACGGAACCAATGAAAGGGTCAGGGTTGAAGACTATGAAGGAGCAATTGATTTCTATCATCACCTGATTCGGATGAGTACGGAATGATTCTGTTTTTAAAACTCAATTTCCTGAAAATGGCGATGTAGTGGCTGCAATTTTAAAATGAAAAGTTACTCCGATATTTTAGTATAAAATATAAACCAAATAAGAATAGTGTAAATATTAATCTATGAATTTAAATACGTGGAAATCGTTTTAGATAAATTTTAACCGGCCTTGAATCGGTTGGCGGGAACAGGGTGTTTTCAGCGACGCTATGGCAGCATTTTATACCGGCCGGATCTTTGATTACAGTCAATGAGTGTGATGGACCATTACCCCACGGGGATCCCTTTGGGAAAAGGGTGCCGC
>JAFIFB010000123.1 GCA_020832285.1 Balneolaceae bacterium
CAGCGAGACTCAGCGAAAACATCTGCGTACCTCTGCGAGAAAAAGTAGGGGGGATCCATTATCGGACTACAATTTAATCTATTATAAATGAACAGAAACGAAGATTTCTAATGGACTCTAAAACGTTTTGGACAGTAATGATTTCAGATATAAGTATCAAGTATTGAGACGGTTCAGTCTTAATTTTTAAGCCTCAAAGGGACAAGAATCTGGATAGAAGTGTTCCAAACCGGCCGCATAAAAACCCTGCTCTACGAAGTTTTCCTGATCTTCGAAGCTTTAGCCTAATAGATAACGTAGTGGGTAAAGTAGTAGGGCGGACAACACTATTTCAGATGTGACAGAACCACTTTCAGACCCACCCTTGCCAAAGGCATCCCGTTGGGGAAATCCCTACCTGAAATCCAGGCCATAGCCTTCACATTCGTCAGTCCAGAACTGCACTGGACAGACGAGGGAATCCACCCCAATCGAATCCCCACGGCCATCAATCCAAACCCAGCCCCTTATTCCACTGGAAAAGCACCAGCGAAACAAGGAGGGACTTTTAAATTTAGTAATCTATCCATAAACCCTGCAAAAAGTCACCCCTTCCCCCGAATGGTCGGGATTAGAAAAACACTAACTTGTGCCGTGTTTTTGCGGAATAGGGGCCGGGGGATGGGTCCGAGTGGATAGGATCAACTGTCAGCGGAAGCCCCTAATCTTGTCTAAAAAACCGGTTCAAATGAATTATGTTCAATAAACCATTTCTGTCCGTTGCGGGAGAGTTTCCTAAACAGATCTGTATTTTCCATTAATTTGCAGCACTGTTCGGCAAGTTCATCAGCTGTTGTTCCGATTAGCACCTCTTGGTCCGGATTAAGATTAAATCCTCGCACTCCCACCGGTGTGGCCACTATGGGCTTTGAGAAGCTCATCGCCTCAATCAGTTTAAAACTGCTGCCGCCTCCTGCTCTCAGCGGAATCAGTACTGCATCTGTATTATCATATAACTCAGTTAGGTCGTCCAGGTCATAAATGTATTCAATCTCGTCTGCAGAACGCACCTTTTCCAAAAGCTTGTTATTGTCGCCACCCCCAAGAATCGTACATTTAAATGGTATAGTCGTTTTTTCCCTGACAGATGGAATGACTTCATCAGCGATAAACGATATGGCATCGTAATTGGGATAATAACCGCTGTTACCCACAAACAGAAAGCGGAAAGGTCGCCCGGGGTTTTTACAATCGGTTCGGCGTATAGCTAATTTATTTTCAAAAATCTCACTTTTTTCGATGCTGTATATTTTTCGAAGCTTCTGTTTTTCTGCAGCCGTCGTTACAAATATTTTTTGAAACCGGTTCAGATTCAGCCACTCCTGAACTCTGTAGAGTTGCGATTCCAGCCGCATCCTCATCGCCTGCCTGATATCTCCATTACAAAACTGAAGAGTCGAAATCTGCCTTTTCACATCCGAATCCACTTCATCCAGATCCAGCCAAAGTTCACTGCAGTTCAGTTGTCTAAACAGAAAGAACCCTGCCGGAATGTTTACAAGTCGAAAACATAAAACAACATCATACTGACCAATTTTCTCCTGACCTATCCACTTTTTGAAGCTTCCGGTAACAGAGTTCCAGGCGGTCGGTTTAAGTAATAAGAGATTGAAGATGCGACGTAAAAACCCCAGTTTTTTCCTGTAATAATGGACCGGTATATCCGAAACCTGCTTTTTTTCATCGGTTTGATAAAATTCACCCGAAACCGATGTACAAAGAATGGTGACTTCATATTTTTTTATCAGGTGGTGAACCCAGGAATATGCCCTTAAATTGCGCCCTCTGCTTTTGGCAAGCGGATTTACCGGAGTGATAAACAGCAGCTTCTTCTTTTTCATTTTATCTCTTCGGCATAACCGTCATGGTGAAGGCATCTCATGCAGAAAATTTCTTTAATTTTCGAATGACTCTCTTTTGAAGAAATTCCAGTTCTTGTTTAACCTTTCTGGAGGTTTTTGCAGCCGCCTCTAATATCCCTATTCCGGTTGGGGTTTGCTTTAGTGTGTCCTCGTCCGGTAAAAAAGGGCGGGCAAGTTTGGCATAGGTGGATTCTGCTTGCAGAATATAGCTGTAGTTTAACTTCCCCCCGTGAAACGAACTGTAATCATTCTTTAGCCGGGAGAACCAAAGATGGTTCCACAAGTGGATGGAATAGACGTCCTCAATATTATCGGTACAATCCATAAATAGTTTCTGAAGATCTTCTTTCGAATAAGAAAAATGATAGAAACTGCGCTGCGGTTCGATATGAATCTCATCAGGATATTGCTCACTCAGCTTTTGTGGTAAGACTGTTGAATGGTTACTCCAGGTGCCATCGTAGAAGCCGGGCATTTCTTTAAGCCAGTGCTTTCCAAAAGAGGCCCCTTGCTGAGACATAATCAACGCATTGCAGAGAGACTTTTCCATTTTGCCAGTTGTCTGAGACCAGATATCCGGCTCACGGCCCAAAACATACGGTTTATCAAATAATCTGTCTGGAATTTTTTGTATAAAAAGAGTATCCATATCCGCATAAATCCCGCCGTGTTCAATCAATTTTTCTACACGTATAAAATCGGCATGGTGAGCATAACTGTACTTTTCAACACTCAGATTATGATGATCGAAGCTCTTTAAAAAATCTACTTTCGATACTTTCACCATTTCAAGATGGGGCCTGATGAGTTCCCAGTACACGCCATAGGGTTCATGGCTGTAATAAAAAAAGATCTTATCCGGACGGTTTACCTCCAAACAGGATTTCAGGCAGAGATAGAACATTAAATGGAACGGCTCATTTTGTTCTTTAAGTCCAAATACAAAATGAAAATTGTTTGGAATTTTTCGCATAGAAAATAATAGACGAATGGGTTTAAAAATCAACTGCTTTAACTTTGGCAGCAAAAAGAAATATAAAGGTTTATAAACACAATATTGATGGCTATTATTGATGCAAAAAATTAAAACTGCCTGCGTATGAAAATTCTTTTAGATCCACAGGCTCTGTTTTTAGGTAAATCTGGTATGCAGAGGTATTATTTTTCTTTGTACAGGGGCCTGGTCGAACAGGGTATTGATGTAATGTGCGAGATTCCTTTATCAGATCTTGAAAGGATCTATTTCTATAACACCATTCCTGGCAAAGCCGGAAGAGTATTGAGCCGAATGCATCAAAAAAAAATCATTTCACGATATCACAAAACGGTGGGCAGTGGAAATTACGATATTCTCTTTATCACTGCATTCAATTTCGAAATCGAATTTTTAAAACATCTCCCCCTGAAACCATACGTGATGACTGTTCACGACACAATGAAAGGATTAGGCAGCAATCAAATTTATTTTGATTTTTCTCATGGCGATGCAGAACGAATTGGTTATCTCGCTCACCAATCAACAAAAACATTGTGTGTTTCCGATTATACAAAAGCAGACCTTTGCGGCAGGTTCTCCATTCCGCCGGAAAAAACAGAAACCGTTCACCTTGCTAATTTTCTTCCATCTTCAACATCTCATATTCCTGGTTTACCGGAGCAGTATCTATTATTTGCAGGATCCAGGAACGGCCGGAAAAACTTCTTTGATTGGTTTAAGGCAGTTGCTTCCTATCTCGATGAGAATCCGCTGCTAAAGGTGGTAATAACCTACCCGCTCACCGAATCGGAAACCTACTTTATCAGGAAACTTAATTGTTTTGAAAATTTTGTTGTATTCGAAAATGTTGATGACCAACAACTGAATACTCTTTATCAGCATGCTTTATGTCTTGTCTATCCTTCCCTCTATGAAGGTTTTGGCCTTCCTGTGCTGGAAGCAATGAGCAACGGATGTCCCGTCATCACCTCAAACCTGACATCTATTCCCGAGGTGGCCGGAGATGCCGCACTCTTAATCGATCCAACGGATCCTGATGAAATGCTGAATGCACTCAAAAAGGTTCATTCTAGTGCCTCTCTGAGAAAGGAACTTAAAGAAAAAGGCCTGGACAGGAGTAAAAAATTCTCTAAGGAAAAGTTCATAAAAGAAACCATCCGTGTTTTGGAATCTGCTCTCGATCAGACCTAGTGTTATGTCAAAGATAAAACGTCGGGTTAAGTCATCTGACGAGTTTTTCAAAAAATATGCCAATGTAGATGATTGGGATGATCCCGGATCGACTCGTCTGATGACTCTCTCACACTTTTACAGTTGACAGGACACTA
>JAFIFB010000128.1 GCA_020832285.1 Balneolaceae bacterium
ATACAGGCTTTTACAGTGACCCCTGATGACAGGTTATTCGATGGCGACCCACCCGTCAGTACCTCTGGGCTGTCGCACTTTGAGTATGTACTTAGGGGTGAAGAGAGCATCCAGCCGCATCAATTCGCACAGTTGGCAGAAACCTTTACCGGAGATGAACTGATCATTCTCGATCCTGAATTTAATATCGGGGAAGATATCTACTGGCATGTGCGTGCTGTGGATCATGCCGGCAACATTGGGGAGATTAATACATTCGGGCCGTATCAACTCATCGATTATACCATTCCGCAAACCGGAATTATGAGAGCAAAACCGTACACAGACAGAATCAGGGTGTTTGTTACCGAGCCACCGTTTGATCCGGAATCTGATCTGCTTGGAATTCAGTATGCGATTGGTACCGACCCGAGAGGTGGTTCCTATATCAGGCCATTCCCTGTTGGCAATACGGTTGACCTGGAGTGGAACCGGCAGAGATCGGTCTCATTGTACAACAGCAACTTCCTGAATTATGACCGCCATTTTGAAGTAACACTGCAGGAGATTGAGGAGTCAGGGTTGAGAGATGAATTCTACATCTTCTATCGAAGTGTGAATACCCTGGGGATGACATCCAACATCGCCGCCACCGGCCCGCTCATTTTCGACACCACCCCGCCACTCCCTGCAACGGTTGATTTGAGGTATAACACCTTTCATAACCATCAGCAGGGAGGCCAGCTCCAGAACCGGTTCCGGATTACAGTCAGTAACATCACAGATCCGGAATCCGGAATACTGAAAGTGGAATATTGGGTTGAGCGGAGATCCACTCCCACTGGAGGCTGGAGTGACATATCAAGCCTCTCAGGGTTTGAACACTTTGTACTGGCCGAATATGATGAACCGAGACAAGGCACATTCAGCCTTAACCCGGTTTTTTCTCCCACGCTGATGTTCACCAACCAAAATACACAGTACCGCATCAAAGTGCGCACCACCAACGCAAGCGGGTTAACTACTGTGCAGACGGTGTATCCGGGGAATGGACCGTTTATACCGTAGTGGGTCTGGCTGTTATGATATGAAGATCCGGAAGTAACGCAAACACAAGGCTGGAAGTCTCCTCAGAACACAGCTTGGGGCACCCGCCCCAAGTCTGATGTCATACCTAATACAGCCAGGCCAGCGGCCTGGGACAGACGAGGCGTTTTTCGAGATTTGTTTTTTAATAAAGAGACAAAAAATATAAAGGGAAAGAAATAGACATATCGTCTTTCTTCATTTATCATCTTCCCCAACTCATCATTATCGCAGGCCTTCAGCCTGCCGGTTTGATTGGAGACTTTTTGACTTGGGGCGAGTGCCCCAAGCTCTGATGTGTCAGGCCTCCGGTCTTTTGGTTTGGGTTCCTGCCTGTTGCAAACACCTCCCGAGGCTGAAAGCCTCCTTAGAACACAGCTTGGGGCACTCGCCCCAAGTCTGATGTCAGCCCCAAAACGGACAGGCCAGCGGCCTGGGATAGAAGGGACGGGTAACGATCGAAGGTTTTTAATTTGAACCAAAGTTACTTCCAAAAGTAGTCGGGATTATATTCGGCAACATCACTTTTTTTCATAAATCCCTCCATCTCCTCTCTGTAACTCATCGTTTGATGATGTTTCTCCTGGTGTTTGATGTAATTTATCACCGAATCAACCTTTGAAGGACTCACCGAGAAGGCGGCATAACCAATTTGCCAGGTAAAACGAAGGCCGTTAATCGCGTCAACCTTTTTCTTCATCCACTTTGATGAACCTTTTTTTACCTCTTCAGTTACATTGGCAATCGTCATTGTTTTGGATAATCGGAATAATATATGGATATGATCGGGCATTGAGTTTATGATGAGAGCCGGACTTTGAAGACGTTTCAGTGTCCCGGCCATATAAGAATGGAGTTCCTCTTTTATTTCACGTTGGATAAATGGTAACCTGTATTTGGTTGAAAACGTAAGATGAACATAAAATTGGCAGAGTGATTGTCCCATAATTGATTTTCGGTTTTTTTAAGTATGTTTTCAGAAGTATGAACCAAATTTTTCAGATTCCTTACAAAAATACCGGTTGGTACAACGTTTTTATCGCAGGCCTTCAGCCTGCCTGTGTGATGATTACTTTTTTACTTGGGGCGAATGCCCCAAGCTCTGTTAGTTCAGGCCTTCTGCCTGTTGGATAAGATTGACCTGTCAGCGTGCGAGAGCCAGGGTTTTTCTGGCCCCGATTCTCAGGGCTCCTGTCAGCGTCGCCTGTAGGACGCTGACAGGATCCGAAAACGCATTGGAACGCTGTCAGGTCTACATCATACAGTCAATTAGACGTTTAAAAAATGTCGTGATTGGTTTGGTGTTTACGCAATAACCAGTACCAAACCATCAGAAAACTATGCTTAAAAAATATTTACAACCCGGTACTGTTTTATTCATTGTACTTTTCATGCTTCCGTTGGATTTGACGGCACAAAGCAGCACGAATAACCCCGAAATGATCATCCTCACACGGGATGATGGCAGTGCGTACATTCTGCACAATACCGCCATTCCGCTCTCCCATGGATTCCATCTGTACCGAAAAGTGGAAGATGAAGAGTGGGAACGGCTGACCGATACCCCCTTTTTTCCGGTTCAGAACGGCTACCAGCTTGAACGGAACCTGGGTCCGCTTTTTACTTTTATCGCCGAAGAGCTGGATCGGAATGATCCTCAGGGTATTTTTCTCTCTTTAAGGGCCCAAACAGGGCCTAATATGATCGCCAATGCCGCCATTCCTGAGTTGGCACGTGAACTTGGGCGATCGTACATAGATGAGGACGTTCCGGTTGGATCGCAGGTATCGTACCGGTTCGAGATTATCAATGACCTCGAACGGCCAGCCGGACAGATCATCGAAGGGTCCGCTCTCATCAACCCGGAGAAACCAATCGCGCCAATTGCGGTTCAGGCTGAACATGAAGGCAGGCGTATCACCCTGGAGTGGCAATATCCCACTCCGGAAGACCAGCCCGAAACCATCAACACTATCCGGTTCAGAACCTTTTACAGAGATGTGGAAAGCGGAGCTGTGGAAGATGTAACAAATGCCATCCTGGCCCGGACACTCGGAGACAGAGACTTCAGAAAGAATTTTAACGTGCCCAGGCTGAACCGGGAATATGAGTTTTGGGTTGAAGCGGTTGACATCTCCGGCCAGCCGTCTGATCAAAGTGAAAAAATTCGACTGCATGTAACCGACAATATTGCCCCGGCCATCATCAGCGGGGTTCAAAGCAGCCTGACGGAGGATTATGAAAGTGATATTAGCTGGCCGGTCAGCCCGGAAATCGACCTGGCAGGGTATCATGTATATGTGGCTTTGGGAGAAGAGGAAGAGTACACACGGCTCACAGATGAGCTGCTGCCTCCGTTGCAAACCTTCTTCCGGCACACAGACCCCATTCCCGGCGGGCAGTACCGTTATGCCGTCACCGCTGTTGATGAAAACGGCAATGAAGGTGAGCTCTCCAACCCAACTCATCTCTATATTTGGGATTCCACTACACCTGATCCGGTAAGCGGCTTGTATGCAGAATTTAACACCGATCAAAAATATGTGTCCCTGAACTGGAATGAACCCGCGGATGCAGAGCAATTGCGCACATTCCAGGTTCTGAGGCGGCAGATTCATCCGGCTGCCGGCGGGTTGTACGATCAGGTTAACCAAACCGCACTACTTGATGAGACAATTGTGGATACCGGCTATGGTGAAGACGGATTCCGCGAAGGGGTGTTCCTGGAATATGGCGTGGTAGCCGTTGGCCGCAACGGTAACCGCAGCGATACAACATGGACTGAAATTCAGATCCCTGTCCTCACTCCTCCCGATCCGCCTACCTCTGTACAAACCCGGATGAGAAACGGAGAATCCGTGCAGGTTACCTGGAATGCATCCCTTTCGGGTGATGTGACCAACTACAGGCTCTACAGGCAGGAAACCGGTTCAGAAGAAACAGTTCTCCAGAATGAGAGCGGCCGAGGGAATCGTTTCTTTCGTGATTCCTCCATTGAGCTGAACAGGGAATATGTGTTCTCCATTACCGCCGTGGATTCCGTTGGGAATGAATCGGTACCAACACTCGCCGAACCCATTGCCACTCACAGGCTCTATCCGCCGGAGCGAACCCGGAATGTTCAGGCCTTATATACCGAAGAGGGTGTGATTTTGCAGTGGCAGGTTTTGGATGATTCCCAGGTAAAAGGGTACCGTATTTATAGATCCGGCATAGCCACAGGAATTTTTGAGCCTATCGGGGAGACCGGGGCAGGTGAGCTGCGCTTCATTCATCCCGAAAGCGAAGCCGGCCAGTGGTTCAAAGTCTTTCCATACGACCACACCGGCCGCGAAGCCCGCACAGCCGTAGCCGTTCAGGCTGTGAGGAGATGATATATTATATATTGATGGAAATAGATTCATGAAAAAGGTTACAAAAAATAAGTTAAGTAACGAGAATAATCCCCACCCTTGGAATGACGACAAGAAAATTGAGAAGAAAGTAATCAACAAGCCCATTTTATTTGGCCACAAAGGCACAAAGTCACGAAGAATTCACGAAGTTTATTTCTCTGTTTTTATTCTGCTTCGTGTACCTTTGTGTCATTGTGTCTTCGTGGTAAAAAGCTATACGATCAAGATCTTTGATTATGTATTATTTCACTGGGCCAGTGAACAGGAAGCATATTTATCAACTATTTTTAAATCAAACAGAAATAAATACCTGTTCAGATTCCTCAGCATATTTTTTTTACTGCTGTTTCCCTCCATTCTCTCAGCCCAATCCTCCCACTTTTTCACCCAGCAGGGACTTTTGCATTATGAATTAAAGGAGTACGACGAATCCATTCACCATTTTGAAATGGCTTTGCAATACCCAAATCCGCAGCGCGATCTCTACACCTATATTGTAAGTTCGTCCCTGCTGAATGGTGAAATCGAAAATGCAATCCGATGGGCCGGCGAAGGACTGGACGAATATCCTGACTTTTTGCGGCTGAAAGTGATGAAGGGGGAAGCTCTAATCCAGGCCGATGTGAGAAAAGCCATCCCGGTATTTGAGGAAATTTGGGAGGAATTAAAACGATCAGATTTCGGTCAGATTGATGGCATTCAAACTGAGGCCATCGAGCAATATATCAGCCGGCTCTATCAGCAGCTTGCGGCCGAATCATTCGAACAAGGAGACCTATGGTCTGCCGCCGGTTCATTCCAGAGAGCAAGTAAATTTGATCAGAAGAATGTCCATGTTCACAATAACCTTGCCTACATATTTATCCAGCTTGAGGAGTGGGAGAAAGCCGATGAAGTTGTAAAATCGGGATTGAAAAGATTTCCGCAATCAGAAAACCTGCTGCTGATGCAGGCCCAGATTCATGAACAGTTTGAATACAGCGATGAACTGCTCCACACACTGAA
Organism: Balneolaceae bacterium; assembly: GCA_020832285.1. Lineage (GTDB taxonomy): Bacteria > Bacteroidota > Rhodothermia > Balneolales > Balneolaceae > Rhodohalobacter. The sequence continues at coordinate 5,466 of JAFIFB010000128.1, forward strand.
GACCTTGTATGAAACCGATCCATCGAATATGAACCGGGCGGTAATGTATGGCCGGGCACTGCTGAATTCAAACCGGGCGAATGATGCAAACACGTTTTTTCGGGATAAACTCGAAACGTACCCCCGCGAACGAATACTGTATGAAACTCTTCTGGATATGAACCGGCAGCGGTTTAACCAGTCCGGAGTGCTGGAGGTGCTGCGGCTTCAGATGGAACAATTTCCCGGTGAGATGGAACTGGAAGAGGAGTACGGCCTGGAGCTGATTACTGCCCAAAGCTATGATGAAGCCAACGCATGGTTCGATTCGCTGGCGGTTGAGCATAAGGAACCGGAGTTTGGCCGGCTCGCCGCTCACTCCTGGCTTTATGAAGAGAATTACGAATCTGCCGAATCAGAATACCGCAAACAGCTTGCCCGATGGCCGGACAGCCAAGTGATGATGGGAGAATTTGGACGGGTCCTGGCCAGGAACGGTAAGGATGAAGAAGCAAAATCGGTACTGAATTCATTTTATGAAACGTGTGAAGATGAATCCCTGAGGTATCTATATGCAACACTGAAACAATCGGATTCAGACAGAAAAAGTATCATTGAGCCACTCAAAGAGACCATGTACAAGGGTCGGACCGATTGGCTGATGATGAAACATTCTCACGAAAAAGTAAGAATTGCTGACAGTTCAGAATTATCCGGAATCCTGATTGATATGCTTCGTTTTGTGGAAAACAGGCAGAAAATTGTACAAGCTGAAGCACAAATCGGGCTTGAAGATTTTCGCGCGGCTGTGCCTCCGCTATTTCAAACGGCCACAGAGCTGAAAGTAGCGGGAGAGGAAATCCGGGAGATGCTGGAAACGGTTAGAAAGCATCTGCGATTTGATGCCACAGATAAAATACTGGCTGATGCTCTCGCAATTTACCCCGAAAGTGCCTTGTTGCTGCATCACAGAGGGGTTTTGTATTACGAAAACGGAAGTCTTGAACCGGCAAAGAGATTTCTTATGGAAGCTGCCGAACTGGAATCGAACCAAAAGGAGACTCATCTGTTCCTGGGACATATTTATCGTGAGTCGGGACAATTCGATCAGGCCATTCTCTCATTTGAACGTGTTCTTTCACTTGATCCCGAAAACCGGCAGGCCTACCGCTCACTGATTCGAATTCACCAGGATAACGGAAAAATTGAATATTTGAGCAGCCGCTGGATGCAGCGATACCAGCACCAAAAACGAAACGAGATGCTCAGGGAATTCCTCGTGGAAGCCCTCCACCGTGCCGATCGGTTTGAGGAGGCGAGGGCATTGCTGAAATAATTCCCAACCTAAGACCTGACAGCGTGCGAAGCCAGTGTTTTTCTGGTCCCGATTCTCGGGGCTCCTGTCAGCGTCTTTCCTGATATTGATCACCAAAACATTTCTTTTCATCAACCCGCATGCAACGCTGACAAATCCGGTGGGTGCTGTCAGGTTGCGAAAATCTTATCTGCTATGTCGTGATTCAGTTGTTGGCTACGCAATACCTCATACAGGTAACCCGGAATCTCTATGCTTTGCGAATACCCATCCATGGCAGCTTTAAAATACATTTACTTTTTCATAGTGATAACAGCCTTGCTGGCTGTATCACCGGTTATTGCACAGGTCATTCCGGGCGATCCCGGTAATTTTATCACGATCTGGCAGACTGATATCGATAATTCAACGGGCACCTCTAATCCCGATCAAATCACCATCCCAACTACCGGAACGGGCTACAATTATGAGATTTACTGGGAAAATGTGAATGATAGTAACGACTTCGACAGGTTAACAGGGCAAACAGGATCAACCACAATCACATTTCCAAATGGGGCCGGTACATACAGGATTGAGATTGAGGGAAGTTTTCCACGAATCTTTTTCAACAATTCGGGAGACCGAAGGAAGATTCTGTCCATAGAACAGTGGGGAAATATCGCCTGGACCTCAATGGTTGGGGCTTTTTTCGGTGCTCAAAATATCGTAGTAAATGCTGTTGATTCACCAGACCTAAGCAGTGTCTCTTCCCTTCAGAATATGTTCAGAGGTGCAAGCAGCCTTACTGGCAACCTTAATCACTGGAATGTATCTGGCATCACAAACATGGAGTTGTTATTTAATAATGCAACCAATTTCAATGGAGAACTCAGCGAGTGGAATGTATCCACTGTAACAAACATGAGGAGCATGTTTCAGAATGCGAGTTCTTTCAATCAGGATATTACGATGTGGGATGTGTCGAACGTGGAAATTATGACAAATATGTTCCAGGGGGCTTCTCTCTTTAACCAGGATATTGGGTATGATCAGGCAACCGGTGTTGGATGGAATGTGAGAAATGTAATAAGCATGAACGGCATGTTCAATAGTGCAACATCCTTCAACGGAGATATCAGCGGCTGGGTAACAAGCAGCCTCACAACCATCTCATCTATGTTTCGGGATGCAGCCAGATTCAATATCGATATTGGCGGATGGGATGTTTCGAATATAAGCGGCGGCGGCATGCAAGGAGCGTTTTGGAATGCATCAGACTTTAACCAGGATCTGACAAATTGGGACGTAAGTAATGTTACCAATATGAACACCATGTTCATGGGAGCTACCTCATTCAACGGGGATCTTAGTGGATGGGATACACAAAATGTTCAGTCGATGGGTAACATGTTCAGCGGAGCCCGTTCATTCAACCGGGATATTTCCATGTGGGATGTCTCGTCCGTTACCGGTATGAATGCCATGTTTCAAAATGCAAACAGCTTTAACCAGGATATTATCGGATACGATCCGGATACAGGTACAGGCTGGGACGTAAGCAATGTGACCAATATGAGTTTCATGTTTAATAATGCATCCGCTTTTAACGGGGATATCAGCGGATGGAATACCGGGAGCGTAACGAATATGCAGAGTATGTTTGGCGGTGCAACGGCATTTAATGCCGATATCAGTAAATGGGATACCGGCAACGTTACAAACATGTTTGCAACGTTCAGCGGGGCTGCATCTTTTAACAGTGACATCGGTAATTGGGATGTTGAATCTGTGAGCAACATGCAAGGCATGTTGAGCGGAGCGGCTGCTTTTAACCAGGATATCAGCCGCTGGACTGTTTCTAATGTTACGAATATGAATTCGATGTTCAATAATGCGAACAGTTTTGATCAAAGCCTGGGGGACTGGAATATAGAGAAGGTGACTGGAATGCTGCTTATGCTAAACAATACCGGCTTATCTACAGAAAATTACGATGCCACCCTGACCGGCTGGTCACAACAGAATGTGACCAGCGGGGTTACCCTTTCGGCCAACGGACTAACATACTGTGCCGAAGATGCAAGAAATCTCCTTATAAGCAAGGGCTGGAACTTCAATGGTGATTCTGTCGGAAACTGTTCGCAAACCGTGGATGCCGCCAATTCGGATGCTGATGCTACATCACCACACTTAGCGGATGGATCGGATGCATCGCTGGTTACCATCAAACTTGCAGATCCGGCAGAACAACCGGTCAGCGGACTTTTAAACGACGATTTCCTGATCGGGTTAACAGGTAGCGCCATTGCCTCAGATGTAACCGAAACCGAATTTGATGGTGTCTATACATTTTCGGTAACCAACACTGTTGAAGAGAGCGTCACCGTAA
>JAFIFB010000008.1 GCA_020832285.1 Balneolaceae bacterium
CCAAAAACACCCTGTCAGATGCTGCGAAATTTGCCCGTGGGCTGTGTTGTCTCGGAAATGATTTGCTCAACGTACTCTGGTACGTTTCCGCCACCATTTCCGAGACGCCTTGCCCACAACCAAATTTCTTGGTGAGAAATGTGGGCTATCCCAATTCAGCATTCAATTTCGCTGCAAATCCTTTATCTTTCAGGCAGAAAATATAAAAGAAATCACCAACCCAGGAGATTATATGCCGAATGCGTATTTTAACATTCAGGAACCAAAAAACGAACCCTATTTTTCTTACGCGCCGGGAACACCGCAGCGCGAATCACTCCAAAAAAGGCTGAAAGAATTACGGGCGGAAACCATTGAAATTCCGGCCATCATCAATGGAAAAGAGGTAAAGACCGGTCGCACGGCCGATGTAGTAATACCCCATAATCACAGTCACAAACTTGCTACAGTTCATCTGTGTGGCGAGAAGGAAGTGGCGATGGCTGTGGATGCAGCACTCAAAGCCCGCCGGGAGTGGGCCGAACTGCCGTGGGAAGAACGAGTAGCTGTCTTCAGAAAAGCCGCCGACCTGGTTACAGGCCCGTGGCGTGACACCATGAATGCTTCCACCATGCTGGGTCAGTCCAAAACTCCGCACCAGGCCGAAATTGAAGCTGCTGGAGAACTGGCCGATTTCCTTCGTTTTGGAGCCTGGTACCTTGCCAAAATCATGGAAGAGCAGCCCCACTCACCCGATGGCGTCTGGAACCGTGTGGAGTATCGCCCGCTTGAAGGTTTTATTTTTGCCGTAAGCCCATTCAATTTCACGGCTATTGCAGGCAATCTGCCCTCTGCACCGGCCATGTGCGGAAATGTGGCACTTTGGAAACCGTCGACAGAATCGGTCTATTCCAACTACTTTTTTATGAGGCTGCTGAAAGAAGCTGGCCTTCCTGATGGAGTAATCAATTTTTTACCGGGCGAGGGTCCGGATGTGGGTGATCCCGTACTGGCCAATCCGCACCTTTCGGGACTCCACTTTACCGGCTCTGAAGCCACCTTTAACCACCTTTGGAAAACTATCGGCAATAATATTGGCACGTACAAAACCTACCCGCGAATTGTAGGTGAAACCGGCGGAAAAGATTTTATATTTGCTCACAACAGCGCAAATGCAGATCAGCTTGTGACAGCCACGCTTCGTGCAGCTTATGAATATCAGGGACAGAAATGTTCGGCAGCTTCACGTATGTATATACCAGAATCGATCTGGGACGATTTCAGGGAGAAATTCCTGGCCGAAGTTACTGAGGTGAAAATGGGCGATGTGGAGGATTTCTCCAACTTTATGGGAGCCGTAATCAGCCGGAAAGCATTCGATAAAATTTCGGGTTACATCGACTACGCCAAAAAGGCCGATGACGCAGAGATCATCGCGGGAGGCGGATACGATGATTCCAAAGGATTCTTTATCGAACCCACGGTAATTCTGACCTCCAACCCCAAATTCAAAACGATGCAGGAGGAGATCTTTGGACCGGTTCTCACAATCTATGTATATAAAGATAAAGAGTTTGACAAAACATTGACTCTTTGTGATGAAACCTCCCCTTACGCCCTTACAGGAGCCATTTTTGGCAAAAACCGTTTCGTGATAAAGAAAATGGCCGATCGCCTGAGGAATTCTGCGGGAAACTTCTACATCAACGAAAAACCGACCGGAGCTATCGTGAACCAGCAGCCTTTTGGCGGCTCACGCAGATCGGGAACAAACGACAAAGCCGGAAGCATTATGAACATGCAGCGCTGGCTGTCGCCCAGAGCCATTAAAGAAGTTTCTGCTGCACCAACAGCTTGGCGTTACCCGTACATGAATAAAGAATCATAGCTCTCAGCTTTCAGGCATCAGCTATCAGCATGTGAATTGCAAGAATGTAACTCTCCTGAAGAGGATCTGTAAAAAATATCCTGTTCATCATGTGATAGTAAAATTTTTATAGGCTGATATTTTTTTAAGAGCTCCCCTCAATATGATGTACCTTTCGCTGGAGGGAGGGGGCGGGCTGACATTACCCATGCAATTTTTATAATAGTTAAAGTTTTTGATTGAGTTTTTCCAGGCCTTGAATCAATTGGCCGGAACACCTGTTCTTCGAAGCCTCAGCGTAGTAGAAGGGTGGCTGATGGGTGAGGGTAGAAAAATTTCAGCAGCGGTTGGGTCAACTACTAACTCAGTGCATTCTTGCAAAATTCAAGGCACCGCTTAATTTCCTGAATGGCATCTGACCCATCGGGTATTGGATATTCAAGCTCAATGGTTGCCACAAACTCTGCATTGCGGTCGCGCATCAGCTGCAGTACTTCTGCGATCGGAGTATCGCCCTCTCCCCAAGGCATATTATCACCATTATTAATTTTCCGGTCTTTCAGATGGAGGCTCCCGATGTGTTCCCAATGGCGTTCAATCAGCGGGATGGGACTGTCGTTGGTTCCTGCCACATAATGGCCGATGTCCAGGTTGAGCCCATTGTACTCAGATTGCCAAAGAGCACGGTCCCAGAAATTAAAATTGGCCTGGGTGTGATTGTGATATGCCACCATAACCTGATGCTTTTCAGCGAGCTGACCGATACGATTCGTAAGTGTTCCGTCTGAATCATTCCGGGGCAGTTCCATCGTAACCTGCCAGGCACCCAGTGATTTTGCAGCATTGAAAATGTAATCGCACTCCGCATCCGACATTTCATGTGTAATCGCTTCTTTAAATGCATAAATGTCAACACCTGCATCATTATAAAGCTGTCGCAGTTCTTGATAGCCTTCCATGCCTGCCGATTCCCTCCAGGCACTCAGCCGTTCGCGATCATCACGCGATGGTGCACCCACAAAATTTTCAGCCGGTGGAATCTGAAGTTCAACCATGCTGATACCGGTTTCAAGAACTGCTTCCAGCAGCTCTTCCGCCGAGTTGGATTGCAAGCTTCTGAACGCATACGGAACAATCACTCCAATTTTAACTCCATTGATAACCGAATTCGGTTTTTGAGTATGAACTGAATGAGTAGGAGAACTGATCAGTGCAGAAGGAGCAAGAGAAAATCCTGCAAGAGCGGCAGCACTGGTACCGATAAATTTACGGCGGGAAAAATGAACCGGAACATTTTTTTGGTTTTTCACAATAGTTTGATTGTGCAGGTTACGGGACAGATTAACTGTTTATGCCCGATGGTTTAAACGGAGAAACCTCTGTTCTATTATATCATCACAAATCGACGTTTTCAATAGAGAATTGAATTATTTTTAAACTTCTATTGAAAGTATCTCAATAAACTATTGGTTATGAAAATACCTGAACTTAGATCATAAAGTAATTCAAATCAAATGATTACAATACGTTTAATATATTTACTGTGAGATATCCGGACTAATCTTGCCCAAAATCTTGCCTCCATTTGCTGCCAACTTCGCTAAAGCTTAACTCTTTTCAATACCATGGAGTTTTCTCCACTACGCACCGGATATCCACCGGTGCTCCGGTCTTTCGAAATCACAAAGGCGTTTATGTTGAAAGTGCGGCGTAAATCAGAATGGCGCAAACATGGGATTCTCATACGCCGTCTACTTATAGATAAAAGCTCCTGTTGTCATCTCGACTAAACGAGCGGAGTGAGTGCATGGAAAGATCTCCTTGTTCTTAGGACTAACCAAAACAACCCCTAAATACACTCACCAATTCGCCAACTCTCCTGGTAATATTTCTAAAGGAAACAGATAATTTCAGGCTATGAATGTGCAAATGGGCAACATATGAGATGAAACATCAATAAAACCTGGTGTGAAAGAGACTTGCCGATAAAACAAAAGAATCAGGAATCAGGCGAGTGAAAACTGGCCGGAATATTCGGTAATCAGCTTCAGTTCTTCCTCCGATAATGTGAAATCCAGGGATCCGGCATTATCTTTTACCTGCTGTTCGTTCCGGGCCCCAACCAGAACTGAGCCGATTCCCGGCTGATTTGCTGTCCAGTTGATCACAAGCTGTGCCAATGTTGCGTTATGTTTTTCTGCAATCGGCCTGATTTGATCGAGTAAACTGTTTGCCCGGCGAATATTTTCATCCTGAAAATACTTGCTGTCTTTCCGCGTGTCGTAACCGGTAAACTTGTGCCCCGGCTTAATTTTGCCTGTCAGCAGCCCCCGCTGGAGCGGACTGTAGGGAAGAATCTGTATTCCTTTCTCAACTGCCTGAGGTATCACATCCTTTTCAATGTCGCGGTTAATCATACTGTACGGTACCTGATTCGACGTAAGTGGTACGGTTTTCAATGCCTCTTCAACCTCATCAACGTTGTAGTTACATACTCCCGCAGCACGTACTTTTCCTTCATCTATCAGCTCCGAGACTGCCTCCATCGTTTCAGAAATCGGTGTGGAAGGATCGGGCCAATGAATCTGATACAGGTCGATATAATCGGTTTTAAGGCGTCGCAGACTATCTTCACATTCTTTTTTAACCCGCTCTTTTGATGACCATCTGTAAACTTTCACGGGATTTCCGTCATCATCCTCACTATTGAAATGAAATTGACCGTCATCACTCTCCCAGTTCAGGCCATACTTTGTAAGAATCTGATAGGTATCTCTTGGTACATTTTTGAGAGCTTTGGCTACCAGCTTTTCACTTTTGCCAAATCCATAAACTGCCGCCGTATCGATCGTTGTGATTCCGAGGTCAACCGATGCCTGTACAGCTTTAATTGCATCCGTCTCTTCGGCCCCGCCCCACATCCAGCCGCCAATAGCCCATGCACCAAATGAGAGAGGAGTTACTTTGATGTCTGATTTTCCAAGTTGCTTTAATTCCATCTGTCAATCTGTTGAGTTTGAAATATATCCTGTTTAAACTAAAGGTTTTTCTGCAGGATTTCATATTCAGACATAACTTTCTGATCGCGTATTTTTTATCACAATAAGGTACAGATTCGATAAACCCAATCGTCAGACGAAATAATGGCCTCGTCTGAATATTTCATTTAGTCTGAAGAATGGATGAGGCGTAGTATTTTATCTGTATCAATTCGTCAGACGATTTGTTCAAAGCTCTGTATGAAAATGCGTTTCGGATGATCTGTTCGTTTCAACCCAAAAACTCCGCGAACTTCTGCAGCGCCCGCCCCCGATGGCTGATCCGGTTTTTTTCTTCAGATAAAAGTTCGGCAAAGGTTTGTTTATATCCATTGGGAACAAATACAGGATCGTACCCAAACCCTTTGTCACCTCTTGGCTCAGAGATAATCGTCCCCCGGCATATTCCCTCAAACAGATGTTCTCGTCCCTTCCCTTCTACAAAAGCAATAACGGTCCGGAATTGAGCACTGCGGTTGTTTTGACCATTTATCTCGTGAAGCAGCTTTTCCGTGTTCTGTAAGTATGAAGCATTTTTGCCTGCGTACCGTGCAGAATATACTCCTGGTGCACCGCTGAGTACATCCACTTCGAGCCCGGTATCATCGGAAAGGGATGGCAGCCCGGTTTTTTGATGCCAGTAACGGGCTTTTTTCAGGGCATTTCCTTCAAGACTGGGCTGATCTTCATCCACCTCTTCACCATCCGGGAAATCTCGCGTGGACTTCAGGGCAATTCCGAGCGGCATCAGAATCTGTTCCAGTTCTTCAATTTTATGAGGGTTTGCAGATGCAAGCAGGATTTCTTTGATAAACATGGTAAAATCAGAAGATTTACAGAACCGTATTCGTAGTTTCTTCAGGTAATGATAAAGGTTAGAAAGATAACTTATATCTTAACAAGGATTATTACTAAAGTCGTGTCATTTGTAATAGTATGAGGCAGTCATCATATGAGTCGATTCGGGATCATCCCAATGATCTTAATTGGTTCATTTTTCGAAAAAACTTGCCCGATGACTTACCCGTCTTTTTATCTTTGATATATCAAAAAAAAGATTCTGCTCAAAAACAGTAAATAATGAAAGCATTTAGACGGCTTATTCAGTTTATAGGTGAAAAAATCAATCAACTTACAGCCTATTTTCTGTATGCACCTGATGAGATTTTATCTTTGTCTGAACATAATGAAATTAATGTTCTGGTGAAATCGATCGGCGGATTTGACTATAAACAATTGCATATACCTGGTGCAGCCATTTTTAAAGTCGATACGCACAATGTCAGCATTTTGTATAAAGGAAAACTTGTTCCAGAGGTCTCCATACAATTTGATGGCCATAACACTCTCTCCGATTCTGAAAATACATTTCTTTTAAAAAAATCTTTCCCAAAAAGAAGGATTAAAAAGGTGCCCGGTACAGTCATAAGCCTGATAAGCGGCACCAATTCGATGTACAATTATTATCACTGGTTGTATGATGCGCTGCCAAGATTAAAAATCATTGAATCAAACAGTGATATAAACCAAAATGCAAAATACTATGTACCGAATATCGAATTTCAATTCCAGAAGGAAACCCTCGATTTGATTGGCATTAACCCGGATCAAATTATTTCAGGTAAAGAAATGCCATGTATCCGGGCTGATGAAGCAATAGTTACGACTCAAATCAATTATCCGAGAAAGTTAAGGCCGTGGACTGTTGACTTTCTTCGAGAAAAGTTCCTGCATCATGCATCCTCGGTCCAATTCAGTCCATTTGTATACATTAGCCGCGGTGATGCTCCGAATCAACGTAAACTCCTTAACGAAAAAGAATTACTTGATAAATTGATCCCTTTAGGCTTTCAATCCTATAAGCTTTCAGAGTTTTCGGTGAAGGATCAAATTTCGCTCTTTTCAAATGCAGCTGCTGTCGTGGGAGTTCACGGTGCGGGGATGGCCAATCTGACCTTTTGCAAGCCCGGAACTGTTGTTTTTGAACTGTTTTCTGAGAACTATCAACCTATGATCTTTAAGAAAATTTCCGATTATCTAACTCTTGAATATCACTATATCTTCACAACACCAACTGAAAAGTATAAAATTAATCCTGTTTTCCAGTCCATTGAACTGCCTGGAAAAGAGATGGATCGCATTAAAAAGCGATTTGGTAAGATATATAATTAACCTGCCCGTTTCCTGAAGCTTAAGGTATCCCTTAAATGACATCTTCAACGAAGCCTGCTTCAGAATAAATATGTTTTGATTTCATAATCCAGTGATCAAGAAATCTCCGGAATCTGGCTGAGTGCACGAAAATCCCTGTAACGGTCGAAAATCTCTTTTTCTGTAAGGTTTTTAAGTCGTTCAGGTCCAAACTTTTCCACGCAAAAACTTGCCATTACCGATCCCATAATAACGGCCCGGCGCAAATTTTCAGTAGAGAGGTCATCTGTGTATGCGATCCACCCCAACAGACCTCCCATAAAGGTGTCTCCTGCACCGGTAGGATCGAAAATATCAATCACGGGATAGGCCGGTGCAGAAAATATGTCACCGCCTGCAAACAGAAGCGCCCCGTGTTCTCCTTTTTTGATAATGAGCGATTCCGGACCCATCTCCATCACCTTATTGGCTGCTTTGATCAGATTGGGTTCATCAGCCAGTTCTCGTGCTTCAGAATCGTTAATCACAAGCAGATCTACCGATTTCAGCGTTTTTTTAAGAGCATCCGGGGTGCCTTCAATCCAGAAATTCATCGTATCCATCACAACCAAGGCGGGGTTGTTTACTTGTTCCAGAACCTTCCCCTGCAAACTCGGCTCGATGTTACCAAGAGCAATATACTTTGCGTCGCGATATAATTCGGGAATTACCGGATCAAAATGTTCAAAGACATTGAGCTGGGTATCGAGTGTATCACGGTTGTTCAGATCGTAGTGATATTTTCCTTTCCAGAAGAACGTATTCCCGCTGTTATCCACTTGCAGGCCCTTCAGGTTAATCTGTTTGCTTTTGAACAGTTCAATGTCTTCTTCTGCAAAATCCTTTCCAACAACTCCCACTAGGTTTACATCATCAGTAAAATAAGAAGAGGTTAGAGAAATATACGTAGCAGAACCACCCAAAATACGGTCTGTTTTTCCGAATGGAGTTTCAATTCCGTCATAAGCTACAGATCCGACAACTAAAAGAGACATAGATTTACATTGATTTTCAGGATTACTTTTTCAGGCCAAAAATACAGTATTTCAGCCAGTAATGTTACCGGAGAGAAAGAGAAGTATCTATTTGTTGAAGTGCAGAACTGATCGTCTTTCAGTTTAATTGCAGAATAGCTGTATCTTTTGTAATTCTAAAAGCAAAGAGATCAATCCAGAACCATTTTTTTTATGAATACAACATTTATGCACCGCGCTATCGAACTGGCCCGGCAGGGAATGGAAAAAAACGAAGGTGGCCCGTTTGGCTGTGTAATCGTGAAAGATGGCAGTGTTATTGCAGAGGGAAACAACCGTGTTACCTCTGATAACGACCCAACCGCCCATGCAGAAATTGTGGCGATCCGCCGCGCATGTGAAAACCTGGGCGAGTTTCAACTAACAGGGTGCGATATTTACACTTCCTGCGAACCCTGCCCCATGTGCCTCGGAGCCATCTACTGGGCTCGCCCAAATCGTGTTTTTTATGCCGGAACGCGAAAAGATGCTGCTGAAGCCGGCTTTGATGATGATTTTATATATGCCGAGCTGAATATTGAACCAAAGCACCGGAGCATCCAAATGATTCCAATGGAGCGCGAGCTTGCCGAAGAAGTTTTCCAGAGATGGACAGAGAAAGAAGATAAAGTTGACTACTGACGCTTGCCTATCAATATCTTATTAGAGATAGACAGAGGAGTTACCCCATTTTCAAATCAAATTCCTCACGAGTTTCTTTATTCTTTTGTCCCCACACCACACAAGGCTTTGAGGGGCAGGCTTGATAAGAATCAAAAAATCAAGCGCCGAAAGCATTCGGTGTTGGCGGCGGGTGCTGCTGGGCGACGGAAAAATTTCAAGGCTGCAAAACACCATCAAATAACTTTGAATACACCAACATTTTTACGGGTAATGTCAGGCCCCCGATTTATTCCCGTCCTTTTTGTTATTTTCAGTCGCGAATATTGATTGATTTGAAATGAAGCTCCATCCCTTTTATCACTTTTTACAACAGTCTGCCGGATCCGGTTTGCCGGGACGCGATGCGCAGATGAAAATGTCACCCATCCCCCTTGACCCCGATTTTGTACTTCCGAGAGACCCTTCTGGTACGGCTCACCCAAGCGGAGTTCTGATTCCGCTTTTTCCAGATCGCAATGAACAGCTTAGCGTGGTGCTGACACTCCGAACCGGCAACATCCGCCATGCCGGACAGATCAGCTTTCCGGGCGGACGAAGGGAAGGTGAAGAAACTCTTGAACAAACTGCACTGCGCGAAACTGAGGAAGAGATTGGCATTAAGCCGGATCACGTGATTTTGGCAGGTTCCATCACTCCGCTTTATCTCTACCGGACCGACAACCAGATTACTCCTTATGTCGGTTTTTTACGGGATAAACCTGAACTGAAACCCAATCCCGATGAAGTTGAAGAAGCTTTTACCGTTTCGCTGGATGACCTGATCTCCGGTAAATATTTTAAAAGGGAAGAGTGGCATCTGAACCACACCTCGTTTGATGTGCCTTTCTGGAACATTCACCAGGTGCCGCTCTGGGGCGCAACGGCCATGATGCTGAATGAACTGCTGGAAATCTATAAAATTTTTAAAAAAAGTTGATTTGCCAGTTCCTTAACGTGAACCGGTAATCTCAGATATAATTTGGGCAATCACCACACCATTTTGCTTAACAAAGTTTTCATCCAGGGCAAGTTTTTGGTTGACTTCCAGTTCAATTCCCAAATAATGAACTTCATCAAACTTTTTCCTTAGTGCAGTGGTAAACCCATCCGATGTGCCTTTGTAAGGCTGATTCATACGCACACGCATATCCGGCATTTTACTTTTCATTCGCTGTTTCCATTCCCGGCAAAAATCCTTCTCACTGGGTCGTGATGGATCATAAAGCAATCCAATTTCAAAATCCCGTTTTATCCCGTTCAACTCCGGGACAAAGGAGTGAATCCCAACATGAACAGCTTGGCTGCCACTTTCGGTAATTTTCTCAATCGCCCCCTCCACACGCTGTCTGTATGGATGGTAATAATTATTCAGCAGCTTCTCTTTCTCCCGTTCGGTCAGTTTTTGGCTAAACTCTGAATATAGCCTGGGGTGCCCTTGTGACCGGTTGACCTCAATGAGCAGCCGGGTCCAGGGATAAACAAACAGAGGGCCACCCATGTTCTCTGACAAAATTTCCGCCAGCTGCAAGGCACCGGGATCCCACCCGCGATGTGATTCCAGCACATCTTTTGCATCATCAACTTCAAAAAGATGGCCAAACTCTTCAGGGACATAATTCGAGGCATGCTCACAAGTAAAGATGTATTTACGGCTGAAACGATCTCCCATCCCTCAGACTGTTACAAAGTTCCGTGTAAATATTAAAAAGGTCGGGTTTTGTAAACCTGTTCGGGAGTGCATTTAAAATTCTTCTCGCAAGCGGTCCCTTCTCAAATATCAGATTAAGGTGAATCTCGGAGGTTTCTGAAAATAGATATACATCTTTCAATTCATCAAAAAGATAGTGGCATAATTCTCCTGCAGAAATTTTCTTTTCCCGAAGTCCGAAAAGTGATAAAAAATCGGCATTTTGGATTACCGCCTGGTCTCCAAGTTTTATCGTTTTCATCAAAATGTGATAAAGTTCAGTTTCGCTCCATGCTTGTTGTTCTGCTCTTGTAGCCCATTTTTCATCCACAAGTGCTTTGGTAAGGTTAACCACCCATTCCAATACTGCAATATCTGCACCCGGATATTCCTGATTATCGATCACCCTGATTTCTATGGTTTGCCGGTCCCACCGCGACATGGCACCCCGTGAGTTGAGCCACTCTTCCTGCAGTATGCCATCGGTGTCGAACGGGGCAATTTCCCGGTACATAGGCTGAAAAATCTCCTGCTCATAACCAGATCTTGAAAACACCGGTTCAGGCACAATTTTTCCCGTAACCGAGGGAATCCTCATAGAATTGGTGCGGTACATCTCCATTCTGTAATCGAGAAATGGTTTCCGTTCAGCATCGGCGACGGGTGAGCTTGCCGCAACAGCAGGTATCAGTGGCAGCGTCAGGCGTGTTGCGGCATGAAGTTTCCCGAATTCATCATCACCATCGAATGGAAGATTCAGGTGTGTGCTTTGCAAGTTTGCCCAGCCATGACCCCGGCAATCGAATATGCGATGATAGGCCTCATAGATCAGGTTTTGTTCATGCGGCCAAAGTTTTACTTCTGTGAAGGGATTCATCCAGGGATGAATCGCGCCGGGCATCAAACGTGCTCCAAAACGTTCAAGAATTTTCTCTATAGCCCGGACCTGGCCCATAAATGCACTGCGAAGAGGTTTGAGCGAAACCGCCGGACCGTTGGTTTTTATCTCAATCACATGCAGTACCAGTTCGTTACTCCATGCCATGCCTCCGAAAGAGTGTTCATTTACAATTTTACCAGCAGCCTTTTCCAGCAGTCGGTCAGATACAGGCTTTACATCCAGAGTCTCACTGTCTGCAATCATATATTCCAGCTCAACACCGTATCCCTCAAATAGTGAAAGCGGGCGTTTTGTGTTGATTTCTACAGGACTGCTCATGAAGTACCTTTCTTTTTTTCTTCGATACGCCGCAGAAGTTCAAGCATTATTTTCCTGTACAATTCATCTTTCAGAACAGCATCTTCCAGCCCCGCATCAACACTCGGATTGTCATTCACCTCAATCACATACGACTGGTTATCCACCTCCTTGAGGTCAACGCCGTAAAGGCCATCCCCGATCAAAGCAGCAGCCTTGATTGCGGTATCCAGCACATGTGGAGGGATCTCATCAGCCGGTATGGTTTCACTGTCGCCTTCATAAATTTTTCCGTCATCCGGACGTTCATAAATCTGCCAATGTTGCCTTGCCATAAAATACTTGCACGCGAATAGAGGGCATCTGTTCAGGATACCAACTCTCCAGTCAAATTCAGTCGGAATAAACCGCTGAACAATCAAAAGTTCTGACTTTTCAAAAAGATTTTCCGCCATATGCACAAATTCCTCAACATTATCGGCCTTCACAACTCCCTGGGAGAAAGAGCTGTCGGGCTGCTTCAGTATACAGGGGAATCCCAGCTTTTCCTGAACCATATTCGTTTGAACCGATTGGATAATCAGAGTATCTGGTGCAGGAATGTTGTGTTTGTTCAGAAGCTCGGCCAGGTATACTTTGTTGGTGCACTTCAGGATTGATTCGGGATCGTCAATTACAATCAGCCCCTCGGCAGCTGCACGGCGGGCCATACGGTAAGTATGATGGTTTACATGTGTCGTTTCCCTTATAAAAAGGGCGTCAAACTCATTCAGGCGCGAGGCGTCATCTTTGGTAATAAGCTCAGTGTAGAAATGTAGAGCTTCGGCTGCCTGAATAAATTTGCGGATCGCCTTTTCATTGGATGGCGGCATTTTTTCATCCGGGTTCACCAAAATAGCAAGATCGTATCGCGATTCCTTTTTGGAAACTCCCCGGTATCTTTTTTTAAAAAACTCCTGAGCCATTTCCGATACGAAGGGCCGGTGCTCTCCCGGGATTTCACTTGTGGCAATTGGTTGAATATTCTTTAAGAACCATTCCTTATCTTTGCGGAAAAACTCTGCACGAAGTAAGGGTGCCTGGAAATGGTCAAACAACCGGCCTGATAGCTTATCGTATCGTTTAGCAAGATTTTTTCCAAAGTAAATACTGAGCGTAAACCTCTTTCCCTGAATGGGTTTAAGGCTTTTTTGAATAAGTACGTCCAGTTCATCCGAAACGATTCGGATAATAGTTTTGGACTTGAGATCCTGGATAGCCAGTACATTCGGAAAGGGTTTATGCCCCCGTGCAGTTGCCAGCAGCGAAACATAATAGCCAAGGGTCTGATAACGATAGCTCCGGCTCAGATTAAATACTTTTGCATTACGAAGTGCAATGTATTGAGGATCGGTGATATAATTTTTTGCCGAAATTACCTGCACACCGGGAATATCCAGCAGCCAGTTTTCAGGATTGTTAACTACCACAAGTTGATGCATTGACCGATCTATTTTGGGGTGATGATGATTAGGTTCGCATCATATGTTACGATACCAAGCAAGATAGCATTAATTACACGATCTATTTTAAGCTTGTAAAACAGCCCGTCAGTAACCGGACTTTTTCCCAGAGGATCGGCTATATAGACTTCCCGGTTTTGCACATCGTAGCCTTGCAGCACCACAAAATGACCCGTAGGCTCTCCGCGAATATCATCATAAATAAGCTCCGGGCCGAACTCCCTCGCGCTCTGATAGAGGTAGGTTGCGCTTAAACCGGCAATAATCGGTTGGTCTTTTCTAAGGTACCTTCGTATAATGGCCGGGCGCAAATCTTCGAACCGAATACGGCCACCCAGCTTCAAAAACCTGACATATGCATCTATAGCGGTTTTCAGTTTTTCATCCTGTTTGAATTCGGCCTGTTTTTGAAGCTTTTCTATAATAATTTTTCGGGTCTGGCCTTTCCAGGTTGGATCAAATACGTGCAGGTTATAAGTACAAATTGTTGCTTGATATCCCCTTTTAAGTGCATGAACAGCTAAAAGAGCTCCCAGAGTGCCTCCATCTTCCAATTGAGGCACTTGTTCAATTACTGTACTAAGTGATACCGGATCGTTGTAATATTCATAAATAGTTTGCAAACAGGTCGGGCCACAGGTTGTTTCATCAGGTTGTTTTTTAATAGGGATGTTCAGCATCGGCAGCAGGCAATTTCTAAATCAGATTTACGGTTATTAACGTAAATGAAAGTAAAACAGATATTTTATACTCATAATAATTGCCATATTCCCTGTAAAATTCAGCATTTTTTGTCCTCCGGGCTGCTTAACCTGCATTATTCACCAAGAAATTTGGTTGAATAACTGTGCCCCGGCCCGTTTCACTGTTCCCGGCAATCTAAAAAAGATAAAACGATGGAATTCCTTCAGACAGATCTAACCATTTCAACTCTTTATGAAGATCTGGCGAAATGCCTTCAGCAACTTGAACAAGATCCCTCAGCCGTAATTTCATCCCGCGCAATCGTGGATGAAGCATTGAAGGATGGTAACGCTTACTACGGAATCAATACCGGTTTCGGAGTCATGGCTACGCAGCGGATTTCTGATGAACAGCTCACTCAACTTCAGCGAAATCTGATACTCTCGCACGCGGCTGGGGTTGGTGATTTAATTCCCAAAGAGATTTGCAGACTGATGCTTCAGCTCAAAATTCATTCCCTGTCCATCGGATATTCTGGAATTTCGATGGAGACTCTGGAACGGCTCATCTTTTTTTTAAAACATGATCTGATTCCCGCCATTCCTCAAAAAGGTAGCGTTGGAGCTTCGGGCGATCTGGCCCCGCTGGCTCATATGTCGCTGCCACTCCTTGGACTTGGAATTTTCTGGAATGATGAGGGAACTGGCGTAACCGATGCACCGGAAGTGCTTGAAAAGTATAACATCGAACCGATTGAACTAAAACCGAAAGATGGACTTTCGTTAATCAACGGTACCCAGCTGATGAGTGCTTACGGTGCGTTTGTTCTTGAAAAAACGCTGCATCTTCTCAAAATGGCAGATGTGGCTGCCGCGATGAGTCTTGAAGCACTACAGGGAAGTATAATACCATTTGATAAACGTATTCTTGCTATTCGACCGCATAAAGGTCAGGATGAGGTTGCGGCCAATGTACGCTTTCTACTCGAAAAGAGTAAGATTCTGGAGTCTCACCGCCATTGCGGCAAAGTACAGGATCCCTATTGCCTGCGATGCGTTCCGCAGGTTCACGGTGCCAGCCGCGATGCAATTCGGCATGCTATCTCTGTGGTAGAAACCGAAATCAACTCCGTAACCGATAATCCGCTGGTTTTCCCCGGCGGCGATATTCTGAGCGGAGGTAATTTTCACGGTCAGCCGCTGGCACTTGCAATGGACTATGCGAAAATCGCTATTGCTGAACTCGCAGGCATCTCGGAACGAAGAATTTACCTGCTTCTGGATGGGCACGACGGACTTCCCAAACTGCTGATGCAGGAGACGGGAATCAACTCCGGGTTTATGATTCCGCAGTACACCGCAGCAGCACTCGTTTCAGAGAATAAAGTCCTTTGCCATCCTTCTTCTGTCGATTCCATCCCAACAAGCCTCGGGCAGGAAGATCACGTGAGCATGGGCAGCATCAGTGCGCTCAATCTGCTGAAGGTGTACGAAAACGTGGAGACAGTACTTGCCATCGAACTCTTCACAGCGGCGCAGGCACTCGACTTCAGGAAACCACTGAAGCCGGGTAATGGTGTGGAGGCAGCCCATAAAATTATCCGTGAATCGATACCCCACGCCACCGAAGATCACTATTTTAAAGATGACATCAATAA
The DNA here is from genome assembly GCA_020832285.1 of Balneolaceae bacterium. Lineage (GTDB taxonomy): Bacteria > Bacteroidota > Rhodothermia > Balneolales > Balneolaceae > Rhodohalobacter. The sequence continues at coordinate 15,479 of JAFIFB010000008.1, forward strand.
AGCGATTGATCTCATACGACTCCGTGATTTCGTTCTCCAGCTTGAAACATCAGATACGACCTTATATTGATCTGCAGAAACAGCCTTTTTGATGTAAAAACAGAAATTTAACGAGCGGTGCACTCGTAATCCTTAAAAAATTGAACTTGGCATGTGTATCGTGCTTGATTATAATTTTTATAAAACAACGCTCAACACCGCCTGATCCTAAAAAATCTTTTATGGAATACCGATTCATGATTGCCGGGCCAACCGCTTCCGGTAAAACCGCCCTCTCTATTGACCTGGCAACGCAGATCAACGCAGAGATTATCTCTGTGGATTCCCGCCAGTGTTACCGATACCTGGACATTGGAACGGCCAAGCCAACGAAATCTGAGCAGAGTGAAATTCCCCATCACAATATTTCTGTGCTCAACCCCGACCAGGAAGACAGTGTTGCAGATTTTCTGAAACGGGCGGAAGTATACACCAAAGATATTAAATCCCGCGGGAAGAGAGTGATTTACTGCGGAGGAAGCACACTGCATCTTCAGTCGCTCATTCGCCCGCTGGATGATATTCCATCGGCCAATCCCGAAAATATTCGAAAACTGAATGATAAAGCGGATAATCAGGGACTGGAATCTCTTTTCAGTCAATTGCAAAAGACAGATCCGGAATATGCTAAAAAAATGGATGGTTTAAACCGTCAGCGCATCATACGTGCGCTGGATGTTTGGTACCAAACCGGTAAATCGTTCAGCAGTTTTCACTCAGATGAGCCGCTTGAACCGCCTAATGACCTGCTCGTGTTTGCTCTTCATCACCCCCGGAAAGAACTTCACCAGCGTATCTCTGTGCGTACAGAACAGATGTTGGAACAGGGCTTCCTGAACGAAGTAAAGAGCCTGCTTCAACAGGGCTTCAGCCCGGATTTGCAGGCCATGAATACCGTGGGTTACCGCCAGGCCATATCATATCTTAAAGAAGAAATTTCTTTCGATCAGATGAAAAAAGAGATCAAAACAGCCACCCGCCGTTATGCCAAGAGACAGATTACCTGGCTGCGCCGCTGGCCGTTCTTAACCTGGCTCGACATGGACAGGCTTTCTACACAAGAGGTTATAAAAACGATACTTTCCTATCAGAATCAGCCAGACTGACCCAAAGCCAATCACGAACAAAGCATCCGGGGAACTTACTCGCCGTTTCATTATTAAAGAAAGAAACGCTTAAACAAACTGATTTTCCATTATGAAAACAACTATACGGGTTCTTGTTTTATTCGCTGTAATTTTTTCATTTACTTTGCAAACATCGAAAGCTCAGGTAACCGCAGGTGCGGGAATGGCTTTTGGGGCCGATATTGAACAGGTCGGGATTCAGGGTGATCTTCACTACCGGCTTTCCGGAATGCCTTCAATCCATTTCGGGGGCGGATTTACCTACTATTTCCCGAAAGATAACCATGATTTTTACGAGATAAATTTGAATGGAGCGTACACGTTTTATGAAGAATTTATGTTCAGATCGTACGCCTTCACGGGGCTGAATTATGCCCGATCCAAAACCGCACATCAGAACGCTTCCGTTTCGGATTCAGCATTTGGTTTGAACGCCGGTATCGGTGCGGAATACGATTTCGGCCGGCTCAGAGCGTTCGGCGAACTGAAATATGTGATCAGTGAATTTGACCAGGCGGTCTTTACCATCGGGCTGCGGGTTCCTTTCTGATTTTGGGACAATTTTGTATTTATGCGCTTGAATATAATCAGACCTTATTAGCAACAGGCTTTCAGTTATCAACAGGGAACCAGGACATTGATATACTGATAGTTGAATGCCGAAAACCATCAGCCTTTCACAAGGAAATTTAAAACTCCTTCAATGGCTCCAGACTTGCTTTTAACTGCTATTCGGGGTCTTGATTATTCATTTTTATTCAACTTATATCGCCCTCCTCTTTTTCGGATCAGTGGTAGCAGCTAAGCTGCATAACCGTTAACTTATGAGTTTAGAATCAATCCGAATAAAACCGTATGTACAAAGCAAAAGTAAACATTACGCTTAGAAAATCCATTCTCGATCCAAAAGGCAAAGCCGCTCATCATGCACTTCAGAATCTTGGGCTGAATGATGTAAAAGATGTGAGAATCGGAAAGTTTATTGAGCTGAATATTAATGCCAAATCGAAAGATGAAGCTCATCAGCTGGCTGAAACTGCCTGTACAAAACTGCTTGCAAATGAGGTGATGGAAGATTATCACATTCAAATTGAAGAATGACGATCAAACCGGAATGCACAAAGATGCCGCCCTGTTTTCTCTGATGGCCCAGATTGAACCGAAAAAAAAGCCGCTGGTTGAAGTGGACGTGATGGAGGAGACTCAGGAAGATGAAGCTCTGGACACTCCGTGGAAACTCATCTTGTATGATGATGACATCCATACATTCGATGAAGTGATCAATCAGCTCATCAAAGCGCTGGGCTGCAGTAAATCTCACGCTGAAGAGTTAACCTTCAGAGTACATAACGAAGGTAAGGCTGTGGTTTTCGAAGGCAGTTTCGAAGAGTGCCTCAAGCGAAATTCTGTACTACAGGAAATTCAACTTATTACTGAAATAAAAGGATAATACCGTGTCAAAAAAAATTGGAGTCATCGTTTTTCCCGGATCAAACTGCGATCACGATGCATACCACGCCATGAAGCACATCATGAATGTTGAAACTGAGTTTCTGTGGCATAAAGATACCGATCTCAAAAATATCGACCTGTTGATTGTACCGGGTGGCTTCTCTTATGGAGACTACCTCCGGTCTGGGGCTATTGCCCGGTTTTCACCCATTATGAATGCTGTTCAGGAGTATGTGAAACAAAATCGGCCTGTTCTGGGTATTTGCAACGGGTTTCAGATTTTGCTTGAAGCTGGCCTTCTCCCCGGTGCTATGCTTCACAACGAAAAATTGCGATTCATTTGCAAAAATGTACACCTTCGCGTAGAAAGCACCGGATCAGCCTTTACAGCAGGTTTTAAGAAGGGTGATGTGCTGGAAATTCCAGTTTCCCATGGCGAAGGAAACTATTTTATTGATGATGAAGGTCTGGATCAACTGAAGCAGAATGATCAGATTGCGTTCCGGTATAGTGACTCCGAAGGGAACATCACACCAGATGCCAACATCAACGGGTCGGTTTGGAACATAGCTGGTATCACCAATAAGCAGGGAAATGTTCTTGGAATGATGCCCCATCCCGAACGGGCGATGGAGCCTGTTCTGGGTTTGACCGATGGTGTGACGTTCTTCGAGTCGGTTCTGAACGAGCTGCAAATTGCCTGACCGATGAACACCGAACTGCTCGAAAAAATTGTGAACGCTCCGGGAGCTCCCGGCCATGAACAACCCATCAGGGAACTGCTCATTGAACTGCTCAGCGGTCATGTTGATGAACTGAATACCGACCGTATGGGCAACCTGATAGCCCGGAAAAAAGGCAGCGGGCCGAAAGTGATGTTTGCCGCACACATCGATGAAATTTCACTTATTGCCACACGTGTTGACAGTAACGGATTTATACGATTCTCCACCCTCGGGGGTTTTGATCCTGAAACACTCATTTCTCAGCGTGTACTGGTTCACGGCAAAGAAACACTGCCTGGTGTTATCGGAAACAAACCCATCCACATTCAAACCGATGCCGAAAAAAAACAGAAAAGCAAAACCAAAGACCTCTATATCGATGTAGGCCTGAAAGAAGAAAAAGTAAAAGAATTGATTCCCAATGGTACAGTAATAACAAGAGACCGAAGTCTGATGAAAATGGGAGATTGTATAACGTCCAAATCACTCGATAATCGGATTTCTGTTTATATTCTGGTTGAAGCTCTCCTCAAAAATCCCAAACCCAATGCCGACATTTACGCAGTATTCACGGTTCAGGAAGAAGTCGGCCTCCGCGGAGCCCGAGTGGCTGCACAGGCCATTCAGCCCGATATCGGCGTAGCCCTCGATGTAACACTTGCCAACGATCTGCCCGGTGTTAGCGATCATGAAAAATGCACTACACTTGGCGAAGGTATCGGAATTAAAGTAATGGACAGCAGTATTATTTGTACCCCGGCACTCGTTACATTTCTGGAAGAGCTGGCGGAATCTAAATCGATCCCTCACCAGCGCGAAGTTCTCACAGCAGGCGGCACCGATACCTCGGCCATGCAGTATCTGATGGGTATAGGCAGTCATGTTACTTCTATCTCCTGCCCAACAAGGTATATACACAGTACAGTAGAAACGTGTGCAGTTTCGGATGTGGAGGCGGGTATTGCATTGACTGTTGCCTGCATGGAATCGTTAGGAAAATACCCGTTCGAATGAAGAAACACGTTGATGAAGAACTGAAACTCCACTGCAAGGATCTTGTAAAAAGCTATCGCAAAAGAGTAGTGGTAGATCACGTTTCAATAAATGTTAACCAGGGAGAAATTGTAGGCCTTCTGGGTCCAAACGGTGCAGGAAAAACAACTACCTTTTACATGTTCACGGGAATTATCCGCCCCAATTCAGGTAAAGTATTCCTGAATGAAAAAAATATTACACGAAAACCGATGTATCAGCGGGCACGGATGGGTATCGGTTACCTTTCCCAGGAACCAAGTGTGTTTAGAAATTTAACAGTTCGACAAAATCTTGAAGCAGTGCTCGAATTTTTATCATACAGCAGAAAAGAGATTCGCGAACGATCCGACCGTTTGATTGATGAATTTGGCCTTGCTAAAGTTGTGAACAGTAAAGGATACAGCCTGTCTGGCGGTGAACGGCGACGAACAGAAATTGCAAGGGCCCTCGTCACCAACCCCAAATTTATTCTTCTTGATGAGCCATTTGCAGGGGTTGACCCAATCGCTGTTGAAGACATTCAGGAAATAGTGGCCGACCTGAAAAACCGGAATATTGGTATTTTTATCACCGATCATAATGTCCATGAAACGCTGGCTATTACCGATCGTGCCTATTTGATGTTTGAAGGAAAAATTCTGCGCGAGGGAACTGCCGAGCAACTTGCCGAAGATGAGGAAGCCAAAAAACTCTATCTCGGCCGTCAGTTTAAATTAGACCGGTACGAACAGTAACTTTTATGAAAGAAATTACCGTTGAAGAGCTAAAACAAAAAATCGACAATAACGAAGGTTTTATCTTTCTGGATGTAAGAGAACCGTTTGAAGCCTACATGTCGAAAATTGATATTGAAACTTTATGTATTCCAGACCAGGAACTTGAAGAAAGAATATCGGAACTTGAGAGTGACAAAGAATCCGAAATTATTGTGATGTGCAGAAGCGGAAACCGAAGTGAAAAAGCTTGCAAACTCCTCAAAGAAAACGGTTTCCCAAATGTAAAAAACCTCAAAGGCGGTATCAATGAATGGGCCCGGAAATTTGACCCGGGTTTGCCAGTTTATTAATTTTTTATCAGACAGTTGCTGCTATCTGGGCAAAAAGCTCTTCGTTACTTCCCGTTCGCCTGATTACCTGCAGGAGCATCTGGAGGGATTCCTTAGGTGATTTTTTCAGCAGAAAACGTCTTACCATATTCCGCTCTTCGAGAGAATCGGTTATGAATTTATCCTCATTTCGTGTGCCCGATGCAGCAATATTTATCGCTGGATAAATACGGTCATTGGCAAGATCTCTGTCCAGTACCAGTTCCATATTCCCTGTTCCTTTGAACTCTTCAAAAATCAGATCGTCCATACGGGAGTTGGTTTCTATCAGGCAAGTAGCAATAATCGTCAGAGATCCCCCCCCTTCAATTTTCCGGGCAGAACCGAAAATTTTCTTGGGAATTTCGAGTGCCCGGATATCTAATCCACCCGAAAGTGTTCGTCCGCTATTTGTTTGTGCTGCATTGTAAGCCCGTCCCATACGTGTAAGAGAGTCGATAAGCAGAACGGCGTGTTCTCCATATTCTGCTTTTCTTTTTACGTAACCCAGAGCCATTTCGGAAATACGAATGTGATTCTCAGTTGGTTTATCATTAGATGATGCAAAAACTTCGGCACTGGTGGATCGCAAGAAGTCAGTTACTTCTTCAGGCCGTTCATCTACCAGCAAAATTCCAGTGTGTATATCGGGATGATTTTCAGTTAGGCTTTTCGCAATTTTTTTCAAAAGAACGGTTTTGCCTGTTCTCGGTGGAGCCACAATAAGTGCCCTTTGCCCGCGTCCGATAGGTGCAATCAGGTCGATTACGCGCAGTTCGAGATCATCCGGGTTTACTCCAAGTTTTATATACTCGTTTGGCATTATGGGGGTTTGCAGCTCAAAACGATTTATTTTTTGCCACTCTTCTGGCGATTTTCCGTTAATCCGCTCTATAGAGTGGACGTGTCGATTGCCGCTTTGATCCTGTTCAAATTCCCCTTCCATTACCAGTCCGGACCGAAGATCGTTCAGCTTCACTTCTTCAGGTTTCATAAACGGATCTTTGGGATTATAGCTGAATTCAAAATCAATTCTTCTGATAAAACCGTACCCTTTTTCGTTGATTTCGAGAATTCCGTTATAACGCCCGCCAATTTTTGTTTGCTGATTATGATGAAACTGTGGGACGAAAGCATTTCGCTTTGGGCCCTTTTTCTTCGGTGGCTTTTTTCGCCCTTTATTTTTACGTGGTCGTGCCATGCACTTGTTTAAACTACTTTAGATTAATTAAAATTTTTTTGTTTTAGGGCTCTAAATGGTTCTTTCGGCAAGAAGAGCACTGAAATTCCAAAGATGGGTGAAATCGAAAAAGATGAGTGATGCTCAGGCATCACTCAATTATAAAAAGAAAAGGAAGGAATTGAAAGGTAAAATGTTTACCGAACTGTAGTTGTTTCATTAATCCAGGCGTAGCATTGTGAAAGATTGCTTCCAATCTGGAACGAATCACCAGTTTCCCAGCCTCTGAAAAATTTATCCTCTGAGGTTGGCATTACAGGCTCATACGTTCTGTAATCTCTGCTAACGGCTGTAGCTACAGAAGGGTCTGCATTTCTGGCTCTGTCGAGATAGTCCAGCACTAGCCAGTAAACGGCTCTGTCATCTCTTTCGATCTGCCTTCCTTGTGTACATTGTGAAATAGCTGATGCATAGATTCGTGCCATTCGAATATATGGCTGTCCCCAGCTTGAGTCAAGACTGATAGCTGCTCTTGCATACTGTCTTGCATTCTGTAAATTACCTTCGTTTTGATACAGTTCAGCAATTTCAAGGTTAATCCGTTTTTTTCTATCCGTATCGCCATCCATCTCGAGTGCATCTCGCAGATATGTAATCGCTTTTTGATTTTGGCCATCAGCTTTTGCATAGTCGGCAAGTCGCCTGAGGTTTGTAAAGTTCGGTTCGATCTCATACAGTTTTTCAGCAAACTCTATCGCTTTGGCCCGGTTACCCATATTCTCATACATCGAAGCGAGTTCTCTGATAATGGATTCATCACCAGGATTATCGGCAAGTCGAGACTCAAGGAATTCAACTCTCTCAGTGGGATCAGAAAACAGTCCGTCTCGTGTATCATCCAAAACCTGAGATAGAGCAGAACCAGCCAGCGGTTCAACGGCCTCAATCATTGCAAGAGCTTCATCTCTTTGATTGTTAGATACATAATTACTGAGGAGAATTTGAATATAGTAACCATCTGCAGCCTGAATCAGGCGTTCGGCATCCAGTTCAAAAGCTTTCATGTATTCAGCATAAGCCTTATCCAATCCATCTCTGATCTGGCTTTGGTGCTCCTGGTAAAAACGGCCTCTGTTGAAGTGCCATCTGTAAAGGTCTATTTCTTCCTCATCAAAAGTCTCAAATGCATCTTCATAAATCACAAGAGCAGAATCGAGCAGTGCTGAGCTTGTTGATGGGTCTGTTTCTCGTTCAGATAGCTGTACATATACATCAATCATACGCTCATACTGTCTCGGAAGATTAAAACGGTTTACTCCCTGAATCTCTCTGGGCTTTTTTTCCAGCATCCATTTTCCAAACTGCAGGGCCATGTCATAATCACCGGTGCGATAGTTTTCATAAAATATAGAATAAGCCTGGATTTCACTCATTCCATACGGTGGTTCACTCTGTGAATGTGCCTGTGAAGTAACAGCGAATAAGAGCGCTATTGATAATATGTACTTTTTCATTTTTCTGATTTTGGTTTATAGAGTGTATATAAACTGTTTTTACATAATTTTTATTTTATTGAAACCTCTGCCTTACGAACATATTTTCTGATAAATTCAGGGATAATTTAAATCCCCATATATTTTCTTTAACCAAATTTGAGGAATCTGTTCCCCGGATTCCATAATGGACACTTAAATCAATGGATGATGCAGATCTTTGAGAGATAATCCCAATTCCTGCATTTAGAAACAAAGTTTCTATATCCTCTCCATTTATGGACAGATGGCCTGTATCGTAGGTAGTTCCCAAACTATATCTGAAATTAGAGAAGAAACCACCTGCCTGCTCAGTTCGGTAAGGATGATACTGAAAACCCAAGCCAGCCCTAACTCTGTCTTTAAAGTATTCTTGCTGAGTAGGATTGTAACTATATTCAGCATTTCCCCACTGCTGCACAAGAAGTTCTGCTACAACGTTTGTAAAGCGGTTTAAATTATACGTAAGTCCGGTGTTAAATTCCAATGGTAACTTTACAGTTCCAAAACGGTCTGCAGCCCCCTCATTTATGTCAACCTGCCTGCGCTGGTTGTTGATATTACGGAATGACGTCACTGAACGCTCGGCATCAATACTTATCGGCAATGTAACTGTAGCTCCGAAAGACATCCAGTCATCATCACGCAACAGGCTGCCGGTATATGCAAAAACCCCGAAACGATGCCCTAAACTATGCCCTTCTGTTTTTCGGGTATATTGCACCCCGCGAAACTGTGTATCGGAAAAAACAGGAGTTACTTCATCACGGTTTACTAAAATATTGGCTGATAATGCATAGCCAATGGTAAGATTGTTATGAAGCCTGAAACCAAGTCCCCCCTCAAATCTGTTTACACCTCCGGAACCAACTGTATCTATCAAATATTCAACATCACTGGACAGATCGGGCATGGGATTGAAAAAATCTCGTGTTCTTTGATGAAAATCCGACCGGACTACCGGAGAAAATGCAATGGATGCCCCTAACCGGTTGCGTAAAAAAGGAAATGCAAATTGAAAATTTTCGATACCAAAGTTAGCACTTTGAATGGTGTTTACATTATCGTAAGATTCAAATTGATCGAGTCCAATAGCAAGGTGCCCCTGCGAAAAACTAATGAGCCCCCATTGTGCCGGATTACTAATATTTGCACTATATGAATCAAAGTTGGAAACACCACTCAAACCCATACCTGTAGAAAACGGAGAGTTCAGGTCATGCGGAACACCAAAACCGATTCCCGAATAAAATGAACCTGAGTTTGAGCGATCGTTCTGTTGTGCATTCATCACCGTACTCAATGAAAATATCAAAGTAATGACTATTGTTAATAATTTGGCGCTCTGTTTATACATAATCTTATCTGACGGATGTAATTACAATTCTTGGTTTAAGATTATCTGGCCCATCCGATCCAATAAAGGAGGAGGAATATATAATTCCATCTACATTCTGAATCGTTAAAAAGAGATTACGGTCTGCAGTATCTCCATGAATTTTATCCAGTATATGGTCAGTAATATCAATTTTAAATGTGTCTTGATTATCTTCGAGAACTGCAAAGAAGACGGGATCCACAGTGAAAATTTCTGCCATGAGATCCCTGGGCTGGCCATTAAATACGTTGATTCTTACCAAATCAGCTCCGGGTCTTATTATGCCTGGAGATTGTGATTGAGAATTTTCGTCTTTGGTAAGAATTAACTGTGCATTTACGATATTTTTATTTCTGAGATCCTGAACAGGAAGGTCTGTTTCAATCTTGAGTACTCTTTCGGTACTGTGCAGAATAATATTCTCTTCGGTTTCCGGTTCATCAGTTCTAATAAATGAAGCCCCCCAATCGCGCAGCCTTATCGTTTCAATGCCCTCTTCATCTTCTTCATCATCACCGTTGTCATCATTATCATTATCGTCTCCGTTGTCCTCTCCATTTCCATTCCCGTTTTCATCGTCGTCAGAATCAGTAAAACTTTCTACCAAAAAACCGGTAACGAGATCGCCCTCCTCTTCTTCAGCATGTTTCAAAAAATGAATTTTTTGATTGTTTTCTGAAGGGACAATAGCTAGGCCGGGGAAGTTTCTAATATAAAGAGAGTCGCGGTTTGAGGCCGATTCGTTGTAGAAGTCAATAAACCGATCACTCCATTCCCGGCTCATTTCAATTTCAAGAGTATCTTCATCGGCCACCTGAAACTCGCCTACTTTGCTGGAATAATTCACACTTACCTGATTGTTATATCTCAATTGTGTGCCGCGCCAGATTTCGCCCGCTTCAAAAATCTCGAAAGAGGAGGTCGAATTTTCGTTCCCGTAAAAAGATGAGCTAAAAATGAGCCTCAGATACATTTTATCGCCATGCTTCAGTGTATCAGCTTGTGCCCGGGAAATGTCGGGCTTAAGCAGGGCAACCGAGTTTATCGTACCAAAAACGGGATCTTCAAAATGGCCCAAAGCAGTGTACTGAAGCCTGCCTGAATACGAATTTTCTTTTAGAACCGAGTAACTGTCAACAATTACGTTGGTGGTTTCCACAGACTCTTCACCTGTTCCAATGCCCTCACCTACAGAGCCGGGAGACTCACATCCCAAAAACAGAAGTGCCGTAATAAGAAGAAGAAAGGCAACGGCGGAAGGCCGGTTGCCTTTTTGTGAAATTATTCTGTCGTATGCACTAAATGAAAAAAAATTAGAATAGTTCAATTGGTTACTTTTCACCGGTGATATCCCGGTAGTACTGTGCAAATTTTTTCGATACATCTTCGGGCGAACCCTGAATTTTAGTGGGGTTAATATTAAATTCTTCAAATATTTCATCAAATTGATCGGTAAGATGGTTTCCGGTCACAACATGATCACTGTACTTTAAACCGATTTTCAGCATATTTACCACACCATCTTCGGTAAGAGAGTCCAAATCAACATCATCGGGGAGGCCAAGCAGTTCGAGAATTCGGGCATTGTTTAAAATCCCTTTATTCTCGGGATGATGAAGATTGTACACAATCTGTGTTTTTTTGAAAATTTCTTCATCTTTATACTTTGTCCGAACAAGCAACGGAATCAATCCTGCCGGCCAGTCGTGGCAGTGGATAATATCCGGCTGCCATCCGAGACTAATAACTGTTTCAAGCACTCCTTTATTGTAAAAGGCCAGACGTTCGTCATTGTCATCGTAGAAAGACTTGGTTTTAGGATTTTCGAACATCGCCTTTCTCTTGTAATACTTGTCATTATCAAGGAAATAAACCTGAAGCTTGGCGTTGGGGATACTGGCTACTTTAATTTTCATACTTTCAACATCCTCACCCACTTCCACTTCTATTCCCGACAGGCGAATCACCTCATGAAGTCGGTTCCGGCGGTCATTGATGGTTCCGTATTTTGGCAAAAGTATCCTTATTTCGAAGCCCTGATCCTGTAAAGAAGCCGGCAAAAAACGAAGTAAATCGGCTGTATAAGTCATTCTTGCGAAAGGGGCGATCTCGGCAGCTGCGTACAGTATTTTCATAATGGTGGTCTCGTTAGGATAATTTTAGGATGTTTCTTGTGAAAAGTCTGAGTTATTATCGGGATAAAGGCTTTGAATTTCTGAATCATCGATAGAATAAAAGTCGAACAGGGTATCACTTCTTAAACCCAAACGCAGTGTTTCCAGCGAGATTACTTCACAGGGTTCAACATTTCCAAGATTCACATTACTTCCAAATTTCTTGATAAACCAGGTTTGCTGCTCTTTTTTGGGTGCCTCAAAAAGCAGATTCTCAACCGGAATCTGATCGGCAATTTCATCTATCAAACCTGATCGGATTTCGCCATTTGGCCTGAACACTCCTACATTTCCCGATTCTCTGGCTTCGCAAATTACTTTCCAGGCACCGGATTCCAGCTCAGATTCGATCATCTTAACCCATTTGTATGGCGGAATAATATCATCGGGATTTTTGCTGCCTACTTCCGATAATACAGTAAATTCGCTGCTCAGATCTTTAATAATTTGATTCTTTCTTTTATCTGACAACCAGATAGTGCCGTTCGATACCTCAATAAAGCTGATTGAAAAACCTTGAAGAAGCTTTATGTAATCATCAAGCTGATTTCTCAAAATGTATGCTTCAAACAATGTACCCCCGAAATATACAGGAATATCATAATTCTTGTACACCGCTAATTTTTCACCCAAATTCTGAGTAACAAACGAAGTACCCCAGCCAAGCTTAACTATATCGGTGTAGTTCGAAGCTACTTCGCAAAAATCTTCTGCCTGCCGAACACTAAACCCTTTATCAAGAGCAAGAGTAATTCCTTCATTTCTGGGTTTTTCCGTCCTCTTGGGCAGATGATTTAGTTGAAAAGACATTCACCTATGTTAAAAGTTCGCAAACGGCTCAAGATACAAAACCATGCTTTTATTAAAAAGCTTCATTCTGTATAGGTGTATTACTTTGTTTAACTGCTCGGTTTACGGTTAGAAAGTTGGGTAAAATAGCGAATTTTGTCGCGGTCAACCTGATCGAGCATCTTTTTGGTATATCTCCAAAGCCAGTTTTTTTGAACTGTTCCGGGAGTGTTCATCCTGTGAGATTCATCCAGACCCATAAAATCCTGCAGTGGAAAAATGGCCTGGTCGGCAACCGAAAGCATCCCCAGGCGAATAAGCTCCCAGTTAATATTATTGCCATCGCTGCGTGTATATTCCCTGGCACGGTGCTGTTCAATTTCCGGTGTAGTTCGATACCACCCAATGGTTGTATCGTTATCATGCGTACCAGTGTAAACCACACAGTTTTGAGAATAGTTGTGGGGAAGAAAGCTGTTGGTTTCATCGGAATTGAATGCAAATTGAAGGATTTTCATCCCCGGAAACTGAAAATCATCCCGCAACTTTTCTACCGATGGCGTCATTACACCAAGGTCTTCAGCGATAATGGGCAGTTCACCCAGCTCTTTTTTAATCGTTTGAAACAGCTTTTCACCCGGCGCTTTTATCCATCGCCCTTTTTGCGCGGTTTTTTCACTGGCAGAAACTTCCCAGTAAGCATCGAAGCCACGGAAATGATCTACCCGAATGGCATCATACAGTTCAAACATTTGCCTGAAACGATCTACCCACCAGGAAAAATTATCTTTTTCGAGAACGTCCCACTTATAGAGCGGATTGCCCCACAACTGTCCGGTTTCGCTAAAATAGTCGGGAGGCACACCTGCTACGAGCTTGCGGTTCCCTTGTTTGTCCACTTCAAAATATTGGGTATTGCCCCACACATCCGCACTATTGTGATCTACAAAAATGGGGATATCACCCACCACACGAACCCCTTTGCTGTTTGCGTAGGCTTTGAGATCGAACCACTGTTCAAAAAATTCAAACTGCACCCAAACCTGGTAATCAATTTCTTCCCGGTGTACTTTTTTAAGCTTATTGATCACAGATGGTTTCCGCTGGGCAATTTCGGCAGGCCACTGGTTCCATGATTTGCGGCCGTTTGCCTTGGAACAGGCAATAAAAAGACAATAATCCTCCAGCCACACTTCATTGATTTTTTTGAAAACTTTCAACTTAGCTACATCCTCAGCTGTCATTAAATCATAAAACCTGCGGGATGCAATGCGAAATAGTTCGTTCTTGATGCTGTATGAGCCTTCGTAATCTGCCTCATTTGTTACCAGTTTTTCGGCTCTGTTTACTTCGCTTTTTTTCAGGAGTCCTTTTTCTACAAGTGTATCAAGACTCATAAGAAAATGATTGCCTGCAAAAGCAGAATAACTGGCATAGGGTGAATTACCGTACCCGGTTGGTCCAAGCGGAAGAACCTGCCAAATGGATTGTCCGGTATCTTCCAGGTAGTCGATAAAGTTTCTGGCTTCTTTCCCAAGGTCTCCCATACCATACTTAGACGGAAATGACGTAGGATGAACCAGTGTACCACAGGATCTGGGGAATTTCATATTTTTTACAATGCCTTGATTACTGAATATTTATTTGACCGGCTTAAGGATAATCCCGCCCAATGGCGGAACCGGAATATTGATGTGGCAGGCCTGATTGTGCCAAGGGCCTTCCTGTCCTTCAATCACAGTTGGGCCTGCGTTACTGCCGCCGTAAAAGGATGAATCGCTGTTTAAAATCACTTCATATTTTCGCGCCTCAGGCACACCAAACCGGTACACATTGTGATAGGCAGGAGTAAAATTGAGAATGAATACCAGATAATCATCCGGATTTTTTCCTTTCCTGATGAATGAGAGCAAACTGTTATCTGCATCGCTCAGGTCAATCCATTCAAACCCTTCCCATTTCGAATCCACTTCATACAGGGCAGGTTCGTTTCGATACAATTTATTCAGGTCTTTTACCAGGTTTTGAACTCCCTTATGCGGTTCCCACTGCAGCAGATGCCAGTCAAGAGATTTTGCTTCGGTCCATTCATCCCACTGGGCAAACTCACCGCCCATAAAAAGCAGTTTTTTACCGGGATGGCCAAACATATATGTGTAGAGAAGGCGCAGATTTGCAAATTTCTGCCAGTCATCGCCCGGCATTTTCGATAGCAGTGACTGTTTCATGTGTACCACCTCATCGTGCGACAGCGGAAGGATAAACTGCTCGGAAAATGCATAAATCAGTGAAAAAGAGAGCTGATCCTGATGATACTTTCTGTAAATGGGATCTTTTTCTATGTAAGAAAGGGTATCGTTCATCCAACCCATATTCCATTTAAAATCGAACCCGAGGCCACCGGATGATGTGGGTTTCGATACACCTTGCCATGATGTGGATTCCTCAGCAAAGGTTATCACCCCCGGATAATATTCATGTGTCACTTCGTTAAACCGTCTCAGAAACTGAATAGCTTCAAGGTTTTCGCGGCCGCCATACTGGTTTGGCACCCATTCGTCATCTTCACGGGAATAATCAAGGTAAATCATCGAAGCTACGGCATCTACCCTAAGTCCGTCGATGTGAAACTCTTCCAGCCAATAGATGGCATTGGAAATTAGAAAGTTCACTACTTCGGTTCGCCCGAAATTAAAAATACAGGTTCCCCAGTCCCGGTGTTCGCCCTGCCGGGGATCTTCGTGTTCGTAGAGTGCCGTACCGTCAAATCGCCTTAGTCCGTGCTCATCTTTTGTAAAATGAGCCGGAACCCAGTCCACAATCACACCAATGCCGGCCTGGTGGCACTGGGCAATAAAATATCTCAAATCATCAGGATTGCCGAACCGGCTGGTTGGTGCAAAATAACCCGTAATCTGATATCCCCAGGATGGATCGTAGGGATGTTCTGCAATGGGCATCAGTTCGATGTGGGTGAAGCCCATCTCCTTGACGTAGGGCACCAGATCATCAGCCAGTTCACGATAGCTCAAAAAACCGGGCTTCTCACCCACTTTACGCTTCCAGGAGCCGGGGTGTATCTCATAAACGGAGACAGCCTCCCCAAAATGGGCGATTTTGGAGCGCTCTTGCATCCACTCGGCATCTTTCCATTCATATCTGCTGTTCCACACTTTGGATGCTGTTCCCGGCCGCAGCTCACTGAAACGTGCATACGGATCGGCTTTTTTCACAGGGCCGGGCTGCATATGAGATTTTACCTCAAATTTATAAAGATCACCTTCTGTTACGTGAGGAATAAAAATTTCCCAAATGCCCTGGTCGTGATATTTTCTCATTCCGTGTACACGGCCGTCCCAATTGTTGAAAGACCCGATCACACTCACGCGACTTGCACTTGGTGCGCTCACCACAAAATGAGTACCTTTTACATCATCAACCGTTTTGGTGTGAGCACCCTTCCACCGATAGGCGTGGTGATGGTTTCCTTCACCCCATAGCTGGAGATCGAAATCGGAAATCAGGGTACTGAATCGGTATGCATCATCAATTTCATAGGTATCACCCACATAAGGCACAACTTTCAATTTGTACGAAAACCGGTTCTTTCGGCGAACAAATATGTATTCAAACAAGCCTTCGTCCGAAATACGTTTCAACGTTACCGGTTTCCCGCTATCTGGTAAAACGGTTACCGATTTGGCATCGGGCCGAAAACATCTTACCACAAGTTTTTCTTTGCCCTCAACGTTTATAGTATGCAGACCAAGCACAGAAAACAGATCCCCGTGATCGCCGTTGGAAATTGCCCTGATTTCTTCGATTTTTAAAGTCACGTTATCTCACCGTTTTGATTTTTTTGATAGGCGGCTAAAGATATAAATTTTAGCTGAAAATTAAATTTATCAATCCAAATGAACCCAATGAAAGGGATAAATACAAATTTACAGAATGAATGTCATTCAATTTATTTCGAGACGCTACCTTTTTTCAAAAAAACACATCTCGCTGATTTCAGTTCTCACATCCATCAGTATTGCGGGGATTACTATTGGCACGGCACTGCTCATAATTATACTTTCGGTATTTAACGGCTTTTTTGATGTGATACGCAGCTACCTTCTCTCGTTCGATCCGGACATCCGCGTGGAACTGGTGGGGCAGCCAAATATGCTTTACGACCCCGAACTGCTGGACCAGGTGCGCGAACATCCGGAAGTAGTAAGTGTGGCGCCCTATATCGAAGGAAAAGCGATGATGGTTTTTCAAAACGGACGCAACGAAGTGCTGACTGTGAGGGGTATTGAAAGCGATTCTGATATTCTGACAACCCAACTGGCCGGCCTCATTGCAGACGGGACAACAGATCTCTCTGTTATAGATGGCCGTCCCGGTGTAA
Source organism: Balneolaceae bacterium (assembly GCA_020832285.1). Lineage (GTDB taxonomy): Bacteria > Bacteroidota > Rhodothermia > Balneolales > Balneolaceae > Rhodohalobacter. The sequence continues at coordinate 32,393 of JAFIFB010000008.1, forward strand.
TTGTCAGTGAATCACTAGTAAACCGATATCGTCTGGACCCTAACGACGAAATTGCAATGCTCAGCCCCACAGGTATGCGGCGGGCTCTTACACAGTTTTCTGCACCAAGAGTGAGCCGTTTTGATGTGCGTTCCAGTTACAATATGCACCAGATTGTAGAGGGCGATGTGGTTTATATCGACATGACGGCAGCCCAGCGCCTATTTAACATGAGAAATGAAATTACCGGTTTTGATCTGCAACTCAAGGATACCGATCGTGCCGAAACAGTGAAAGCCGATCTTGTAAAAACGCTGGGTGAAGATTACCGTATTCAGACATGGTATGACCTGCAGAAGCCCCTCTATGATGTAATGTACCTCGAAAAATGGGGATCCTATTTTATCCTGATGATTATTGTTATGGTGGCTGTACTCAATATTGTGGGATCTCTTACCATGATTGTAATTCAGAAAAAACGCGACATCGGTGTGTTGATATCGATGGGGATGACACCCAAAAGAATTAAAAATATTTTCAGAAGCCAGGGTTTACAGATCGGGTTAATCGGGTGCGGACTTGGGGGCATCCTGGGTATTGGCATGTGTCTGGCTCAGCAGGAATTCAGCCTGTTCAAGCTCTCCTCATCCTTTATAATTGATGCCTACCCGGTGACTATTCGTTTTTTTGATGTAGGGATTGTACTTGCCGGTACGATGGTGCTTTGTTTGCTGGCGAGCTGGTACCCCGCCGTACGTGCAGCATCGATTCAACCCGCAGACGCAGTGAGGGATGAATGATTTGCAATCCAGGAATTTCAACATCCGATTTGAAACCGGGAATGTCGGATGATTTCCGGTTTTTCAGGCTTCCAGATCACACCCACTTCAAGAAGGTAAATCAGGCAAGAATTAAATTCAGCACAGCATGGACCCACTAACACACGGCATTGTGGGAGCAGCTGCTTCGCAGTCTGTGGCCAAAAAGGAGTTAATGAAACCTGCTGCCGCAGCCGGTTTTGTGGCAGCGATGCTGGCTGACCTGGATTACTATATACACATCCCTTCTGACCCTCTTTTCAATATCGAAATTCACCGGCAGTTTACCCATTCCCTCATTTTCATTCCCGTGGGTGCACTTGTGGCATCTCTGCTGCTCTGGTGGTTTCTCCGGAAACATCTCACTTTCAGGCAGCTTTATATCTGCAGCTTTGCTGCTTATGCTACCAGCGGCCTGCTCGATTCATTCACCAGTTACGGCACACAGCTTCTCTGGCCTTTTCTGGAAACGCGCTATGCGTGGAATCTCATTTCAGTAGTGGACCCAATCCTCACCACCGGGCTGATTGTACTGGTTGGTCTGGGGGTGTATCAGAAACGAAAAGCGCTGATTGCTGCTTCCTGGTGCTGGCTGTTTCTGTTTCTTGCATTTGGCTTTATACAAAAAGAGAGGGGTAAAAGCGCACTTGAAGAGCTTGCCAGTCAGCGGGGACATTCAACAGAAGAAATCGTGGTGAAACCGACCATTGGGAACCAGTTTTTATGGCGGGGAAATTATATTTACAACGGCCGGGTATTCACAGAGGGAATCCGCACAGGACTGTTCAGCGGGGTGAAAATATACGAAGGAGAATCGGCCGAACTTATTGCTCTGGATAAAGATTTTGGTAATTACAAAGGCACTACATTATATAACGATCTGAAACGATTCGAAAGATTGTCAGAAGGATTTTTAATCCGTCACCCCGATAAACCGGAAGTAATCGGCGACGCCCGTTACTCCATGCTTCCTACCTCTCTCGTCCCTCTGTGGGGAGTAGAAACCGACACAACCAACACTGATACCCATCTGCCTTTTCTCTATTTCCGTGATGCGAGCGAAGAAGTGCGGAACGAGTTTCTGGAGATGCTGAGAGGGAAATAATGTACGTGTTTAGCCTGCATTATTCACAAAAAAGCTGTTAGATATTCTGATAAATTTCAAAACTTCGTACGGATAGCCCACAGATCCGGGAATATGGGATTGTTCAGAGTTTTGTGCAGGTAGGCCGCTCCATCTGATCCACCCGTTCCCTTTTTGGTACCTATGGTCCGCTCCACCATTTTTACATGCCGGTAACGCCACTCCATCAGCCCCTCATCATAATCCACCAGCAATTCTGTAAGCACGGCTGCTTCAGAGTCGTTTTTCATCACTTCCACCAGCAGTTCCTGATTATTCTCAGACGGATTGTGGACAAGTCCCCTTTCATTCACCCGTTGCGGAATTTCCATTTTATATCCCCGCTTTTTCAGGTAAATGCAAAAACTCTCCCACAGGGTACTCTCTTCTTCTCGGATGAAGAGCTGCTGTTGCAAATCGGGCTGATCTTTATGAACCTCAATGATGAGCGGGGAACGCATTCCGCAAACGATCTCCATTTCACGGAACTGCACCGACTGAAAACCGCTGGCATTCTGTAAAAATCCGCGAAAACTGCTGAACTCGAGCGGTGTCATCGTTTCAAGAATATCGATCTGGGAAACCATTGTTTTCAAGATGGTTAGAATCCGACGCATCGTCTTGGCAGCATCCCAGGTTTTTCCTGTTTCCAGATCGGTCCGGAATTTGTCCAGCTCGTGAAGCACCTGCTTAAACCAAAGCTCATACACCTGGTGAATGATGATAAAAAGCATCTCGTCGTGTTCTTCCGGGTCAGAAGCTGGCTCCTGAAGAGACAGAAGTTCTTTTACTTTCAGGTACGATGTGTAAGTGAGGCTTTTGGATTGGCTCATGTGGTTGTTCAACAGATGATTGAATTTTTGTTTTTTGGAATATAGGAAATAGAAGAGAGTTGTGAGATCTTGGTGAGGATGCTTAAATCAACATCCAGTTTACCGCTATTCGAGTAATGTCGCATGTGTCCCGTGTGCTGGTGCAAGCATCTTGCTTTTACCCACTTTTAAAGACAAAAATTTCAAGACCCAGGAGTACTCTCCATTACGATGTTATCCACTTTTCAAACTCCTTCGCACTCTTCGTATTGAGCACTCTCGCCGGCTCAAACTTCGCTTTCCGGGCAATCATCACACCATAGCGTATATCATCAATACCATCAGTGCTGTGGGCATCGGGGTTAATGGAGGTGAAGAGGCCGGTTTCTTTCGCTTTATTTCCATATCGCCAATCGAGGTCGAGCCGCCAGGGACTGGCGTTTATTTCGATAGCAACTCCGCGCTCAACAGCCCATTCAATCATTTGGTTCAGATCGACTTTGCTGCCATCCCTCTTCAAAAGCAGTCGACCTGTGGGGTGACCCAGCATGGTGGTAAAGGGATTTTCAATCGCCCGTTTAAACCGCTCCATCATTTTCTCTTGCGGCATCTCGAGTCCGCTGTGAACGCTGGCAATCACAAAATCAAACCCTTCGAGAATCTCATCGGGATAATCGAGTGAGCCATCGCTCAAAATGTCGGACTCCATTCCTTTAAAAATCTTGAAGTTTGTTCCATCTGAGGCGAACTTCTCATTCAGCTTATCAATCTCATCCCACTGCCTTTTTACATCATCAATGCTGAGCCCTCCGGCATACGCTGCCGTTCGTGAATGATCGGAGATTCCAAGGTATTCATAGCCACGATCCAAACACGCTTCGGCCATCTGTTTGATGGTATATTTCCCATCACTGTAAGTGCTATGTGCGTGGATCACCCCGCAAATATCCTCATCACTCACCAGTTCCATCGCCTCATATTCGGTATAAAACTCAAATTCGCCCCTGTCTTCACGGTGCTCTGGCGGCACGAAGTACAGATCCAGTTTTTGATAGATCTCCTTTTCGGACGATGCTTCCACCGGCCGGTCAAAATCGGTCTCTTTTTCGTCATTCAGTTTAAACAGGCCATATTCGTTGAGCGCCATGCCGCGTTCACGGGCACGCTGTCGCATCACAATGTTGTGCTCCTTGCTGCCGGTAAAATACATCAGCGCGGCGGGGTACTCTTTTTCACTTACAATGCGCAGGTCTACCTGACGGCCGGTTTCGGTTCGCACTGAGCTTTTGGTATCGCCACGACCCAGGATTTCAACAACAAGTTCGTGGCCGGTAAAAGCGTCAAAAATAGCCTCGGTATCATCTGCATCAGCGGCAACGATGATGTCGATATCCCCGATGGTTTCGCGCGAACGCCGAAGGGAACCCGCAATGTCGCAATGCAAAATACCATCCAGGTTTTTTACAAAATCAAAAATGGGTTCTGCTATTTCCAGGGCCTGATCCAGCCGTGCCCGTTCACCAAATTTTTCGAGATATTCGATGGATTTGATGATTTTTTCCGCGGATTTCTGCCCCAATCCCGGCAGATCGGCTACGGCACCGCTCTGGCATGCTTCCTTCAGTTCTGTAATTTCGGTGATACCCAGCTCCTTGTGGATTTTGGCGATGTTTTTCGGACCCAGGCCTGAGATGTTCAGCCACTCAATCAAACCCTTTGGTACACGCTCTTTCAGTGATTCCAGCACAGGCATGGTTCCGGTTTCCTGGAATGCCTTGATGTCTTCCGCTATAGACTTTCCGATCCCCTTAATATCCGTAAGTGTTCCTTCTTCAATATGTTTGGTGATCTCTTCGTTGAGGCCTTCGATGGTTTGTGCGGCACGGTCGAACGCAATAGCGCGGAAACGGTTTTCGCCGGCGAGCTGCATCAAATTATATACTTCACGGAGTTTTTCGGCTACATCCTGGTTAGTCATGTTTGGCTGGTGTTGATTTTCAGATAATAGTTGTGTTGTTCTTTATCTGCCAAACAGAAACTACGAAAATCCAATTCATGGTATGATGAAAAAAAGGCACAATTCTTAGATAATTACTGGTTTTTAAGGCCAGATATCAAATAAAATCTTGGTGAAAAAATTCAGACGTGAAAATAACTGTAAAACCAAAAGTTTAATCAAGAATACATCGAACCGATATTTTTTGGGTTCGATGATAAAAACGCCAGTTGATTCCCGTTTCATCATGCCTGATGCTGCGATAAATTGCATATATATTAGAAGATTGCGAGCTGGTCCAAAATGAAGCAGACTGTCCTTTTTGCCAAAATCCTCTATCTTCAATTCCAGCAGGCAATGCGCTAAAGTTCAGTTCATCAGTTGCGCCGGTGTTTGGGCTATCCCAGTCATCTGTTCCCGTGGCCTTTAATTTACCTCCAACATTCTGGTCGCTTCCTCTCGAACTAAAAAGGGTATTTCTGTTTATTACATCCTCTTCGGTCATTCCAAGAGTTCTTTCCAATTCCTGCCACTCTTCATCCGATGGAACCTTCCATCCGGCAGGGCACAATCCTCTCGAATCGGTTACTGCATAAAAGTTATACAACTTACCATACGCTTTGTTTTCCGGCTCTGTGTTGTTGTACCATACTGAAGCGGATTGGCTGCCGGAAGCGGGTTCTATGGGATCACCATTGCGAAATCTCGATGTTCGCAGGTTTTCTGCCATCCAGAATTGATCACCTAATTTTATTACGGGATAGATGTTTCCATCGATATCCTCAACGGTTTCCGGATTATTATCCCGTTTATTATCCGTGGAGGATGGGTTCTCTGAACAAGATGAAGTGCTGGCAGCTATCAGAAATAGAAGGATGACTGACAGAGATCTCAATAGTATAGCGTCCATTGTCGTGTAGATTTTTTGATAAGTTGATTACACTCTGTATGCTGTATGCAACATTTGGCATCAAAAAAGCTCACATTAAAGGGAATAAATATGCAGGAGTTTTGAATCGTTTAGCGATTAAATATCCCAAAAACTGTCTGGTTCTGAAGCAATAACTGTTTCCATGTTCTTTGTTCTTTTGGCAATTATTACAGACTACCGGCATGGTAACTGGCGTTGACTGACATTACTATTATTATAGATTTAATTTTAGCACAATGAATAAAAGTATTAAGCCTGTTTGTTCTTCACCACAAGGGACGAACTAACCGATTTAAGACGAAATACCATTCATAAGCATTTAGGTTTCCCAAACCCTGATTCCGTTGCACGGGAATCGCTTTACTTGGTGCTCACAGTGAATATAATAATCGAAGTGTAAATTTTGATATAACGTACTTTATGATCCATAATTTAGGATCTTCGAAATAAACACACGGTTTTTCTGCGACATTTCCCCCCTCAGCTGTGTTTGCCAAAGGAATGCCCATGGCAGAATCTAAAATAGCTCTCCTACGCATAAAGCTATGGAGAGCAAGCATGCAAACTACTTAGCAAGGCCCTTACGAAGCCTTGGCATAGTAGGGCCTTGCTAAGGAAAAATCTCTTGGTGAGAAATCCAGACTAAGTCCCGATAAAGATTTGGTAAATAGTTATTGAATTTAAAATCATTATGCCATATTTTTGGTGTCTATCAAATTTTTAGACAACAGGAAAGATTATGGCACGTAAAGACGATATTACTGGCAAAGGAGCCCTGAACGGATACAGGTCGTCAAAAGCGAATAACAAAACCAAACATCGCTTTCAGCTGAATTTACAAAAACGGCGCTTTTACATCCCTGAAGAAGATCGGTGGATCACTCTCAAAGTAAATGCAAAAACCTTGCGAACGATCAATAAGAAGGGAATTTCAGCCGTTCTGAAGGATGCCAGGAAAAAAGGAACTTTATTAAAAGAGGTATAGAACAATGGCGAAAGGCAATCGTGTTCAGGTAATTCTCGAATGCACAGAAAAACCGGGAAGTTCGCGCTATGTTACAACGAAAAACCGGAGAACTACCACAGAGAGGCTCGAACTGAAGAAGTACAATCCTGTACTCCGCAAGCATACCATCCACAAAGAAATTAAATAACATAAAACCATGGCAAAGAAACAGGTATTCGGTGAAGAGGCAAAATCCTTGAAATTTGCCCACCGCAAAATGGCAAAGGTAATTATCTCCACAAAAAACGAACGTGGAAAATATTCTTTTAAGGAAACGATGGTAGATCAGGATAATGTCACTGATTTTATAAATAAAAATAAAGCCTGATTGATATTAATTTTTTTTCTAAAAAGGTTTCATCTCACCGGGATGAAACCTTTTTTTTTGAGCAAACTTTGCTAAGATGTAAATTTATTTACATTTGCAATATTCTCATCTCGTAATGATAACTTTGCCTGGAAACTTTTTAATTTTGCAGAGTTTGTTAATATTTATACTTAGTAAATATCAGGGAAATCATGCAAATAAAAACCTACATAAATAAAGCCCGATGAGTTTAAAAGAACGTATACTTGATGATTTAAAAGCCGCAATGAAAGCCAAAGAAACCGACAAAACCATGGTACTTCGTTCGTTAAAGGCAAAGATTCTTGAAAAAGAGATCAGTGAGAGAAAAGGAGGAGAATCTTCGCTCAATGATGAACAGATTATCGAAGTTTTGATGAAGGCTGCAAAGCAGCGAAAGGAATCGATTGAGCAATTTCAGGAAGGCGGACGGGAAGAACTCGCAGAAAAAGAAGCCAATGAACTGAAAATCATAGAACGATACCTGCCTGCTATGATGAGCGAAGAGGAAATCCGTGAAGCTGCACAAAAAGAAATTGAACGACTTGAAATCTCATCAATGGCCGAAATGGGAAAAGTGATGGGTGCCTTAATGGGTAAATTAAAAGGAAAAGCAGAAGGTTCCGTTATAAGCAAGGTTGTTAAAGAAGAACTCTCAAAAAAATGAAATGAACCTGGTAGATCTGTTTATTCTGTTCCCGATCGGATATTTTGCCTTCAGAGGTTTCAGGAACGGATTTATTCAGGAATTTTTCAGCATTGCAGGTATCATCATAGCTGTATTCGTTACATTCAAGTACATGAGGCCGGTTTCCGGTTTTGCCCGACCTTTTATAGACAATCCTGATTCAGCCGTTATTGCAGCAGGAATTATTATTTTTATTTTTACTTTGGCAGCGATACAGATGGTTGCCTATTGGCTTGAATCTATATTTAGAGTCATTCGCCTTAGTATTATTAATCAGGCAGCAGGGTCCATTTTCGGGGCATTAAAATCTGCAATTGTGGTGAGTGCAACCTTGTTACTTCTCGCAGGTTTTAACCTTCCAGATGAAGAAAAAAGAAAGGCCTCGACTACTTACCCCATAGTTATTTATATTGCTCCGGCCGCTTACAACGCGGTTGCCTTACTCTACCCCGGCACCGAAGATTTTATCCAAACCATTGAAAAATCCATCAGGGAAAGTAATACACTGCGTTCCCTTCCAATTTTTGAAAAAATAGATCTGAATTCATGAGTTTTTTACCGGTTAAAGAACAACTAACCGTCATAAAAAGAGGTACAACAGAAATTGTACCCGAAGAAGAATTAATTGAAAAAATTAAAAAATCCAGGACAGAGAACCGTCCGCTTAAAATCAAGCTTGGCGTTGACCCCACCCGACCCGACCTGCACCTGGGGCACTCGGTTATACTGAGAAAACTTCGTCAGTTCCAGGATCTCGGCCATGAAGCGATTCTTATTATTGGTGGTTTTACAGCCACCATCGGAGATCCGTCAGGCCAGAACAAAGCCCGGCCCCCACTCTCTGCTGAAGAGGTTCAGAAAAATGCCGAAACCTATGTAAACCAGGCCTGGAAAATTCTCGACAAGAGCAAAACCACTATCGTCAACAACAACGACTGGCTGGGACCGATAAAATTCATGGATGTAATTCGGCTCGCATCCAACCTGACGGTAGCACGTATGATAGAACGGGATGACTTCTCAAAAAGATACCAGAATAACGAGCCGATTTCTCTGCATGAATTTTTATATCCACTGGCTCAGGGACAAGACTCGGTACACCTTAAATCAGATGTGGAGCTTGGAGGCACCGATCAAAAATTTAACCTTCTTGTGGGACGCGACCTTCAGAAAGCGAACGGACAAAAGCCGCAGGTTTGCTTGATGATGCCTCTGCTCGTTGGAACTGACGGGACCATGAAAATGAGTAAGTCGTATGATAACTACATTGGCATTGATGAACCAGCTAACGAGATGTACGGAAAATCGCTCTCTATTCCTGATGAGCAGATCTATCCCTATTTCGAACTGGTGACCGATCTGCCCGTTGAAGATCTGCCCGCATTGAAAAAGAAAGCGCAGCAGGACCCGCGGAATACGAAACATGAACTGGCATTTACTATCACGCGGATGTATCATGGAGATCAGGCAGCCAAAGACGCACGCAAACATTTTGAAAAAACAGTCATCCAGAAAGATATCCCTGATGATGCCCCGATCCTTGAATTTAAGGAAGGAACCGAACACCGCCTGATGGATATCATCTCTGATGCCGGTCTCACATCAAGTAATGGTGAAACCAAACGGATGATGAAGCAGGGCGGAGTGAGTGTGGATGATAAAAAAATAAAAGACCCAAACTTTTCCATCACCTTCGCGGCAGGTGATCAGTTAAACCTGAAAGTTGGAAAGAGAAATTTTGCAATATTAAAGGCCGGATAATTTAGTACCATTGTTTGGCGAAGCTCTATATATTGCGCAGTCTATTGTATGCTGAACAATTTTTGATATGGGAACAAATTTTTCCGGCACCGAATCTGAAAAAAACACGCTGAACGCCTTCATTAAACTGATGCGGGCCACTGAATCGATTAATAACAGGCTGAACCGCCATTTAGCTGAGGCTGATTTGACTGTTAGCCAGTTCGGCACGCTGGAAGCACTCTATCACCTTGGCCCGCTTAATCAGCGAACTATCGGTGAAAAACTGCTTAAAAGCGGCGGTAACATAACGATGGTGATCGACAACCTGGAAAAGTGTGGATACGTTATACGAAAAAAAGATCCTGATGACCGCCGGGCCGTTTTGATTCATCTTACCCCGGATGGCAAAAAGTTCATCAAAAACTTTTTCCCAAAGCACCTTGATAGAATCAAAAAAGAGTTCAGTGTTCTCTCCGAGAAAGAAAAAGAAACACTGGCTGATCTTTGCAAAAAACTGGGCTTAAGAGAAAACGAATAATCTTCACTCGTCAGAAAAAACTTCAAACCCACGGACTCTGGTCACTCGCCGATGCAATTTTAGCCGCATCGATGGCAATCACCAGCTCTTCGTTAGTGGGCACAACGTAAATTTCAGTTCTTGAACTATCTGAACTGATCTTCTCAATTCTTCCCGGTTTTACATTTTCGTTTCGTTCATCTTCTATTTCAATACCGAGAATATCCAGATTTTCCATTGATTTTTTTCGGATTAGCGCAGAATTTTCTCCGATTCCCGCAGTAAAGAGAATGGCATCACACCCATTGAGTGTAGCAATATACGATCCCACATATTTTTTGATATTGTAACAAAACACATCAATTGCCTGCTGGCAGCGCCTGTCACCGTTGTTAGCCTCGGCAATCAGGTCTCGCATATCACTCGCATATCCACTCAGCCCCAGGAGCCCGCTGTGCCGATTCAGCATGGCATGCAGGCTGTTCAGCGGCAACTCCTCTTTTTCCACGATATAAAACAGAATGGAAGGGTCCAGATCCCCGCTGCGAGTGCCCATTACCATGCCGGAAAGGGGTGTAAAACCCATTGAGGTATCTACTGAGTCCCCGCCCCGAATCGCTGCAATTGATGCACCGTTACCCAGATGGCAAGTGATAACTTTGGTATCTTTTTTGGGTTTGTCGGTCAGTTTATAATACTGGCGGCTCACAAAATAGTGTGAGGTTCCGTGGAAACCATACCGCCGGATTTTGTGCCTGCGGTAGAGCCTGTTCGGAATTCCGTAAAGGTACGCGTAAGCTGGCAGTGAATGGTGGAAAGCAGTATCAAAAACTGCCACGTGAGGAACATCCGGAAGGCGTTCTTCTGCCGCCTGAATACCTTTCAAGTTGGGCGGATTGTGAAGCGGAGCCAGATCAAAAGCCTGCTCTATGGCATCTTTCACTACATTGTCAATCAGCACGGAATCTTTGAACATCTCCCCGCCATGCACCACCCGATGTCCCACAGCTTTGATATCGGAAGGGGAGGAAATAAGACTGCTTTCCGGGCTAAGCAGATAGTTCATAATTTCAAGAAGGGCCTCACTGTGATTCGAAATCACTTTGGTATCTTTCAGATAATCTCCTTCTGCGGGCTGATGCTTTACAATAGATGTAACCGCACCAATTCGTTCTACAATTCCACTACAAACTTCCGATTCTCCCTCGGTTTCAATCAGGTTATACTTTACAGACGAACTGCCACAGTTTATTACAAGTACCAGCATGTTATTAGTTGAGTCATGTTTTAAATTGATTTACCTCAGAATATATCCAAACAATAAAAAGAAGTAATGAATTAAAATCGATCTTCTTTATTCCGTTCAGTCCTGATGATGGGACGCAGGATATGATCCAGTCCGTTGGTTCTTATTTCGAACATTGTAGAGAGATACTGGCCCAGTGCTCCTTTCGGATAACCTTTTCTCCCGAACCACTCCAAATAATGAAGAGGGAGATCAGTAATATACCAGCCTTTGTATCGGCCGTACGGCATTTTTGCTCGTACAAGTTTAAAAAGAAATGTCCTGTCGAATGAAACGTTCATCTTATTTGAGATAAATAATAAGGCTTGGTTCAGAAAAGTACTATTTTTCAGCCAGAAAAATGCATTTAATCAGATTTACAGACTTCCATTTATGACCTATCTCTCCGTAGAAAACCTGTCCAAAAGTTTTGGAATGACACCGCTATTTGAAAATATCACTTTTGGCATCTCAAAAGGTGACAAAACTGCACTTGTTGCAGCAAACGGAACCGGTAAGTCCACACTTCTCAGAATACTGGCCGGAAAGGAGGTACAGGACAATGGCCGGGTGATGGTACAAAACAAGGTTGATATTGGCTACCTTGAACAAGAACCGGAACTGGATCCCTCGTTCACCATTCGTGAATTTATTTCGCAGGGAAATTCCGGAATGATAGAAATTGTACAGGAATATGAGAGAACTGTATCAGCCCAGGCAGAAAATTTTAATGAGAGCACCCAGGAAGCCTTTATGAAAGCTTCTTCTGCTATGGACAGAGCCAATGCGTGGGATTACGAGCAGCGAATGGAACAAATTTTAGGCAGGTTGAATATTCATAATCTTGATCAACCGATATCCACACTTTCGGGAGGAGAGCGTAAACGGGTAGCCCTCGCTTTTGTTCTACTGGATCAACCTGACCTGCTTCTTTTAGATGAACCAACCAACCATCTGGATGTCGAAATGATCGAATGGCTGGAAGCCTACCTTGCCAAGAGCAACATCACTCTTTTTATGGTAACGCACGACCGCTATTTCCTAGACCGGGTCTGCAATCACATCATAGAAATGGAAGACAGCCAATTGTATCATCATAAAGGCAATTACAGCTATTTTTTACAGAAACGAGCCGAGCGGGAGGAGATCGAAAAAACAGAAACAGCCAAAGCCGGTCAGCTGCTCAAAAAAGAGCTGGAGTGGATGCGCCGCCAGCCCAAAGCGCGCACATCAAAATCAAAATCGAGGATTGATGCTTTTTATGAAATAAAGGATCAGGCATCGCAGGGCAGGCAGGAGAGCGAGATTGAACTGAATGTTTCGATGAAGCGAATGGGCGGTCAGATACTGGAGCTGGAAACGATTTCCAAAGAGTTCGGCGATACAGTTATCCTGGATGATTTCAGTTACTCTTTCAAGAAAGGGGAGAAAGTCGGCATTATCGGAAAAAACGGAGTGGGAAAGAGCACTTTTTTGAAAATTATAACTGGTGAAGAAAAACCCGATTCGGGCGATGTAAAAACGGGCATGACCATCGAATACGGTCACTACCGGCAGGATGGCATTCATTTCGATGAAGAGATGAGAGTGATTGATGTGATCAAAGAAGTGGCGGAGGTGATCGAACTGGCAGATGGAAATCGGGTGTCGGCATCCAAATTTCTCGAGCATTTTATGTTCACACCGGAGATGCAGTACACTCCGGTTCATAAATTGAGCGGAGGAGAAAAACGGCGTCTCGGCCTGATGATGGTACTTGTCAAAAATCCCAATTTTTTAATCCTGGACGAACCGACCAATGACCTCGATCTAACCACCCTGCAAAAGCTGTAAGAGTTCATGGAAAATTTTGGCGGATGCCTGATAGTTGTCTCTCACGATCGCTTTTTTATGGACAAACTGGTACAGCACTATTTTGTGTTTGAAGGAGACGGGGTTATTTACGACCATCATGGCACGTATATGGAGTATCGGCAGATGAAGGATAATGAGGAAACCGAACAGAAAAAAAAGGGAAAAGCGAAGAGTGAACCCAGAAAAGTGAATAAAAAACCTGCCCGCAAAAAGGAATCAGATAAACTTTCATTTCAAGAACGAAAGGAATTCGGCAAACTGGAAAAAGAGATTCAAACACTCGAAGAAGAAAAATCACAAATTGAAAATGCCCTTTCCAGCGGAAATCTCTCCTCAGAAGAACTACGGAAGGAGTCGGAACGCTATGGAGAAATCTCAGAGCTGATCGATAAAAAAACCATTATATGGCTCGAATTGGCAGAAAAAGAGTAATTTTTAAAAAAAGAAACCCGCCCGGTTTAATAAACCTGGCGGGTAATAGTAGATAAAAATCAAAAACGAAATTCTGCCGCAACGGTAGAACGTATTGGCATCTCTTCTTTTGGCAGAATATAAACCTTGCTGCCGGTTTTAAATGCTGTGATGGAAAGCCAGTTCAGCAACTCCACATCATCGTTTTTGGGCTGGCTGCTGTAGTGAACCGTATGATTCTCGGCATCATAAACGCCCCATTTTTTTTCACCCTTTGAGATAAAAATGGTTTGAGATTTACCCATCACAGTGGCTTCAACAATTTCACCCAGATTGTTCGATACTTTATCATCTGTACTTTTCGCAAATTTATCCAGTGAGTTATACATATCACTCAAAAAATACTCACGAACAACATCCCAACCTTTCTCTTTCAGCTCCTTGTCGGTGAGCTCATCCGGATTGTGTTTCACTTTAGTATCAACCGTGCGCTTATACGTGTTTACTTTTCTATAAAGGCCGGTATTTTCAACAAGGCCGACCAGGATAAGAGGATCACTAATCGATTTGAGTGTTTTTGTTATCTCTTTTTCGATTTCACGATAGTACTGTTCTACCACAACCATCTTATCCTCTTCGTTAGCATTGTGACCAAAAAACACTGCGGCCTGGCCTCTGGCTCCTGTGTGGAACTGAAGCTGCTTTTCCGGGTCAATTTCGAGATAGTCTGAAATAGAAGTAGGTATTTCTGACGGTGTGATATCCTGCACTGTGTTGCGGGTACATCGAAGCAGACGGATATTCTGGCGGCTCACAGAAAGCACACTAAAGGTACCGTCCATACTGGTCATAGGCAAAAGCGGAGTAATCAGGAAATGATCTCCCACAAATACCTGCTCCTCAACATCATAGGGAAGTTTATGAATTTCAAATTTATCTTCGGTCAGGTAAACAGCCAGGCCTTTATCCAGATGGGACCAAAACAAAGGTTTCTCCAACAGTTCTTTTGCTGGTTTCAACAGTTTTTCTGAAAATCCGTTTTTCTTTACTTTTTCATTTACTTTTGATGAAGCTTCTGCAATCAGGTTTTTAAATCGAATTGGGTCTTGTTTTGATTCTTCTCCTTTTTTATGAGTTGGCAAAGTTATGGTGACAGAAAGGTCACTTTTATGATCGATGAGTTCTTGGATTGTTTTTTCGCTTACCATCCTTTAAAAACCTCCATTTTAAATATTAGTTAGTACTTCTTTAAAATAAAAAAAATCTGAGTCGAAATGTTCCATTTTGATTTGTTGATTTGGATTTAAGGCAGATAAATAAGTTATTCTTACCCTGGTAAATTAATGAGATTAACTTGTAAAATAATAAACATCAATAAGTCGTGTGATTGTAAAAGCTTTTAGCCAGAAAAAATGAGTTCATCTACACTACAGGGAATTAAATACAGTTTGGGACCGGGAATCATAATGGCTGCCGCAGCAATAGGTGTTTCTCATTTGGTTCAATCAACCCGTGCCGGAGCTGAGTTTGGGTTTGCACTGGTCTGGGCAGTTGTACTTGCAAATTTTTTCAAATATCCATTTCTCGAGTTTGGGCCCCGTTATGCCCTCGCCACAGGTAAAAATATGATTGAAGGTTATGCAGGAATGGGTCGCTGGGCACTTTGGGTTTTCAATATTTTTACAGTGAGCACCATGTTTGCCGTACATGCTGCTGTAACCATGGTAACTGCGAGCCTTGCCACCAATCTTACCGGGATAGATCTTCCCGTCCTTTTATGGAGCGCCATCATTCTCCTGTTCTCCGTTTTATATCTTGTGAGAAACACCTATGCATTACTCGATAAAGCGATTAAAGTGCTGATGATTGTCCTTGCATTTTCGACCATAACGGCAATGATTCTCGCATTTCTGAACATAGGCTATACACCAAAACCCGATTTTCTCGCACCCGATGTGTGGACCGTTTCCGGTGTAGCATTTTTGATTGCTCTCATGGGCTGGATGCCAATTCCAATTGATGCCTCTGCATGGCAGTCGATCTGGACAGTGGAGCGAATAAAGCAAACCGGTTACAAACCCAAACTCAGTGAAGTACTCTTCGATTTCAACCTGGGATATATCGGGGCAGCTGTCATTGCGCTTTCGTTCCTTACACTTGGCGCCCTGGTGATGTACGGCTCTGGAGAGGATTTTGCTGCAAGTGCTGCCGGTTTTTCAAATCAGCTTATAGAACTTTACACAGTTGCACTGGGTGACTGGGCTTATTTCATCATTGTTATCTGTGCATTCACCACGATGTTCAGTACCACACTAACGGTGACCGACACCTATCCGCGAGTGGTAAACCAAATGATTTTTGTAACCAGGGATGGCAAAAAACCGGACGAAAACCGTTCTGTATATGCCTATCTCCTGGTGGGCATCAGTGCAGGCACTCTTATTTTACTGTTTGTTTTAGGAGATCAGTTTCGATTTTTAATTGATCTTGCAACCACTCTCTCTTTTCTGGCAGCCCCAGTTCTGGCATTTATGAATCATAAACTGATCCATCGGCCCGAAGTTGCAGAATCGTTCAGGCCAAAAAAATGGTTATATTGGCTGAGCGTATCCGGCATTACTTTTCTCACGGTTTTTGCCCTGATATATCTCTACTGGATGCTGATTTAACCCGCTGTATATGGCCCGTAAACTCTCTGTACTGGTTTTTTTCCTGCTTTTAGCATACCCGGTTTACGGTCAGTTTTATCATACAGAATATCGTGCTCCCGGACAGAACTGGATGGAAATTGCAACTGATCATTTCCGGGTTATCTATCCCGAACTTTATCAGGAACAGGCTATTCGCTCACTGAAAATCCTGGAGAGTGATTACAAATATGCCCAAAAGCTAATTGGAGGCAGTATCCGCAGCTTTCCATTCATCATTAACACCGAGAGCGACATTCCGAATGGATTTGTTTCAACAAATAACTTTCGTTCCGAATTTCAACTGGCCCCAAACATTGGAAAAAGCATGAATCCCCGCACAGGAGACTGGCTTGAACTGGTACTTCCACATGAGCTGGCCCACGTAATGCACTTTAGTGTAAATCCGCTATCATTCACCAGCCTGGTAGGAATTTTTTCACCTGACATGCGCCGCAGTGTCCACTCGGCAGCACCATTTGGAGTGCATGAAGGGATTGCTGTCTATCACGAAAGCCACGGCCCGATAGAAGGTTCGGGGCGGGGCCACTATCCTTATTTCAGAAACCAGTTTAATACCCTGCTGGATACGGAGCGGGAATGGTCGATGGGACAACTATTTCAAAGAACGGATTTTACTCCTCCGTTCGACCGCCACTATATCGGCGGCTATGAGTTTACCCGATGGCTTTTGCAAACATACGGAAACGAAGCGATGAAGGAAGCCATCGAATTTCACTATAAATGGCCATTTCTCGGTTTTGGAACCGCCCTTCGCCATACAACCGGATATTGGCCGCGAACTATTTACAATCGATTCAGTGAAGAGAAAAAAGAAACTGAAAACGCCCGGCTTGCCGATTTGGAACCGGAAACAGACACCTTTTCCCGTGAAGTAAATTTTCGGGCAAACTGCCAGAGGCTTCAGCGTCCGCTATGGCTGGATCATGAATCCCTTATTTTTTTTGCCCGTTCCTGCAATCGGCCTACCGGTTTTTACCGCTATAATACCGTCAACGGAAAGGTCGATTTTGTCCATGAAGTATCGATCACCTCAGATCATCAGTATGCACTTTCGGAAGACAGAAGTTCGCTCATCTATTCCAGGTACCATGCCGATTTACTATACGACAATATTTTCCAGGGCGACCTGCACCAGCTTGATTTGAAAACGAAACAGACCGAACGGATCACACAAAAAAAACGCCTCAATTCGCCTGCGGTTATGAATGATGATATCGCTGCACTACAGGTTGATGCCAATGAGATGAGTCTCATAAAGCTGAATTATTCCGGTGAAATCAAAAGAAAATATTCCCGCCCGTACCACTCCACGGTTGTGCAGGTTGCCCCGAACCCTTTTCACGAAGGCAAAGCGGCGGTCATTGGCAGGGTTAAAAGTGTACAGGGGATCTGGTTTGAAGATCTCGACGAAACCGAAGAGCTTTTTCTTGATGATCCGGAGATCGTTTTTGAAAATGGTGCTGTGTATGATGTGGTATGGCATCCCGCCGAAGAGAAATTTCTATTTGTAAGTGATTTTACCGGAATAATGAATCTGTTTGAGTACGATGCCCGCAGCGATGAAGTCCGTCAACTAACCGAGAGCTCACATAACGCATTTGAAGCCTCATACTCACCCGATGGAAACACGATCGCTTACATCGGCCAGAAAAAAGATGAGCGAAAACTCTTTCTGCTCGATCTTGATGATGCCCTCTCCCGTACAATTCCGCGTGAACTCTGGACACATCAGCCCGTAATTGATGAACAACTTGCCCGGCCTCTCATGAACCGGGATATAGAACTTGACGAGGATGACTGGGAGATTACAGAATATCGTACCGGAACAGGTTGGCTGAGTCCCCGGATCTGGCTACCCACTTATGAACGCCAAAACGGGCACAACCGGATTGGAGTCCGGCTTGAAGGTGTGGACCAGATGAACCAGCAAGCATGGTCTGGCGAAACGAACCATCTTGCTGACAAATTCTGGTACAGCTTTACATACGTAAACAAGCGTTTTTATCCGGGATTTCGTACGGAGTTATTTAATGAACCGGTGTTTACAGGGTTTAATGTTGGCGGTGAGTTTGAAAACGGAGATACCGATCAGCAACCCGCCTCTGAAATTATCACACTACTTCAGCAAAATCGCGGAGCCTCGCTGAAAGTTCCCATTCCGCTGAGGTTTGAGAGCAATGCACGGTTCAGCTCGCTGCTCTTGGAACCGCAGTATTTTATTTCACAGCTTCGGTTTTTGGATCCGGAGCTTTCATCTTTACCCGTATCGGAGTTCGGAACTCGTCATACCATAGGGTTTCGCACCGTACTGAACCTGAACCTGCGTCAGTTTACACGCGATGTTCAGCCCAACAGCGGCTGGGCACTGTTTGCCGAAGGCCGTTACGGTTTGAACAGTGATGAAATCAGAATTCAAACCGGTCAGCAGCCGATCACAGGCAATCTTTCACAAAGGAAAGGATTGAGAGCAGGAATCATCACATTTATATCACCGCTTTCACGCTGGAACCAGTCGCTGCGAATTTCGGCAGAAACTTATACACAAACCGATGTTCCGGTGTTTAATGTACAGAGCCAGTTTTCAGAAAATTTCTCTGAAATCCCGGTCATTGGAGCTAATAACGTGGGCATCCTCAATACCCGGTACACCATTCCGCTTGTTTATCCCGATGACGGCGGACTACTGCTCCCGTTCTACCTTTCCAATATTTATCTGGTTCTGTTTTCACAGACTGTGGCAGACCTGGACCAGCCCGGACTTATGGAAGGGTCAAGAGGTCTGTTCGGGGCAGGTATTAGATCCCGCTTTCGTCTCAGCAATCTTTCAGTGGATATCGGGATTTCCATTGGATGGGAGCCAACCCGAAACGAAGTCACGTATTATTTCGGAAGTTTTTAACCCGGACTTCCTGGTGTCATGTCAACGACCTAGTGTCGGGTGATTAGAAAAGTGAGGCTGTCCAAAAAGATAAAATTATCTAAAACCTGCCTAAATTATTTAGGAATTAGCAAGTCCCGATCTTTTATGACCCACCCCCGCCCCCTGACATTACCCAAATAATTTTTGTTATAGTTTAAGCTTAGATTGAGTTTTGCTCGGCCTTTTGGTTCGTTTTGGATCAAGCCAAAATGAACAATGAGTCTAACGAACGCTTTAAATCTTTGTGCAACAATACTTTTTGTATTATATAATAATATTACATGGGTAATCTAAGCCCCTCCTTAATAAGAAGAGGATTCTACCAAATTCAACTCTTTTATGATAAAGTTAGCGCTTATGCCCCCGGCCCCTCCTACCATAAGGAGGGGAGAATTTTTAGCTCTACATAAAACCCGAAACTTTAACCTACTGACACTGGTTTACTCATCAAGGTTTTCCAGCAGGTCAGCTTCACTTACCTGGCACTGCACTCCATCAGCCGGAACATCCAGGCCCGACAACCAAACGAGTGCGTTCAGTACATAGGTAAGATTGTGTTCATTGCCCCAGTTTTCATGAAAATGGCCACCTGTATAGCCAAAACCGCGGCCGCCATCATTGCGCTCCACCACCCAGGAAAGCACTTCGCTCTGCCCTTTTGCATCCTGGATATGCTCGTAAGGTCCCTCGGGCCAAACGTAAGGGCCGTCGCGGGTATCATCAGACGGAGTAGCCACGAGAAGCGGTGTAACTCCGGCCATATCAGGACGAAATCGGATGCTGAAGTACCACTCATCATTCGTGGAAAACGACTCCACTCCGTTCATCACAGGATGATTGGGAATATATTTAAATTCAGCCTCCCAGATGGGGTTGGCGGAATAATGAGTTTCATAGTAGCCTCCAATCCAATCGAGGTACTGCCCGCCGCCGTTCTCCTCAGGCACTTCCACGGCGTAGTGCATCGCTCCGTAACTGGCTCCCCGGTCGATATGAGTCTGAATGAGATCAAGCCTGTCGCCCTGTACAACGGGGTGATTTTCACCGCCATCCATAAACATGAAAATAGCATCGGCATTCTCGAAAGCGGAATCATCTTCCGGCCACCCTTCAAAATGAGTGTTCACATCCAGTCCCTTTATATCGGCCAGGCAGCGTTCAAAAAGAATAACTCCTGCGCGATGTTCGTGGGTTCCGGTACTGTGGCTTGCTGCTCCCGCTACCAGCACCAGTTTTTTTGTTTCTGTTTCAAAGTTTGCAGGCTCTTTTTCAATATTGGAATCAGCAGAATATATCGCAGTACCGAAAATCAGTAAAACAGCAGTGATTGAAGTAAGAAGTGAAGTTTTCTTCATTTTTTTGGAATGGGTAATTTATAATTCTGATTAAATGAGCACATTCATCGACTGAACTGCGATACCAGGCAACTTTTTATTCCCTCAGATATCGTCGCTAAAAAAAGCCGCACCACTGTGAATTAAACTTTTTATACTATCTTCAAAATTGATCAACGCATAAAAAGCAGGCCGGCTCAGGCCTCCGACTGAAGCTGAGTCAGCATTTTTACGAACAGCTCACAACAATTTTGTGATAAAATAATAAAGATGAGTGAATTTGCATTCATTACGGCAGAGAAATTATTATTTTTACTGCAAAATCAAATCAACTTTAGATTAACATATTTATGATTCGTTCATTCGTTTACCTTATCCCCTTTGCCTTACTTTTTTTTGCCGCATGTGGTGAAACTGAACAAGAGCAGGCTCAACAGGAACAGCGCCAGCAGCAGATGCAGATGCAGATGATTGAAACCACACCGGAATTTACCGGACAGATGGCCACAATCCTGGAGCACTATTTTGACTTGAAAAACGCACTGGTTGAATCGGATGCAGAAAAAGCCAAAACGTATGCTGAAACCTTTAAAAACGAGGCGGATGGTGTAGATGCATCCAGCCTGAATGAAGAGACACAGGCGATATGGATTTCCTTCAGCGAAGTAATTGTTAACAGCAGCAGTGAACTAATCAGCCAGGATGATGTAGACAATCAGCGGTATCATTTTGAGTATATATCCGATGCGATGATCGATATGGTAGACACCTTCCGTCCCGTTGGATACGAAGTGTATCACCAGAGCTGTCCGATGGTGCGTGATGGTTCTGCCGACTGGCTGAGCCGGGAAGAAGATATCCGCAATCCTTATCACGGAGACCGAATGATGAGGTGTGGTGAAGTGATCAGGCAGATTTAAGTGCCTCTTTCAACTTATCCCGTATAATTCTCAGAACGGAGATTCGAGCGTGGTTTTTGTCATCAGCGGCGATAATATTCCAGGGTGCATACTCCGTGCCGGTTTTGGCTATCATATCGTGAACAGCGTCTTTATAAAGTTCATGCTTGTCGCGGTTGCGCCAATCATCTTCAGTTAATTTGTGCTTTTTATAATCTGTTTTTTCACGCTCTTTGAATCGTCTCAACTGTTCATCAGAACTGATATGCAGCCAAAATTTCTGAACGATAGTTCCATGTTCGGTTAACTGCTGTTCAAACTCATTGATTTCGCTGTAGGCCCGGCTCCACTCCGCTTCTGTGGCAAATCCCTCTACCCGCTCCACAAGTACGCGGCCATACCATGAGCGGTCGTATATCGTAATTTTACCATCCCTCGGAATATGCCGCCAGAACCTCCACAGGTAATGGTGGGCATTCTCTTCATCGGTGGGAGCGGCAATCTGAATAACACGGTAAAGTTTAGCGTCCATCGCCTGAATCAGCCGACGTATGACTCCTCCTTTCCCCGCCGCATCCCATCCTTCAAACACAAAAACCGATGAGATCCCTTCCCGGTAGCACTGCCAGGCCAGGAAATCGATTTCCAGTTTTAATTCATCAAACTCTGAAGAGTAGACGTCCTTTTCAATAACCTGCGTTAAACCAACCCGGTCGAGAATGTTTTTTGGTTTGAGGGCAGATTGTGACTGGATATTTTTTCCTGCTGAACTCTCATTTTCACTGCCGTTGTATTTGAGTGCCATCTTCATTTTTTGCAGCAAAATTTCCATCACAGCAAGGTCACGATATCGATCCTGTGAAGCGTCTAACACGTGCCAGGGTACATCGGCAGTGTCGGTTCTTCGAATAGCGCGCTCACTCGCTTTTTTATAATCATCATATTGGTCGTGGTGTTTCCAGTCCTCATCAGTGACCCTCCACTGTGTACGTTCATTTTTTTCCAGCACCCGGAGACGTTTTTTCTGCTCTTTTTTAGAAATATGGAACCAGAATTTTGCAATCAGCATCCCGTCTTTGGCAAGCATCTGTTCATAGATTCGAATGCGGTGCAGTTCCGAATCGTATTCGGCATCGTTGATACCATCGTGAACACGTTTGAGAATGGAAGTACGATACCACGAACCGATGAAAATACCCACCTGTTTTTTTGACGGCAGCTTTCGCCAGTACCGCCAGTAGAAAGGGCGGCGTTTCTGTTCATCCGATTCAACCCGAAACACATTTGTTTCGATATACCGGGTATCCATCCAACTATTGAGCCGGTTTACGACTTCACCTTTTCCGGCACCCTCCACTCCGGACAGAATAATAAGCAGCGGAATCCCGGCCTCCTGAAGTGCAAACTGAGCTTCTAACAGTTCAAACCGGAGCTTCGGCAACCTTTTTTTGTATTGTGCCTTGCTGATTTTAGCACCGGATTCCACAATTTCGAACATAAGAAATTCATTTAGCCTGACGAAAACAGGCAGATTGAAGTTGTCCCATCAGTATAAAATCTGCTGAGCTCAATTGCTATCTTGTTTACTCTACAATCTCCAGCACTTTCGTTTGAGTAAATCCCTGCCCGAACATGTCACGGGATCGAATTTCCAGTTTATGGATGCCTTTGCTAAGCCCTTCCGGGAGATCGGCCCGCCAGATGTGGGTGGTCTGGATGGGCTGAATCCAACCGAGAAATTTCTCGTCATACTCTTCCCTCATTTTTTCAAAGAAAGTGGAGATTGCCAGATCAAGCCGTTCCATATCAGCCCATTCGCCGTTATTGACCCGGTAGGCCACTTCGGAACGCTCACTGCCGTTGAACACATTTACGCGAATCTCTTCATCCGGCAAGTCGTTGATGGAGAGCTGTGCCCGGGGAGCTTCAATTCTCATCTGGTAATCGGGATCGAGACCAGCGGGTTTGTAAATATCACTGTAGCTGTTGCCATCAAATGTGTAGATGTGATAACCATTGGGTGTGCCATCTCGCTGAGTAGTAACTGGAATGCCATTTTTATTATACGGACCCTTCCACCATGAACCGGAGGCAGCTGCGGTCAAGTGTTGATGGATGGGGTTGGGATTTTGCCGGCCGAAATCTTCGCCCAGAAAACTATGGAAAATGGTGTGAACATGACCGCCGAGAAATAGTACATTATCGAAATTTTCCAATAGTTCGAAAAGTTCACCCCGGTCACCTGTTCGGAGTGACGCTGTCTCATCCCTTCCTGGTGCATAAAGGGGAATATGAGCCATCAACACAATCAGCTTGTTTTCATCCACATGTTCCAGATTGTTGGCGATCCATTCCAGCTGCCCGGGTCGAATATTACCCACATAGCTTGGGTTTCCCTCTTCATTATAACCGAGGTAATCCACATTATCCAAAGCGATGAAGTGGACGTCACCCTCCTCGAATGAGTAGTGCGAAGGCCCATAATACCGCTTGAAAGTTTCACGAGCGTAGCGGTTTCCATCAGCATCGAAATTGATGTCGTGATTACCAATGATGTTGAATACAGGTTTTTCGAGTACGGCCATGATTTCGTTGTATCGGCCGAAAAGGTCCAGATTGTCAAACATAATATCTCCCAGCGGGATGATCATGTCAGTCTCTACACCAATCAGTTCGGACACCACACCATCGCGATAGTAATCCAGCTCACGGTGATTGGCAGGCTGCGGATCACCAAAAATTACGGCACTGAATTTTTCTCGCTTTTCGGCTGAAATCAGGCCGAAATCTACCGATTCAGGAAGATGGCCAGTGGGCTCAAGGCCGGAGTAATTCAGTTCCGGCGAGCCTTCGGGTTGATGGATGTAGAAAAATTGCGGGATATACTGCTCATCCAGCACAAATTTATATTCCGGTGGTTTGGTTACAAAAATAATCATCTCTTCTTCGATGGGGAGACGGTAAAATCCGTTTTCATCGGTAAGTACCACATCAAGCTGGTTAGAGACCATCACTCCGGCAATTCCGGGGTCACCGTCATCACGCTGGCCGGTTTGACTGATGTCTTCATACACATATCCTTGTACATAATTTTGGGATATGGCTTCATCAAAAAAGAAAAGAAGGAAAAGGAAGGCGGTAACAATGGAGAAAACAGGCTTCATATAAAAGGTGATTTGAAAAATAATAAGTTAAAGTTTTAAGGCTAAAAAATTGCAACACTAAGAGTCGGAAATCAAGATTAATATTCTGTTTATTATAACAACTGAAACGATTTCGCCTCTGAAAATGGAAAAGAGAACTTTCCCCGATGAATCTCAAAATTTTTCATGGATAATATTCAACTCTAACCTATATTATTGGGAACAACCTGGTGAAAAAGAAGTATGTGCCGGTGGGCAGGGACGTTTGATTTCCGGCGCCTCATTCTTCCTGCAAAAAAACGATCATTCAATCAAAAGTTTCATGAAAATTAATACTCTGGCAGTTTCTGTCCTCTTCTTTATGTTTTTAAGCGCCTGTACCACGATCGAAATCACCGAGCGCGATGCTTTTGATGCCTACCGCACCGTTACACCTGAAACTTTCAATATTGACCCGTACCAGCTACATGATATCAGCCTTCAGTCGGAAGACGGCACTGAAATTGATGCGTGGTTCCTGGAGCGCGATGATGCCAGTGCGACAGTCATCTTTTACGGTGGTACCGGTTTTTTAATGGTGACCTCACGCACGCTGATTGAGGCGTACCGAAATGTGCCTGTGAACATTTTGCTGCTCGATTACAGAGGGTACGGGCGAAGCAGCGGAACTCCAACGGTTGATGGTCTCAAAACCGATGCCAGGGTGGCTTACAGTTATGCACGAAGCGCCTCCCCCTCCCCGCAGGAAACTATTTTTGTGCACGGCCATGCGATGGGAACCTTCCTCGCCGCAATGATTGCCGAAGAGGAAACAGTGGCCGGATATATCCTGGAAAGTCCCATTACCGAGGTTAATCGCTGGACCCGCCGCCTGGTGCCGTGGATCGCCCGTCCGTTTGTGCGTTTTCGCATCGATCAGCCCATTCAGGATCAGAACAATGTGGTGCGTGTGGAGCGTATCAACATTCCCGTATTAATCATGGGCGGTGCGTTTGATGATGTAACGCCTTTCCGGATGGCCGAAGAGCTGTATGAGGCATCCGCCTCCTCCCAAAAGCGCCTCGTTGAAATTGCCGGTGCAAAACACACTGATCTGCCACGTTTCCGCCAGTACCGCGATGTTCTTGTTGAATTCTACGCCAGGGCTGGATTGGATTAAATTTTCTTTCATGACCTCATCGGATGATTTTCCCTGGAATGAACAGGCATTTTTATAATTGTCTATTTTTTTCTTATAAAACTCATCCGGTGGCTGTTTAAAAAACTCACTCACTGCATCCCCGGTATTTAAAGTCTTCAATTTATCTGATCAGACCCAAACCTGTCAGGTTTCATTTTTGGGAAAGCTGGAAATTTCCTATCACCACCCTTTGCATTCCTTCTCCGGAAAAGGTTTCTTTAGGTAGCATATCATAACCACGGGGAAATCATGGCCAAACCACCTGAAGAGAAAAGCAAACTACCCACGGAAGAGGAACTGAGGGAGCTATCACGATCGGCAATTTTAACGTATTCAATTCGATGTGCTCTAAGAGTAGTACCTTTTTTAAAAGAATCAATTGAAACAACATTACTATTTCAGGATGCTCTACAATTTTGTGCTCTTTATTCAACGGGTTCATTTACACAAAACGATTCAAATAAACATTTTAAGAGAATAAAAAGAATTGTTAACAGAACTTCGGATTCTAATGTAAAATTTGCAATACATGCTTCTCAGGCAATAAGAGCCACTCTTAATCTGGCATCTGAGGTGGAATTCAAAGAAAAATCCGACTCGGCTAAACAAGCCCAACTTGTGTCTGAGGCCATGTTAGATTGTATATCAGAGAAAGAGTCAGTTTTCACTTTTGATGCACTTCTCGAAGTTCAATCTGACTTCAATGACTTAAGCAAAAGATATAAAGACACAGATCGACCTATTGATAGTGATTTCTACGCTAAACCATTATGGGTAGATCTTAACAAATCCGATCTTTCATTTCTTGTTGAAGTTGTTGGCAAGTGGATAGAGGGTATTCAAAGCCAAAGTGAAGAGACAACCCCCATTAAGTATTGGCATTTTTTTGATTCGAGAAAGTATGGTGAAATTCCCTGGCATGAAATTGAGGCAGAAGTACGCGAGTGGCTGGCTCAGTTGGAAGCCGCGGATACAGAGGAAACATCTGATGAGGAGAGTGGTGATCCAGTAATGCCATCACTCAATGCAGATGGGGCGCCTTCATCTTTGGGAAGTGGAATGTCGGACACCGATCTGCTGGGCCGTCAAAACCTGGTGAATTCCCTGGCAGCAATGATCGCCTCACCCGGGCAGGATACCCCGTTTACCATCGGGCTGTTGGGCGACTGGGGTTCTGGTAAAAGCAATGTGATGCATCTGCTCAGAATGGCTCTTGGTGAACGTGCAGATAAAGACCGGTTCTATTTCGCCGATTTTAACGCTTGGGAATATGAACACACCGATAATATGGCAGCGGGTGTGGCTCAGGAAGTGCTGAAAGGTTTTTTGGAGAGAAAATCAACCTGGCAGAAATTCATCATTAAAT
Organism: Balneolaceae bacterium; assembly: GCA_020832285.1. Taxonomy (GTDB): domain Bacteria; phylum Bacteroidota; class Rhodothermia; order Balneolales; family Balneolaceae; genus Rhodohalobacter. Next base: position 59,455 of record JAFIFB010000008.1, read on the forward strand.
GGAAGTTTGGGAAACAGGAAAATGGGGTGTTTCTCCCCTTTATTTTTTTCTCGGTTTTTGTTGTTGCTGTCCTCTCTCTGATCATGATTTTTATTAGTGACTCCCAGGGATGGATTGCTGCTTTTGGTGTATCATCGGTTTTAATCGCAGGCTTCATCAAACAGATATTTACCATTCTTGAACATCCTTTAACTTCAAAAGTAAACAATTATCTGAAGCTGCCCAGTTATGCGGTACACCTTGGAACCATCCCCATGCTCAAAAAACATTTGAAAATTTTGAGCGATATTATCATCCCGCCGGGTGATGACAACCCCAACCGCCTCATCGTTTTTGTGGACGACCTCGACAGGTGCGAACCGCAAGCGATCTCTAAAACGCTGGATGCCATCCGCCTGGTAATGGATATCGAAAATGTGGTGGTGATTATCGGGATTGACCATCGCATTGCCTTCCGTGCTGTGGAAAAACAGTATGTAGACCTGGCCGATGATGAGCGTACCTCTGCCGATATTGCCCGGGACTATCTCGGGAAAATCATTCAGCTTCCGGTGATGTTGAATCAGCCGGGTGAAAACGAACTGGCAAATTTTATTTCAAACTCCCTTTTTAAAGGTGTGGAAGATCCGCCAAAACCAAAAGATCAGAAAGAAAAAACAGAGAAGAATGAGATCTCAAAAACTGTTGATGAAACTGTAGTAGCAGTTGAAAAAGCAGATGGTGACACTGCCATGCCGGAAGAAAAGATAAAGAGTGAGAATGATAGTGATGAACCAAAACTGACAAATAGCGATATTACCAAGCCGGTTCAAATTTCTGAGGAAAAGGTTGATGTAAGCCGTGAAGTTGCCCTCACAAACGACATGGCCGAAACCGGTGATGAAAAAGACTATTTTAGCGAATTGTGCAAACTTTTTGGCCTGCACAACCCGAGGCAGCTCATCCGCCTCAGAAACTGCTACCGGCTGCTTAAGCGGATCTACAACCCAAGCGAAAAAGAGTGGAAACCAAAAATGGCCATGTTGTTCTGGCTGGAATTTCTCTACGGGCAGCAACATGAAGATCGTATCAGAATTGAGAAGTGTATGCTGGCAAAAGACGCCGATTCATTAGCAGAATGTTTAACAAACGAAAGAGTTCAATCTGAACAAATTGCCCAATGGTTAAAGGGCCAATTCAAACTCGAAAACGACAATTTTAATTTTTACACACAAATTGAAAGAAAAGTGAAACGCCTGGTACTACCGCACAGTGAAAGCGCCAAGAGAGCAAAGGAAGAAGAACATACAGACATCGATGAGATAAAAAGCCATCAGCATGAGGATTCAAGCAAATCAAACCAGTGAGCAAGTCTTCGGATTAGTCCTTTTTGATGTATCTTGCCGATGGAAATCGAAATAAAACCGATTAACTATATTTTGTGAATAATGCAGGTTAAAAAATTCACTCCTTTGAAAGCATTGAAAATTATCGGATTGACTCTTCTTTATCTCTTCTCAGGTGCTTTAATTTTCGCACTTTTCACTGGATTACTTTGGATAACAAATGGCTACCTTCACGGCTACCCGGCATTTGGAATTACATTCGCGGCGGGATTTGGAATGGCATTGTTTGTAGCAAGAAGGGAACTGAGCTTAATCGGGAAAATGCTGCGAATGGCTCCATTAGTGATTGCGTTTCTGCTTGCGGCCTGGTCAGTTGTACCGCTTAAACAGTTTGACTTTCCCATTTACCCGGATGATCCCCGCTTCGAAATGTGGGATTTGGGGGGTGACCGTACTGTTTCCGTTTCTCAGCACCTGCCGTCTGAGAATACAGAGCCGAGGGAGGAGACTATTCTCTTTATACATGGCGGCCCGGGGGCATATGTGCGCGATTTTGACCGTGACTTTATTTCCGGATTTTCTGATGAAGGATTTCGGGTGGTTATTTATGACCAGGTGGGTGCCGGCCATTCACCCACTGTAGACCTTTCCGAATATTCACACCAGGGAAATGTGGACGATCTCAAGGAAGTAATTAAAAAGATTGATACTCCTGTCATTTTATTTGGCCAGTCCTATGGAGCAGCTTTGGCTACATCATTTCTGGCTGACTATGGAGAACGTTTTGATGTTCGCCAAATCATATTTACCGAACCAGGTCCGCTGCCAGGTGCAGATATAGATTCAGACCATCCTCACTTTAAAAAGAAAACAACAAAAGCTGAGAATGTGGACGGGCTGGAATTCCATGATGTAATCCGTTCTCCAAGACTTCTGCTTGCCATGATACTTCCAACCGACAATCGGTTCGTGGGGCAGAAAGAGGTTTTATATTCATTTGGACCCGACCTTCAGAAAAAAGCAGTTAGTAATTCCTATTGCAGGGAACATGAAGATCAGCTTCTTGAATTTGAACACCTTCCTGTAAATCTATTAGCTACCATGATTATTCGGGAAACTTTCATGGAAGCGGAAAAGCCTGATCTTCGTGAACTTGGCATACCTGTGTTGCTGCTTCTTGGTGAATGCAGCTACGTTCCGCGCGGATTTGCGATGGAGTATTTCGACCATTATTCCATTAGCCGAAGCCATCTTATCCGCAATGTCGGGCACATACTCTGGGCAACACCTGAGGGCCGCTCCATCACTCACAAAGCCATCATGAGCTTTATTGATGAAGGCGAAATGCCACTGAAAAACAAACCCACCTATGAAACTCGAATTCAATTTATTGAAGAGGGGTTATGACGGATAGCTGAGAATAGGTTCCGCACATTCCCTTGATGTTGTGTGAGATCATCTGTCTAAAGCCATCTCTCTTTATTCACAGTGAAATTGTTAAAATTATTCGACTTATTTTTATGTAGAAATGGCCCTCTGCCATTGAAACACTGATTGCATATTTATCAGCCTGGTTCATTTATAGCAGATTTAATAAAAAAACTAAAAATATTCTTGACCGGGATATTATTAACTGTGTATATTAAGATAAAATAGTCTTAATACCATTACTTCAGATTTCAACCTCATGCTCTTATCAAAATCGTGTATTTACGCACTCAGGGCTTCTGTGCTGATTGCATCCAAAAAAAACGATGGTTTCATTACCATTCGCGAGCTGAGTGATGAGTTGAATATCTCGTTTCACTTTTTGACCAAGGTATTGCAGGAGATGACAAAAGCAGAGCTTCTGGAATCGTACAAGGGTCCGAATGGCGGGGTAAAACTGGCCAGGCCGGCAAACAAAATTACATTCATGGATGTCGTCGAATCTATCGATGGCAATTATATGATTAATGAATGTGTGCTTGGTTTGCCCGGATGCGGAGTTATGAAACCCTGTGCGCTTCATGATCAGTGGTCAGTTTTAAAAACAGATATCATCAATATGATGAATGAGTACAATCTGGAAGCGATCGCAAAAAACAGGGAATTGCAGCGATCCTTTGAAAGGAAAAGTGCTCAATTAGCAAATTTGTAACCTTTTTTTGAATTATTAAAAGACATAATACTCTTAAATCTAATTACTATGACCTCTATTAAAAACCTACTCACAACATTCATTTTTTTAGTTCTGGCTTTTTCTTTTACTGCCTGCGGAGGGGAAGAGAGAGCTGATAGAACCAGCCAGCCTGACACCCAGGAGGAAGGGTTAACTGAATTTGAACTGGAACACGGAATTGGCCCTATTACCGAAAAAATTACTCTGGATGATGAACTGGACCCTGAAAAAATTGAAAAAGGACGGAATATCTACGAGATGAAATGTGAAATGTGCCACAATATGCAGGGGCGTATGGTAGGCCCACCGCTAGCGGGTGTTACTGAAACCCGCACTCCTGAATTTATAATGAACTTCATTCTGAACCCGCGGGAAAATATAGACAGACATCCTGTCGGTCAGGCTCTACTGCGAGAATATTTAACACAAATGCCCTATCAAAATGTAAGTGAAGAAGATGCAAGAGCACTTGTTGAATTTATGCGAGACTATGATGCAAACCTTTAATGAATAACATCCAAACCACTAAAAACCAATACAATGAAAAAAGATAAAACACAAAAACTACGCAGCCTTTTTGTCGGTATAGGCTTGATTGCTGCAGCCGGACTTATCTTGGCGGGATGTCCATCCCAGCAGGGTATGATGGATACGCGGGAAGCCGCCCAAAAAGTGTATGTAGCTCCGGGAGAGCACGACGAATACTACGGTTTCTTCTCGGGTGGATATAGCGGACAGCTCAGTGTCTGGGGGCTTCCTTCAGGCCGTTTTCTGAAAGTGATTCCAGTATTTTCACAGGACCCTGAAACCGGTTACGGATACTCTGAAGAGACCAAACCACTTCTGCAAACAAGCTATGGATTTATCCCCTGGGATGATTCTCACCATCCGCATATATCACAAACCAATGGTGATGCGGACGGCCGTTGGATCTACATAAATGCAAACAATACGCCGCGAATTGCCCGTATTGACTTGCAGACATTTGAAACCAAAGAGATTCTGGAACTTCCCAACACTGGCGGTAATCACGCTTCATCGTTTGTTACTTCCAATTCGGAGTATGTAATCGGTGCAACTCGTTTCAGTATCCCTTATGAGATGGATCTGGACGTACCGATTGACAGTTACAGCGAGGAATTCCGCGGTGCCCTCTCTTTCATTGAGCTGGACCCCGAGACCGGTATGATGAATATGGGCTTCCAAATCATCGTACCCCCGTATAACTACGACCTCGGCCGTGCCGGAAAAGGGGTTTCTGAGGACTGGGTATTCTTCACCACATATAACACGGAAGAAGCTCACACCATGCTTGAGGTAAATGCTTCAAGAAATGATAAAGATTACATAGCTGCTGTTAACTGGAGACGCGCTGCCGAACTGGTTAGCAATGGTCACGGTGAAACCATGAGTGCCGAGTATTATCATAACTATTACGAAGGCAATCAGGGATTCGCAATCAACGATGTAAAAGACCAGGTAACCGTACTTACACCGGAAGATGGCCAGGAATTCATCTACTTCCTGCCCACACCCAAATCTCCGCACGGTGTGGATATTGATCCCACTGGAGAATACATCGCTGCAGGCGGTAAACTTGCCACTGTGATTCCGGTTCATTCGTTCAGCAGAATGATCGAAGCTATCGAAAACCGCGATTTTGAAGGAAATGTGGAAAATATCCCTATCCTGAGTTATGACGCAACCATCGCAGGTGAAGTTGAAAATCCGGGATTAGGCCCGCTTCACACCGAATTTGATGGCCGCGGCTATGCCTACACCTCGGTTTACATCTCATCAGAGATCGTAAAATGGTCTCTCGAAACCTTTGAAGTAGTTGACAGAATTGACGCCTACTACTCCATCGGCCACCTGATGATTACTGGCGGCGACACCAAAAATCCCGATGCGCGATACCTCGTTGGCCTCACCAAGACGGCCAAAGACCGCTATTTGCCAACCGGACCAAAGCAGAACCACCCGGCTCAGCTTTATGATATTTCCGGCGACAGAATGGAACTTCTGCTTGATTTTCCAACCATTGGAGAACCGCATTACGCACAAGCAATCCGCGCTGATAAAATCACACAAAATGTGAAGCAGATTTACGAGATGGAAGAAAATGACCATCCACATGCACTGCTGCGAATCGCCGATAATCGTGTTGAGCGGGATGGAGACGTGGTACGAATCTACATGGGTTCAACCCGAAGCCACTTCCGGCCTGATAACATCGAAGGAATTCGCGTAGGCGATACCGTTTACATCCACCTGACCAACCTTGAGCAGGAGTGGGATGTGGTGCACGGGATCGCTGTGAAAGGTGCTCAGAATTCAGAAATCCTGGTGGCTCCCGGACAGACCAAAACACTCAAGTGGGAGCCGACAAGAACAGGAATCTATCCGTTCTACTGCACGGCCTTCTGCTCGGCACTCCATCAGGAGATGCAGGGATACATTCGGGTTTCGGCAGCTGACTCGGACGTTTCCCTTGTCTGGAGAACAGGTACCAATTAACGCTTTATCCCTCAGCCCGGTGTGAAAACCGGGTGTAGTTGATCCCAAAGCAACCCGGGTCCGGTTTCAAAAACCGGACCCGGGAATTTAAAACAGACGGTCTTTTACTTAGTGAAATCTCCCTGCCTCTAAAGAGTAAGGAAATAAATTTCATCAATTAAAACACTTTCAAAAGAATCATAAATAAAATGAAAACTGAATCAAGAATAGCAATGGGATTAGCGGCGATGCTGCTGGCAGGCCTGTTTTATTTTCCATTTTGGACCATCGATATGTCTGCACCACAGTATCCTGAAGGAATTGGCATGTACATTCACATCGATGATGTAACCGGCCATAAAAGGCACGACTTACAGAGTATTAATACGCTGAACCATTACATCGGAATGGCAGAAATTCACAGGGAGGATTTCTGGGAGTTTGATGTGATGCCCTGGGTTATCGGATTTTTAATTGTTTTTGGCTTAATCGCTGCTGCTATCGGAAGCATGAAACTGGTGATTACCTGGATTATACTAATGGTGATCCTGGGAGTTGCCGGACTGGTAGATTTTTACCTGTGGGGCCACGAATACGGAAATAATTTGAGCCCGGATGCCCCGATTAAAGTACCGGGCATGACCTATCAGCCCCCGCTGATCGGATGCAAGCAGTTGCTGAATATCAATGCCTGCTCATGGCCCTATACAGGTTCTATTTTTATCGGTCTGTCGATGCTGTTTGCCGGAGGGGTCATATGGTATGAAAATAAGTTTATTAACAAATCAGATGAAGATAGCTGAAAAAATTTAACAAGAATATCCTCTCGAAAATGGCGAGGAAAGTAACAAAAAATAAACCTTTGGAATCAACATGAACTTCTTCAACTTAAAAATAATTACCATCATCCTGACTGCAGGATTGGTTTGGATAGCAGCCGGTTGCGCGGAAAAATCTACCGAAAGGACTTCTGCTGATACCGCTGCTGTAGAGCAGGTCAGCTATGGAAATGACATTTGCGCCTTTAACGGAGAACTGATCGAAACAGAGCGCTACGGGGGCAGAATCGTGATGAACGATGGAACCATTCACAATTTCATGTCGGTGGAGTGTGTGGCCGGTTATTATCTGAAAATGGAGGATAAATCTGCGGTCGAATCGATCAAGATCACCGATTTTGTACACGGCAAAAAACTGATGCCGGTGGATGAACTGGCCTATCTGAAAAGCCACCTTCGACCCAGCCCAAACGGTATGTTTCTATCTGCAGTGGATGCATCTAACGAAAAAATGAAAACTTTTGTCTACGATGCATATCCCGGCCCGTACCTGCAATGGGATGAAGTCCTGGAGTTGGTGAGTGAGGAGTGGGAGATTGGAAAAGGCTCTGGTGATTTAACTGCAACCAATTAAGGTCTGTTCAAAAGCAAGGAGCCTCGGCGGAATGAATGGGATCAGCCCGGACGAAGTGCTTGAAAAACTGAAATTGAAATACTGAAAAGGCCATTTTGAATAATCATAATCAGAGTGGCTCAACAAAAAAGGAGAAAACCATGAGGGGTAGATCTTTTTTACTTGTGATGCTATTGGCATCCCTTACATTTATTACCGGCTGTGAGCCTAAACCGCAGCCCATCGAATTTGGTGGAGATCAGTGTGCGTACTGTCGCATGATGATTACCGAGCCTGAATTCGGTACCCAAACCCTGAACAATCAGGGACGGTCATTCAAGTTTGATTCCATCGAATGTATGGCTGCTTACGAACTGACCAACGACGATCCAGAAAATATCCACTCTTCGTGGGTACCCGATTTTCTGAACCGCGGGGAATGGCTGGAAGCGAGATCCGCTCTTTATCTTCACAGCGAAACACTCCGCAGCCCGATGGGCCTGAATCTTTCCTCCTATGAAAACAGGCAAACTGCAGAGGAGATGCGGCAGGAGTATGGCGGTGAAATCATAAGTTTTGATGAGGTGCTGCAAATCGTGGAGCAAGAATGGCTCAGCGATAACAGTCACAGCTCACATGGACATCATTAGAGGGAGATTATTATGAAATTTACCATTAGCATATCGGGAATAATCGGGTTTCTGCTGATTAGTTTCGGAACCGCTCACGGGCAGATTACAGTCAGCCCGAACGGACCCGTTACTTCCATACAACAGGCGATTGAGATGTCCGAACCGGGTGGCAACATTGAGGTGAAGCCCGGAACCTATTTCGAAAACAACATCGAAATCACCAAACCGCTCACAATCACCGGAGAAAATTTTCCTGTGATTGACGGAGAACATGAGGGAACGGTTTTGGTCATTCGAGCTGACAGCGTAACGGTTAAGGGATTTGAAATCAAAAACACCGGCCGCAGCTATATACGCGATTACGCTGCCATACTCATTGATCAGGCCAAAGATTTTCTTGTTGAAAACAACCGGCTCGATAACGTTTTTTTCGGTATATATCTGGCGGAGACAGAGCGGGGAACCGTCAAAAACAACACGATTGAATCATACGATCGACGGGAAGCATCCTCGGGTAACGGCATACACCTCTGGAACGTGAAGAATCCCGAAATCATCGGAAACACAGTTCAGGGAATGCGTGACGGCATCTATCTTGAATTTGCTGAAGATGCCCGCATTCACGGAAACTTCAGCCATAAAAATAATCGATACGGGCTGCATTACATGTTTTCGAACGGCGGCACCTACTACGACAACGTGTTCCGGGACAATGGAGCCGGTGTGGCCGTGATGTACTCCGAAAATGTGGATATGAAAAATAACTTGTTTGAGCACAACTGGGGCAGTTCATCGTACGGCCTTCTGCTAAAAGATATGCGTCACAGCACCATCGAAGGAAACCGGTTTTACCGAAACACCGTCGCAATCTATTCGGAGAGTTCAAGCAATCTGAAGATTCACAGAAATGACATCGAACTGAACGGCTGGGCGGTGAACATCAAATCGAGCAGTGCCCGGAATTACTTTACAGAGAACAATTTTATTGAGAACAGTTTTGATGTGCGCACCGACAGTCCGCGAAACAACAACGTTTTTGAGGGAAACTACTGGAGCAATTACGAAGGGTATGACCTGGACCGGGACGGTATTGGCGATGTCCCATACCGGCCGGTCAGCCACTTTTCCATCATCATCGACCGGCAGCCCGAGTCGCTGATCCTGATGCGCAGCATGTTCATCCGCCTGCTTGATATGGCCGAGCGGATTATGCCCGTGCTCACTCCTCAAACCTTAATTGATGAACAACCCAAAATGCAGAGAATACAATGATCGAAATTAAAGAGTTAAAAAAATCATTCGGAGATCTGCCGGTCCTGAAAGGTATGAATCTGACCATTCCGAGCGGACAGGCCACCGGAATTGTTGGCCCCAACGGAGCGGGGAAAACTACCCTGATTAAAACCATTTTGGGGCTTGTTAAGCCAGATTCAGGTTCCATCCGCGTAAACGAAACTTTACTGAACGGCAACTGGAATTACCGGAAAGATATCGGATATATGCCGCAGGTGGCACGCTATCCCGAAAATATGAGAGTTCATGAACTGTTCAGCTTTATTAAAGGGCTGAGAAATCAGGAACCAGTATTTGAGAAGGAATTAATTGAGCAGTTTGCCCTGGAGTCTGAGCTGAATAAGCCGCTGCGCACCCTTTCCGGCGGAAACCGGCAGAAAGTGGGGGCTACCCTATCGATGATGTTCAACCCGGATATCCTCTTTTTTGATGAGCCGACGGCCGGACTGGATCCCCGTTCCAGCCACAAATTCAAAGAGCGGGTAAAAGAGGAAAAAGCGAACGGGAAAACTGTCATTATAACCTCTCACATTATGAGTGAACTTGAACAGCTTGTGGATCACGTCATCTTTATTCTCGACGGAAATATCCGCTATTACGGAACAATGAAAGCCCTGCTTGAAGAGAGCAGGGAAGATCGCCTCGAAGCAGCAATCGCACGGATGATGGGAGATGATTCACCTGCTGAATCTGCCGCCGCCGAAAAGCCAGTACAAAATTATTCAAACACAGCCACTGAAATTTTAACGTTTTAAAGAGTTCTTTCTCCCCTATCAGGCAGTGGTGAGGCCGGATGAAGGTAAGAGACACAGAGGGGTCCCTGACATGAAATCACAAACACTTCACATCTTATCAAACGAATGGAAAACCCTGCTGCGCGGCAAATGGGTTATCGGTTACGGGTTAATTTTCCTGATGCTGACCGATTCGCTGCTGCGCTTCGGGGGTGGCGGTGCTGAGGCACTGCTGAGCCTTTCCAACGTTATGCTGCTTTTTATTCCTTTGGTCGGGATGATCTATGGAATATTATATATCTATCAGTCGCGCGAATTTGTGGAGCTGCTGCTCACACAACCGATTGACCGCAAAGTTCTCTACTGGGGCCTTTTTCTGGGAATCTCCACCCCGCTGATGGCTGCCTTCATTATCGGTTCGATGCTGCCACTGGGCTGGCACGGAATACTGATACTGGATGGCAGTGCATCGGCGATGGTCCTTGGCCTAGGCGGCATTCTCACACTGATTTTTGTCTCCCTGGGATTTGTTCTTGGCCTGAAATTTTACGATGACCGCATCAAGGGCTTCGGTTTCACTATTGTAATCTGGTTATTTATGGCGATCCTTTACGACGGCCTGGTTTTGATGCTAGTATTTACATTCGGTCACTACCCGCTGGAGCGCTTTGTGATTGCCGTGTCGATGCTCAATCCGATTGACCTCGCCCGAATCATGGTGATGCTGGAATTCGATATCTCCGCATTGATGGGATACACAGGAGCTGTTTTCAGCCGGTTTTTCGGATCTAACCTCGGTATTTTCACCGCAGGAGGAATGCTGGCCATCTGGCTCGCCGTTCCTACATGGCTTGGACTGAGAGTTTTTAAGCAAAAGGATTTTTAAGTAATGAGAATGTTATTATCCAGACTTTTATAAGTCACAGAAAATTTTATATTCAACAAGGTTTAATCAAATCTGACTAATCAAACCTGGACAGGCTGTATAATTGATATCTGACCCAAACAGATCTGCTGTGCCCCGGACAATCGGGTTTTTAGGTTCACTTGGCATCGGAGTGGGTGCGATGGTTGGAGGCGGTATCCTGGCACTTGCCGGTGTTGCTTTTTCTGTCAGCGGTCCATCGGCAATACTTGCTTTTATTCTCAACGGGCTCATCGCTTTAATTACAGTTCTGAGTTTCGCTGAAATGGCATCAGCTAATCCTCAGTCGGGGGGTACGTATACATACGCAAAAAAAGCTTTGTCACTTCAGGTGGCTTTTGGTGTTGGGTGGGTGGTATGGTTCGCCTCACTTGTTGCAGCCGTTCTTTATGCCCTGGGTTTTGGGGCCTTTGCTATCTTTTCTTTGCAACAGATTCCGGCTGGTGGACTCGAGGGGCTTTTTGAACATAACCTGACTCCGGTTTTGCTTGCACTCGGTGCCATCGGTTTTTTTACATTTAAACTAATTCGCGGAACCGGAGATGGCGGAATGTTTGCCAATATCGGGAAACTGATTGTTTTTGCTATCTTGATTGCAGGCGGACTTGCTGTTGTTTTCCAAACGCCATTCTCCCATATAAAACAGAGCCTGGATCCTTTTTTTACAGGTGGTTTCAGCGGTGTAATTGCTGCAATGGGCTATACATTCATCGCGTTTCAGGGGTTTGATTTGATCGGTTCGGCTGCAGGAGAGATTAAAGATCCCGAAAAAACAATCCCGAAGGCGATGGTGGGCACACTGGTTGTAGGGTTAGCCATCTACCTGCCGCTTTTGTTTGTTATGTCTACCGTGGGTGTGGAACAAGGTGGGTCCATTTCGACAATGAGTGAACAAAATCCGGAAACAGTGCTGGCTATTGCAGCCCAAAATTATCTTGGAGCTTTCGGTTTTTGGCTGGTTCTTATCGCTGGTATATTCTCTATGCTCTCTGCTTTACAGGCCAATCTTTTTGCAGCATCACGTATTGCTCTCAGAATGGCCAAAGACCGGACTCTTTCGCATCATCTTTCTACAATCCATTTAAGGCATGGTACACCTGTAAATTCTGTATATGCAACTTGCGGTATTGTGGTTTTGCTTGTCTTGATTTTGCCAGATGTGGCCGCTGCCGGTGCGGCTTCAAGTCTCATTTTTTTAATTACTTTTGCATTGGGACATCTCATCATGATTCTGATGCGAAAACGGCGTTACAAAGAAAACGAGACCTTTACCGCCCCACTTTTTCCTTTACTTCCCATTGTGGGTATGCTCGCCTGTCTCGGACTTGCACTGTTCCAGGCAGTAGTTGTACCTGAAGCCGGATTGATTTCACTATTCTGGCTGCTAATTGGCTCCGTTTTGTTTGTATCCTTTTTTGTAAAAAAAGCAGAGGCGATTGAAGCCTCTGAACAGGCACTTGATCCGGATTTGGTACGACTCCGGGGATTAAGCCCGCTCGTACTTCTTCCAATTTACAACCCGGCCAATGCTGAATCGATGGTATTTGTAGCCAATGCACTCGCTCCGCCGGTTGTAGGCCGTGTCTTACTGCTCTCAATCGTTACTCCGGGCGGTGATAGTGATGAAATTCACAAGCGCCTGACGATAAACCGTGATGTAACCGAACAAGCTCTGAAGGCATCCTTTGAGGCCGGATTGCGGCCTGATACGCTGACAACCATTGCCGAACATCCCTGGGAAGAAATAGAAAGGGTTGCAAAAGTTCACAATTGCCGAAGTTTGCTGTTGGGTCTGAGCAGTCTTGAAGAAATTGAAACCAGCCAAAATCTCGAAAAACTGGTACGGAATGTAAAATCGGATGTGGTTGTTTTCCGTCAGCCCTACTCCGGATGGAAGATAACTGAAGTCCGCCGTGTACTGATTCCCGTTGCTGGTTTCAGCAGCCATGATCCCCTGCGGGCGAGGATAGCTGCCAGTATATGGCGAACCTCACAGCCCGAAATGACATTTGTTCAAATTTTACCTGCGAGCACTCCGGAAGAGGTAGTTAACAAAAATAAGGTGCGGTTATCAAGATTTGCAGGGCGAATTATTCCGGGCAAAGTTGAAGTAAAAATACTCAGAAATGATGACCCGAAAACTGAATTGATAAACCAGGCTCAAGAGCACGACCTGGTAATCATGGGATTGGGCAAACCGGGAATCCATCAAAAAGCGTTCGGCAGTATCTCGCTTGCGCTGGCACAAAAAACGGACTCGGCATTAATTTTTATTAGCAAAAAATGACAGGCGAAACGATCGAATATATGAAAAAACCTTATAATCGGATCTCATGAGATGGGTGGTTGCTGAGTACCTTTTCAGGATCTAATCCAATCAGCCGCAGCGGATTGTTAAATCCAACATCAACCAGTTCATCCTCTGTAAGAAGTTCAAGTGACGACAAAAACTTCATACACTGCATCATATTGGATGAAGAGCCAACAAGGTAGCCGGTATCAGGGTTATAGAGGCGGCCATTTTCTTCAAGAACAACTTCATTGCCAAGCGTATTATACCGGCCGGCCGGTAAACCGGCAATCGGTGAAGCATCACTTACCACCACAATTTTTCCAGTTCCTTTAGCCCGGATAATAGTTTTAAGAACTGGTACGGGCAGGTGGTGTCCGTCGGTAATCACCATTGCGGTGAGGTTTTCGTTCGCAAGTCCGGCCCAAATAGGATTGTGATGGCGGTTGATAGTTTGAGGAACTCCGTTTCCAAGATGGGTCAAAGCCCTGGCACCAGCATCTGACAGCCGGTTTACCTCCTCTTCACCGGCCAGGTGGTGGCCAAGGGAAACGGCAATTCCCCTGCTTGTGGCATATCGGCAGAGTTCATCGGCTCCATCCGGTTCAGCAGCTATTGTGATCAGTTTCACCGTTTCATCTGACCATTCGATCAGCTTTTCAAGAAAAGTAATGTCGGGCTTTTTCACCCATTCAGGGTTGTGGGCACCCACTGCACCCTCTTTTCCGGAAATAAACGGTCCTTCAATATGAATGCCGGGAATATGACTTTTGAGATCATTATGCCGGATACCATCTGCAATAAGCTCCAGATTTCGCCTGAAAAGTGACTCGGATGATGTGATTATAGTGGGCAGAAACAGAGCAGTGCCTTTTTCAATGACAGCTCTGCACGCTTTATTAAAATCACCTTTTGTCAGCCCCGGATTCGAAAAATCGATTCCAATGTAGCCGTTTACCTGAAGGTCAACAAATCCCGGAAGTTTCATTTTCATCAGTTCAAATTATCTGCGTGCCCGTGCGAGAACATCTTCCAAATTGACGGCGGCTCCATTCCGGCGCTTGCTTTCATCAGCTGCTTCCATAAAAGCATATATTTCGAGGGTTTCCTGCGGGTCAACAGGCGGGCGGCCAGACCGGAAAAAACTAAGAATAGATTCAACCAGCGGTCTGTAGCCTTCAAATGTGCCGAGCGAAATAATTTCTTCAGAGCCAAAAGCAGTACCGCCATAACCCGATCGCCCGTCGCGAATCCCACGGAATGTGCCCAGCCGCCCATCTCCCCAGGTTCCTGTGACAATATCTGTGGAGTCTGTTTTGGTTCTGGTAACAGAGAGACAGCCGGTACCCATCACAGTAAATACGATTTCCACACCGTGAATCCCATACCAGAAAAGATCAGGATGTGAAGGTTCAATAGCCGACGGACTGAAGGCGTCAACGCCAAGAATGTCACCAATTTTATTCCGGTAACGTACATCCTGCGCAGCCTGAATATACCGTAGAGATGAAGATGAAAATACCGGCACATTCAGTTCCCTGGCCGTATCATAGATAGCTACCGTATCTTCGAGGCTGGCAGCTACCGGTTTATCCATATACATCGTTTTACCTGCACGCAGTACCTGCATCGCCTGTTCGCGGCGCGGGTTCCCATCGTTTGTCAGAAGCATCACAAATTCAACACGATCCAGCAGTTCTTCGATGGAATCCACAACTTCCACACCCATCTCTTCCACATCATCAATATAGTCAGGAATTCGGCTGTAGCTTGATTCTATTTCCCTGCTCCCGTACGGATAGGCTGCAGTAACCCTGAAGCCCGATAGCTCGGGATCATCTTCCATATTAATCAGCCTTGTGAATGCCGGGCTATGGGATGTATCCAGCCCGATAATACCGACAGGTATCTCATCTCCGGCAGATTTTGCAGCACCCAAAAGGCGGGGTCCAGACAATGCCATACCCGCACCAGCCAGTGTAAGTGATTTCACGAATGTTCGTCTATCAAATTGATTTTTCATAGATGTATGCAACTTTTTTGATGAATGATCAGATTTTTTGGTTATACAGAAGGTTCCCATCCGGTTTCGTACTCTTTGGTCCAGTACTTCATTGCTTTTTCGTTGTCGATAATCCGGCCTGTGCCCGGGTCGCAATGGACGGCAGTTTCTGAGCGGTGTGCAATATTTCCCAGGTGGCAGATATGAACACTAACATTTGCGTCTGCAATGTGCGATACAGGATCATCCCCCGACTTTATACACTCCACAAAATTTGTGATGTGATCTCTGTCGATATTAAAATCAGAATCGCTGGCGTGATCATCGGAGTTTTCAATTTCATTTTGATTATTATCATAAGCTCTGTATCGGTTTCCGTCTATCACAAGAGTGCCTTCGGTTCCATGAAATGAAACACCTGTTGCCGAGCCTTCAATCCGCCGGGGATTGCAGCTACGCGCTTCCCACATCACTGTTTTGTCTTGGGGATAATCGTATGTAACGATCTGGGTATCCGGTGTCTCCTGGTCGTCATCGTAATGATAGCGTCCTCCGCTTGACACAACTTTCTCGGGAAAATTTACACCGAGGCCCCACCTTGCAAGGTCGAGGAAGTGAACACCATTATTCAGAAGTTCACCTGCACCCCAATGCCAGTGCCAATGCCAGTTGTAATGGATCAGATTGTCTTTATACTCTTTTCGCGGAGCGGGCCCCTGCCATAAATCGTAATCCAGGTTAGATGGTACCGGAGCGGGATTCCCATGCCCGATAGAACCTCTGCTTGAAGCGTACCAGCATTTCGAAAAGTAGACATTACCGATAATTCCCTCTTTCAGGCGCTCCATACCCTCAATAATGTATGGCCACGACCGTCGCTGATTACCCATTTGAACAGTGCGGTTATAACGGGCTGCTGCCTCCACCAGAAGTTCACCCTCATGAGGAGTATGGCTGCAGGGCTTTTCCACATAAACATGCTTTCCGGCCTGAAGGGCAAGGATAGAGGCAGGAGCATGCCAGTGAATGGGTCCCGCAATGACCAGGGCATCGAGCGACTGGTCTTCGAGTGCATTTCGGAAATCTTTCACTCCTTGTGGCTCCCGGGATTGGCCTCCTTCTTTCACGGCCTCCAGGCCCAGTTTAATCGCATCATCATCCACATCACAAATGTAGGTTATTTCCACATCGGGATGGCGGGCAAAGCCACGGGCGAGGGCTCTTCCCCTGCCGTTGGTTCCCATAATAGCAACATTAATGATTTCATTCGGTTTGGAGTTTCCGAGAACAGCGGCTGAACTACCCATTACACCCAGGCCAAGGCCTGCTGCTCCGGTGAGTTTGATGAATTTGCGGCGGTTTATCGGTGTTTTCATGATAAATCGTCTTTTGAGGAATTGGGTTTGAAATTAAACGTGGTATATAATTCTGGTTAAGTGATCAGTTAATCAGGTTTTATCGTATTTAAGGATATTAATAAGATCGTCCACTTCGGGATCGATTTGCTGTTTTCTGCTGAACAAACCTATGACTGCAAAAAGTATGAACGATACAGCAATAGGTGTAAGTACCTCAGTAGCACGAGTTACTTCTATCACATAATTAACAACGACAAAACCTGTCAGCCCACCAAAAATAGATATAATGGCTGCGGATGGTCCGCAGTAGCGAAAAGCAGGTAAAAGTCCGAGAATCATCGGGATGGAAATTGGCCCAATCAGGGCGCCAAACCAAAAAACGATCAACCCGAGAACACCGCCAAAATTGTCTGCATAAATCGCGACCACGATGGTTAATCCCGTAAAAATAAAAGTAGACATGCGGGCCAGCCACAAAGACTGGTTTTGCTTCATGTTTTTGAATTTTTTGGAAAAATTTGGGAGGATATCCCGGGTAATAACCGCAGAGATCGTATTGGCGTCGGACGAAGTCATTGACATAGTGTTGGCAAACATGGATGCCAGTACCAGTCCGACCAGCCCGGGCGGCAGCAATTCCTGTGCAATAAGAGCGTAGGACTGTGTGGGGTCTTCAAGGCCGGGAAGTAAAATCGGGGCAGCCCACATAGGGAAAAACAGAATCAGCGGCCAGACAAGGTATAATCCACCGGACAAAAGTGCTGCTTTTCGGGCATCGGACCCCGAAGGAGATGAAATGTAACGTGTGGCCAGGTTCCATGTCCCTCCGTTGTAACTGAAAAAGAAAATGACAAGAAAAGTGAGTGCAAATCCGGCTGTATATGGATCATTAAAAAGCTGGCTGTGTTCTTCAGGAAGCTGATCCCACATGGTAAAGATAGAGCTGAAACCTCCCAATATATCCAGTACAATAAAAAACATAACGAAACCGGCTACAATTTGTACAACGAACTGGGCCAGGTCTGTCCAAACATCGGCCCATAAACCGCCAACTGTAATGTAAATCAGCGAAATGATTCCGGCCAGAAGAATTCCTGTTAAAAGCGATGCTCCAGTAAACACGTTCAGTAAAATAGCAATGGCAGCCCATTTTGCGGCCACATCAAACAGTTTTAAAAGTACGCCGCACCAGGCCATGATCTGCTGGGTTGGCAGGTTATAGCGCTGTTTCAGATATTCAGTGGGTGACTGTATATTACTGTGCGACCTGAGCCGCGACCACCGGGGTGCGATAAAAACTGCCCCCACAAAAATAGCGATGGCAATTCCGAATGCCCACCAGACATAAATAGTGAAACCGTGGGTATATGCCAGGCCTGCATATGCCACAAAAACCGCTCCGCTATAACCCGAAATATGATGAGAAATACCCGACAGCCACCAGGGAAGATTGCCGCCTGCAACAAAAAAATCACGTGAATCGGACACCTGCCGGAACGACCAAAAACCGATGACTACCATCACCAAAAAAAACAGGGAAAGAGCAGCCCAGTCAAAAGGATGCATAATCTAATATTTATGTTAATAAGTTATATTGAGCTGAGCTGCAGCTATCAGATTCATAAATTTCAAGAGCCTTAACCGGTAAAGCCAAGTTTTAAAAAGTATCTCAAAGAATCAACTAAATGTTCGGTTTCTAAAATATATAATTGTGATTCTGTTAATCAGACGTAATTTTGAAAATTAAGGTTTAACTTCAAGCTGATTCCAGGATGATGTAAAATTCATTTTCTTGTATCTTGAATCAGTAAAAAAATAACATGAATTCCCACCATTTGAGCAATTATTCATACACACTCAGTGATTTCGACTATCTATTGCCTGAAGAACTGATTGCCCAAAAACCGGCCATCCCGAGAGATCACTCCCGCCTGTTGGTTTACAACCGGAAAACCGGCACAATTACGGACGATCACTTTTACAACATCGGAAGCTTTTTGCAACAGGGTACTTCACTTGTAGTAAATAACAGCAAAGTGGAAAAGTGCAGGCTTCTGTTTGATGGGGGGAAAAAAGAGATTTTTGTCACAAAGGTGGTAAACAACAAAGTGGTGGAAGCGATGGTGCGTCCCGGTAAAAAGTTCCGGCCCGGCCGTGAAGAAAAGCTTGCGAGTCAGCTCTCAGCTAAAACCCTTTCTGTGGCTGAGGATGGAATCAGGACCATTGAGCTTAGCCATTCGCTGGATCATGAACTGTTTCAGCCGTTTAAACACACACCTTTCCCCCCCTATATCGAACGTGATGAATCACTGGCAGAACGGTACCAAACTGTTTTTGCAAAAGATTCGGGAAGTAAAGCCGCGCCAACAGCTGGACTCCATTTCACCCCGGAATTGCTGGACCGACTTCACAAGCAGGGAATCGAAAAAAAGGAAGTGACCCTTCATGTTGGCCTGGGGACTTTTGCACCTGTAAAAACCGAATCGATTGATGATCACATCATGCATAGTGAATGGTATCAGGTTACTGAAGAACAGTCACAAGCACTGAACCGGTCATCAAGCATTACGGCAGTCGGAACTACATGTGTGCGTGTACTGGAATCGGCCCCGAGAAAAGAAGGGGAGATTGCACCAGGCTCCGGGGAAACAGATATTTTCATCAAACCGGGATACAGGTTTAAAACAGTAGACCACCTTATTACCAATTTTCACCTTCCAAAAAGTACATTACTCATGCTGGTTTCCGCATTTGCAGGCTTTGACGAAATCCGGAAAATCTACGCTCATGCCATCAGAAATAAGTACCGGTTTTATTCCTTCGGAGATGCAATGCTCATTTTATAGAAAAAATTTAAAGCATTTCTGTAAACAGGGTATAACATCAGCTACTGAAGAGTGTTAAGTTGAAATATTGAATTGAACTTTTTTACTCCTAATCATACTGCTTGTTATATGCGGTCGTAATCTTCTGGTTCATATGACGTTTGTAATGCTGATATTCGTAACGGCGCACGGTAAAATCGGAATGATAGGTGCCGTCGTTACAATCGACCTTCAGGCGGTTGGGGTCATCTGTTTCGGTGATGATCACGCGGATATTGCCGAGTTTGTAGGATTCTACTTCTTTGCTCATGAACTGGGCCAGAATGTTTAAATTAACTGCTTAACAAAGATAAGCTTTTTGTAATTAAGCAGCTTAATGCTGATTTTTATCTTAGACAAAATATCAAATTATGAATAATCCAAAATCTTAAAAAGCAGAATGAAAAATCTTGTTTCACTTCTTTTAATTGCTACTCTTTGTGTTACTCTTGCGGGATGCGGCGGCAACGGAAACGGCGAACCTGCACCAGAAGCTGACCTTTATGATGAGATGCACGATGCATTTTTTGCCACTATAGCCACTCTTTGCGGGGAAACTTTTTCCGGGGCTTCAACTTTCCCCGACAATCCCGACCACCCGCTTGTGGGTACTGAGCTCAGAACCCACATCTCTTCCTGTGATGAAGAGATCATCAGGATAGATCTATACCGCGATCTGGATACATGGCACGGCACTTGGGTGCTTGAGCTGCGAGATGAAGGCCTCCACCTTTATCATGATCACCTGGGTGATGTACGAACCGAAGAAGACCTCGGTGATGGTGACTACACCGGATATGGCGGTTATGCCGATGACCGGGGCACAGCTTTCCGGCAATATTTTCCTGCTGATGATGTAACAGGCGATATAATACCTGAAGCGGTAACTAACGTCTGGATGATCGAAATTGATCCGGAAACAGAAACATTTATTTACTACCTGGAACGACACGATGAGCCGCGGTTCAGGGCAGAACTGACACGCGACCAGAATTAAATTAAGTCAAATCTTATTTGTCAGAGAGTCATCAGACGAGTTGATCAGGAATCACAATCTTCATTTTTGACTCATTTTTCGAAAAACTCGTCCGATGACGTACCCCTTGTCTTAATCTTTGACTCAACAATCGTGCGATTCTGAACACTCATCGGATGAGTGCAACGGACGAAATCACAAGATTCCCTTCGCAATGCTAATCCGGTAAATCATTTCTTTACGCAGAACATCATCTTGTTATCTGCCGTTTTCGTGTGCCATTGGCATTCATTACAAAAACGTGTGGGTCTCCATGCTCAGTGGAAAGGTAAGCAATACGGCTGCCCTGTGGTGACCACGATCCGTAAAACTCATGATATTCCGATTCGGTGAGCCGTTCCACATTACTGCCGTCCGCATCCATCACAAAAATATCGAAATAACCGTATCGGTTCGAAGAAAAAAGAATTTTCTCACCGTTTGGTGACCAGACCGGAGCCATGTCGATTGAGGGAGTGTGAGTTAACTGACGCTTATTACTTCCATCAGCATCCATCACAAAAATATCGAAAAAACCAAGCCGATTGGTGATAAAGGCAATTTTTTCGCCGTCGGGTGACCAAACCGGATCCAGATCGTAAGAAGGGGAGTTGGTTAAGCGTGTTTGTTCAGAACCATCGGCATTCATTACGTAGATCTCTGGCTGATTATCACGATCGGAGACAAATACAATTTTTTCGCCGTCAGGTGAAAACTTCGGATGAACATCTGTAGCCAGATTATCGGTGATCGGGCTCCGGTCCCTGCCGCGATGATTCATCAGATAAATTTCATAATTACCCTTTTCTCCTCGAAAATGAGCAGCAATGGTGCGGCTGTCGGGTGACCAGGATGGCCGGTATCCATCCCTGGCATACGTTTCATATAAAGCTCTCACGTTGTAAACAATAGAATCAGGAGGGAATGGGCCATGTTCATTCGGGCGGTCGGAATAGAAAGCAATCTGCTGGCCATTTGGAGCCCAGGTCGGATACAGGTCATTGGCAGGATGATCGGATACGCGCGTTCGTTCACCATTCCAGATATCTATCGCGTATATATCGTAACGGCCTGTATAGGCTGCAGAAAAAGCGACCATTCTGCCATCAGGCGACCAGGATGGTCCACTGTGAAGGCTTTGTGGCGAATAGGTTTGCCCGAAAACATGGACGGGCAAAAAAATCATCACGGAAACGAATGCTGTTAATAATCCTGGCTTTTTTACCTTCATTTAGCAATCTCCACTACATAAAATAGGTAATAGTGAATAACTCTATTTTATTAATAAGGTTGTTTTAAATCAATTATTGTTTAATCGGGTAAACAAATGCTAAAATTCTTAAAAGTGAAGATTTACAGGAATGAGATCCATAGATATCGTTTTAAAATAACATGGCTAAAGCCTTTAATGGTTATCAATCACCCTGTAACAGAATGAAGATTTGCCCAATTTACAACTATCAGTTGTTCAGTACATTTTAATTAACTGATGGCTGAAAAACTGATTCTTTTGATAACTGAAAAATTTAACCGCAAAACAGATTAGAGATCTAAATTTGTAAACCAAACCTGACCACCCATGAAAACCATAAAAATCCTATTTATAGTGATTCTGATGACGGCAGGATTAACATTTGCTCAAAATGATGATACCGAAGTGCTTAAAAACCTGCTTATTGAATTTCTTGAAGGAGCTTCGATGAACGATCCTGAAATTCACGAAAGATTCTGGGCAGATGATCTCATCTATATAAGCGCCATTGGTGAACGGATAACAAAAGCGGATATCATGAACACTCTTCCCGATGATTCAGATTCTCTACCAGAAGAAGAACTTCCTGTCTACTCAGCCGAAGATATTCAAATTAATCTATATGGAAATACGGCTGTAATTGGTTTTCGACTCGTGGCAGACTTTCCTCTTGAAAACGGCCAAACTGAACAAATGAACTACTACAACACAGGCACCTTCGTTAAAATGGATGGCCGCTGGCAAGCCGTCTCCTGGCAAGCTACCAGTATCCCTGATTAAAAAACCAGTACCTGTCCGGCAGTTGAAATAAAAAAAACGGAATACCTTCTTTGCACAAAGCTGTTTACCTTGTGGCACAATTAAATTATTCATTAAAAAAAGCCACTGAAAAGTGTCAAAAAAACAGATTACATATAAAGATTCCGGAGTTGATATTCAGGCAGGTGAAGAACTGGTTAACTCCATTAAAGATGTAGTAAAGGCAACCCATAACGAAAATGTACTGAGCAATATCGGGGGATTTGGGGGTTTGTTTTCAGCTGATTTTTCTTCTATGAAAAATCCCGTTTTGGTGAGCAGTGTTGATGGAGTAGGAACCAAGCTGATCGTTGCATTCAAGATGAAAAAGTATGATACAGTCGGACAGGATCTGGTCAATCACTGTGTGAACGATATTGCCGTTTGCGGTGCTCAACCTCTCTTTTTCCTCGACTATTTTTCCACCGGAAAGCTAGAGCAGCAAGTGGGATTTGATGTGATTCAAGGCTTTGCCAAAGCTTGTAAAGAGAACGGCGTGGCACTGATTGGCGGGGAAACAGCAGAAATGCCCGATATTTACAATAAAGGCGAATTCGATTTAGCCGGAACGGTTGTAGGGGTGGTGGACCGGGACAAACTGATTACCGGTGAGGGCATTCTAAAAGGCGATAAACTAATCGGATTTAAAAGCACAGGACTGCACACAAATGGATACTCTCTTGCTCGCAAGGTTCTGTTTAGTGAATTCGATGTGAACGACCAGCCCAAAGAATTAACCCAAACCGTAGGTGAAGAGCTTCTGGAAGTGCATAAATCCTATCTCCCGGTAATCTCTCAGCTGAAAGGGATTAAAGGAGTAAACGGATTTTCACATATCACCGGCGGTGGAATTGAAGGCAATACCAAACGCATTTTACCGGAGGGATTCAGCCTATCGGTAAACTGGGAAAGCTGGGAACGGCCAGCTATTTTTAAACTGATCCAAAAAACAGGAAATGTACCTGAAAATGACATGCGCGCCACGTTTAATCTTGGCATCGGACTGATTGCAGTCGTTTCTGAAAACGCAATTCCAGAAGTGAAGCAAGCTGCAAACAGTCTCGGTGAAGAGATTTTCGAAATGGGAGAAGTAGCCTGATCGTTTCCGGGTTACATGGGCGGTATTTGTCCGCGGATTTCACCCTGTTGGTGGCGGTAGGAAGCAATATTGATGTACAAACGCCCATTCCTGAGAGCCTCAAGCTGGGCTTGCCTCAGGTGAAATTTATTCTCGTCCGGATCAAAAGAACCGCTGCGCTTATCCTCGCTAAATTCAGTTGCTTTCAGCCGGAACAGGCGATTACCTTCCTCTCCTCTTTTCCCATAGTGAATATGTCCGGCCCAATAATAATCCCGAAGATCAGAAAATTTTCCGCTGACATAAAGCGTATCTGATTCAATCCAAACTTCCACAATACCGGTAGCCGGAGTGCGAACCTGGGGTGTTTTTTCCAAACCAGAGAGAGTGATTTCATATTTAGACTGACCAAAAGCGGAGAATCCAAAAAACAGAAATAAGACGACCGAAATCCATAGCTTTCTCATAGTAACCTCCTGGGAATTAATCAATCAGCAATTATAAAACGGAGCAACCTTTTTATGAAT
This sequence comes from Balneolaceae bacterium, assembly GCA_020832285.1. Classification (GTDB taxonomy): domain Bacteria; phylum Bacteroidota; class Rhodothermia; order Balneolales; family Balneolaceae; genus Rhodohalobacter. Next base: position 83,597 of record JAFIFB010000008.1, read on the forward strand.
TGTATATCTGTTTCAGTAAAAACGGCAGTGCCTGCTGATTGACAGGCTTGCCGTTATATTTTCAATAATCGAACTCGGGTTTTTTAAGATTCCCGGTTTAATACTCAGGCCAGGGCAGATTGTCTCCCCAAACAGGGCTCTCATCCAGTTCCCGCACCCAGATATTGCGGAAGCTTACCAGATCACCATGATCCTGCAGCCGGATTCCGTCATCACCATGGGCAGAATATTCTGGCAGACCGATATAGACAGTATTTCCTTTTACCTCAACACGGTTCTGTACCAATACTCCATTCCAGATTACAGTAAAGTATGCCGGAGTTACCAGTTCATCGTTTTCATTAAATTCCGGTGCCTCATAGATAATATTATACGTATTCCATTCACCGGGTGGACTTGCCGGATTTGCAAGCGGCACATACTGTTTGTAGATGCTGCCAGCCATACCGTTCACGTAGGTTTCATTCTCGTAGGAGTCAAGAACCTGTACTTCATATCGGCGCTGCAAAAATACACCGCTGTTGCCGCGTCCCTGTCCGTCACCCTCAATTTCGGCAGGTGCTCTCCATTCCACATGAAGCTGAACGGACCCGAAATTATCGCGTGTAACGATATCCCCGGAGCCCGGAGTTACGGTCATAACGCCATCTTCAATGGTCCACTCCACATCTTCATCGCCGTTCAGCATTTTCCAGTTTGAAAAGTCAGTGCCGTCAAAAAGAATAGTGGCATCGGATGGTGGCTCAATAAATGCCGGTTGTGCTTCAATAACAGGCGGAACAGGCTCATAGAATTCAGTGTCTTCAGGTACCCACTCCCGTTCTTCATCTACTTCCTGCGCACAGGCCGATATGGCTAACAGAAAAACAAGGGGAAACAGTATTAATGTATATGCTCGCATGAATTTATTCATTTGATTATAAGATTGGTTTTAACAACGGTTTTTAAAAAACAAAATATTTTGAATTATCGCACGATAAATTCAAATCCCAACAATATATTAAATACAAAAGGAGATTTGGCAATCAGGCATACTTCCCTGAACGAAAACGATGGCGATTCAGTCACAGACTGAATCCGGGCTACATTCTGGTAATATGAGAAAGTTCAGTTCTGTTGTACTTCAGACGATCTGTCAGATAACTTCTGATCCAGACATTTATACATCACCAGGGCATCGGTCAATCCAAATTTGGGATGGCGAAACGCGCCGGGCAGCGTGCCTGCCACTTCAAACCCATTTTTTTGAAAATTTCGAATGGTTACCTTTTCTAAATTATCCATGTTTTGTGTGTTAATTTTAGTATCGCTTACAACCAATTGGCATTTCTCTCATCGTAAATCCAAATAAACTTCAGGCTTCTTTCCGAGATAAATTAACTGCAGATTTATAAATCTTTGGTAGATTCCGTACCTTTTAATGCTCTGAAAATCAGAACGAGCAATCTGCAAGGGTCACGAGCCTGAACTCTCTGTATAATAAAACAAGAATGAACTAAAAGAATTGAACTCATCATGGCAAAAGAATTTGATGTTTGTGTAATTGGAACAGGTCCGGGCGGTTACGTTGCCGCTATCCGGGCATCGCAACTGGGATTTAAAACTGCAGTTGTTGAAAAACGATTTTTAGGGGGGGTTTGTCTGAATATTGGCTGTATTCCAACCAAAGCTCTCCTCAGGTCGGCCGAAGTTTTCGAGTCGATTTCTCATGCAGCCGATTACGGCGTGGACGTTAAAGAATATTCCGCCAACTTTGATGGCATGATCAAACGAAGCCGAAAAGTGGCCGATAAAATGAGTAAAGGCGTTCAATTTTTAATGAAAGCCAACAGTATTGAAGTTCTGAACGGAACCGGAGTTTTTAAATCGGACAAGGAGCTTTCTGTACAGGATGATAAAGGTAAAGAGACAGAAACCGTTAAAGCCAAACATTTTATTATTGCTACCGGTGCACGGCCCCGGGAACTTCCGAATCTTGAAATTGACGGCAAGATGATCATCGACTCTGAACGGGCCATGCAGCTCGAAAAACAGCCGAAGAAAATGGTTGTGATTGGTGCCGGAGCAATCGGGGTTGAGTTTGCCTATTTCTATAACGCAATCGGCACTGAAGTTACCCTGGTTGAACTCCAAAAAACCCTGGTTCCGGTTGAAGATGAAGATGTTGGGAAAGAGCTTGGAAAAATCTACAAGAAAAAGGGGATGACTATCTATACCGAAAGCTCCGTGGAAAAGGTAGTTAAAAAAGGAAAAGGCGTTAAAGTCTCCATTAAAACCAAAAAAGGCACCGAAGAAGTAGATGCTGATTTGGTGCTTTCGGCTGTTGGCGTTACCGGGAATATTGAAAATCTCGGGCTGGATAAAGCCGGCGTTGAAACAGAAAAAGGCGCCATTAAAGTGGACACATCCACCTACAAAACCAGTGCCGATAACATCTATGCCATCGGTGATGTAATTGGCGCTCCCTGGCTGGCTCATAAAGCATCCCACGAAGGTGTTGTTCTGGCTGAGCTGCTTGCCGGTAAAAAACCTCAGCCTGTCAACTATAACAACATTCCCGGCTGTACCTACTGTGAACCACAAATTGCTTCAGTAGGCCTGACCGAACAGCAGGCAAAAGAGGAAGGATATGACATCAAAGTAGGCAAATTTCCATTTTCAGCCAGCGGAAAAGCAGCCGGTTTGGGCCATGAAGAGGGTTTCGTAAAAGTGATTTTTGATGAAAAATATGGTGAATGGCTGGGATGCCACATGATCGGCTCGCACGTTACTGAACTGATTGCCGAGGCGGTTGTAGCACGGGATCTCGAAACCACAGGTCACGAAATTATTAGTGCCGTACACCCACACCCAACAATGAGCGAGGCAGTAATGGAAGCTGCTGCTGAAGCATATGGTGAGGGTGTTCACCTTGGCACCAAGCCCAAAAAGAAAAAGTAATTATAACATTTCCATACTAAAAGCGGGCCTCTCCTGAGTGTCCGCTTTTTTTGTTTTCAGCCCATTATTGTAAAGGAAACCATATCAAACCATTTTTTATGATATTTTTATATTGTTCACTTAATATCGGGACGAACCACCACCATAATTACTTTACACCTGCAACGTTCACTATCTGACTGATACTTTATCAAACCGTTACCCTTTTCCATGAAATCACCCCTTTTAAAATATTTGCTGCTGATTCTGTTTACATCAGCCCCTTTCACCATAATCGCCCAGGAGCAATCGGTAAGTGAAACGGAAAAAGCCCGTGCCATTGAGTTTTTTGTGGAAGGCATTAACGATTTCGAAAACCAGGAATATGAGAGTGCACTTGATAAGTTGACAGCTGCCCACCTTATTCTTTCGGATGATGCCGGAATCAACTACGCCTTGTCCGATGTGTATCTTGCTATCGGTGATTACTCAAATGCTGCCTATTACGGGCAGGTTGCTGCAGAACTGGAGCCTGAGAACAAATGGTACCATCTCAATCTTGCCGATATTTACCGAGTCTCCGGGCAAAATGAGTTATCTGTTGAGTCCCTGAAAACCGTACTGGAATATCACCCCCGCGATGTGGATGTTCTTTACACTCTGGCTGAACTTTACATGGATTTTGGGGAACTGGAACAATCAAATAAAATACTGGATCAAATTCTGGAATTTCGCGGAAGTAGTTTTGAGGTGCATTTTAGAAAATTTCAAAATTATAACGCTCTTGGCAAAGATGACAAAGCGCTTGCCGAGCTGGAAAATATGAGGGAGATCAGTCCCGGAAACCTGAGCACACTGCACACCATCAGCCAGTACTACCTGGAACTGGGGGACCTGCAAGCTGCTGAAGAAGTTTTGACTGAAGCACGTGAACGCAACCCCGGTGATCCTCAAACTTTGATTCTCCTTGCAGAAATTTACATTTATAACAACGAATGGGAACAACTGGGTGAAGCTTTCCTTGAAATTGTCCGTGATCCGCTGATCAATCCGTCACAAAAAATCGAACTGGTCCGATTTGTATACATGCAACAACAGGATCATCCTGGCGAAACAACTCTTGAAGAGCAAACCGAAAAACTAATTCGTGCCGTTGGTGAAGAAGAGCCTGATTACGGGCCGGCGCAGTTGATAGCTGCTGACTTATACATGCAGCAAGGTGAGCCTGAAAAAGCATTGACCAAGCTCGAACGTGCTACAGAAATTTTACCCAATGATGCCGAAGCCTGGAGCCAGAGAATGCAGGTTCTTTTTACACTGGGACGCTATGCGGAAGTAATCGAACTCTCGGAAACAGCAAACGAAGCTGCTCCTGATAATGCATTCATACAGTTTTTTACAGGAACCGCTTATATGTTTACGGATCAGAATGAGCTTGCTGAAGAGTGGCTGGAGCAGGCAACAATGGCTCCATCAAGGAGAAATTTCAGGTCTGTGATTTATGGCACACTCGGTGATGTACGATACGACCTCGATAATTGGGAAGATGCTGTTCAAGCATACGAAATGGCCCTCAGCCTCGACAGTAACAATCATAATGCGCTCAATAACTACGCCTATTTCTTGTCCGTGCGAGAAGAACAGCTTGATTATGCACTGGAAATGTCTGAACGGGCCGTTGAGATGCAGCCCAACAATGCCGCCTACCTCGATACTATTGGCTGGATACACTTTAAAAAAGGAAACTATGAGAAAGCACGTGAGTATATACAACAATCGGTAGATACCGGAGCTGCCAGTGCAGAAGTATTTGAACACCTGGGTGATGTATACGAAGCCCTTGGCGATATGGAAAACGCTCGAAAATGGTGGGAAAAAACCCTGGAACAGGATTCTGATCGAACCTATTTGAAAGATCGGTTATAGTACCGGCAATGATTTTTAACTGGTAATTTTTTAAGTGAGTTGAAATACCTTGTGTATTAAAAAACCCGAACCATTGAAACAGATCATCTACATAATCTTTTTAAGCATTCTTTCGGCAGTGCTTCTGTCAGCATGCAGCACAACCAGAGAGTTTACTGCTGTTGAGGAGCTGGAACGGGCTGAACTGGATGCTGAAGAGCTAATTTCGATGATTCCAGATTATCGTGATGAGCTTCAGACGATCACTGGAAGCGGAAGGGCATTGGTCAGTGAACCAGGAAGCAGCGAACGTGTTATGCTTGAGTTCCATTCTAACCGGAACGAAAGCCTCATGACGGTACGCAATAACGTTGGCATTGAAGGAGGCCAGATTTATGTAGATTCAGACTCCCTTCTGATCTATAACAGGGTAGACAGGACCGCGGAAAAAGTACCACTGCACGAAGGCAGGCTTAGCAGTGTGGGCTCGATTGCTTCTATCAATATCCTCGATCTCATCAACTATACGATTGACCCCGGGCAAATTGACAAAATTTTTGAAGACCGGAGCTATTACTATGCGATTCTTCAAAACCGGACTCAGATAAAAATCTCGAAGCAAAACGGAACCATTGTGGAAGTGATCCACTCAACCAGTCTGTATGATGCGCCCTATAGTAAAATTGAATACGAAGGTTATGACCGTATTGAGGGCTTTCATTTACCAAGAAGAATCACCATTTTCAGCAGAGATGAAGCTTCCCGCGCAACTCTGCTTGTACAACGACTCCAGGTAAACACCGAACTCCCGGAACTTGCGATTGTTGTGCCGGATAATATCCCCATACAGCGATTGTGATATGGCCTTAAGATCTTTTCCTGTCCTGTTTATGATGATTCTGTTCTTCCCAATTATGGGTTTTGGGCAGACTTCCTATGATTATCTCCGCGATCAATTAATGCAGAGGCAGGATAATACCCGCTCACAGATCAGCAACCTGGACAGGCAAATACAAGCGGTCACAGAACGACTCAATGAAGTTTCACGCGAATATGATGAGGTTTTTCGTCAGTATGAAGAACTGAACCGTCTCATTGTTCTTCAGCAGGAACGTCTGCGGCAAATGAACCGCGAACAGGGTCAGATCGAAGAAGAGATTCAGCTGATTGAAGATAACCTGACAGAACTGGAAGAACAGCTCAACCTTCTAATTGAACAGTACAAAGACACCCTAACCTATATTTATAAACACGGCCGCACAACCGAACTTGCCCTTATTCTGACTTCTACCTCTCTGAACCAGCTTATGGTTCGCTCTTTTTACCTTTCAAGATTTAATGACCATCTGCAAAGCCAGGTCGATGAAATCGAAACCACACAAGAACGACTGGTTCAATCCAGGCGGGACCTTGAACAAACCCATGACCGAAACCGCGAATCCCTTGCCAACATCCGCAGTGAAACAGACAGGCTGGAGCAACAACAAAACCGGCAGGAGGAGATCGTTCAGGCCCTCCAAAGCGACATCAACGGGCTTGAAAATCAGCGCAATCTCCGGCAGCAACAACGCGATAATCTCGAAAATACGATGGAAAATCTAATTCGGGAAGAAGAGCGGCTCAGAAGGGCTGAAGCGTCCGGAGCCACTCCGGTGGTACGGGAAAATATGGTAAGCGAAGACGAGCTTGGCGCATTTGAAGAAAGCTTTCGCGAACAGCGCGGGCAACTTCCCTGGCCGGTCGATAATGGTACAATTACCGAACGATTTGGTGAACGGATACATCCCGTTTATAACACCCGGACCCAAAACCTCGGTGTGGATATTGCCGCTATGCCAGGATCATCTGTACGTGCAGTTAATGATGGGTATGTGTATGGTGTGCAAAACCTTCAGGGATACGGAGAGGTCATTTTTGTGAGCCACGGTGAATATAAAACTGCATACGGAAATATGAGCGATATTTTTGTCAGGAGAAACCAGGTACTTCGCAAGGGGGATGTGATTGGCCTGTCGGGCGATGAAAATTCCATACGCGGTCCGGTAGTCTTCTTCCTCATTCGGGAAGGCAGCCAGATGGTTGACCCCGAAAGGTGGCTTCAAAATCCGCAGCCATAATTTTCTATTCCTATTCTTTCAATCAAAATACCGATCCAGAAAACAGGCAAAAGATAAACCAGATAATGTATTCCTGGCGTGAAGCCGCATTTCGGCAGGCCTTTGCCCTTGTTCCAAAGCTTGAAGAGATCTGAGTATTTTATCGAAATTCAAATAACGGGATGCAACGGGGCTTTTCTCAAATTCCTTGATTAAAGCCAATATCTCATCTTTGTGTTGAATTATACGAAGCGGGAAATCAGCTGCCTGCCTGCCTCTTCTTTTATTAAGGCGGATTTCATCCGTCAGAATATCTTTCATGGCATTTCTAAGAAAAGCTCTGTCCAGCCCGTCTTTTGTATAGAGCTCATTTGGAATGCCAAAACAGTATTTTATCAGTTGAACATCTGCAGTAGGGTCACGCACTTCTAACTGATGCATGGCACCATGCCTGTGCCAGCTTCCACTTGCAAGAGGTTTATTTAAATCTACCAGATAAGCCCGTTGATTTTCGGGCCGTTTGGGTGCCTTGAAATATTGGAAATCCTCAGATCTCTGAACGATTCTTTTCAAGCCAATTTGATCACAAAACTCCGGATGTATAATGGAATTTCCTTTCAAAAGTTTATTCCTTGATATATACAGAAATTCCCTCCGTTTCCATAAAGGCAACAAAACCGGGGCCAGTAAATGTTTGGCAATAAGAAAAGGCCAGGATCGCCCTCTGCTTTTTTTTTCTGCTTTCAGAGAATCCATTGCGGTTCCAAACTTGCCATCAACCAGATCAAAAAACACCTTGTTTGAACCTCCATACCAAGAAATAATTGCATTTCCCAACTGCCCGGTCAGCAGCACACCCAGTCCCATTTCCCTGCTTTGTTGCAAAATGGATAAAATCCAGTTCAGGTTTACTCCCCTGTTAGTGGGAGAACCGTATTCTTCTGCCAGCCTCAGTATTCCCTGATGAATGGGAACATCAGAAGCATTAATACGGATGTGTTGGATATTTGGATATTTTACAGTTAACGTGTGTGCAACATCCCACTCATCGGTTATTTTATCGGGAACCAGTCTTGTTGCGTTGTGCTTTGGCACGGAGGTAAACGCAGGCAGTTTCACATTTTTTTTACCAAGTTCACTTGCCGCAAGCGCTGTAACAGTGGTCGAATCCAGGCCTGCACTCAGTGTGGTTCCAATAGGTCGATTTGATCGTAATCGCACCTTCACTGCCCGGCTCATCTGGTCCAAAAAACCTTCCACATAATCCGAATGTGATGAGTAACGAATCTCTGGAATGGCTTCATACGACCAGTATGTAAAAACGTTTAAATCACTGCCCGATAGTGTTAATGCATCACCGGGATGGAGGTTAAACACATTTTTCCAGTAGGTTTGATTTCGGTTTTCACGGCTAACAAAACTTATCAGCTGGCTTGCAAGATAGACTTCATTCAGTTGGATATCTACATCATCCAGATCAAGAATAGCGTGCAGATCTGAAGAAAAAATAAAAACAGATTCGTTTTTGTAATAGTGCAGTGCAGTGTTTCCAAACGGATCTCTTGCGAGAAAAAGTTCCTTCGTTTCCGGGTGCCAGGCAGCAAAAGCCCAATCACCAAAAATATGTTCACAGGTATCTTTTCCCCAGCGAAGGTAAGCCAGCTCTACGAGTTTTGTATCGGGTGTTTTGGGATGAAGAGAGGCGGGAATAGCAAATATGTTCAACAGTTCATCCCTGTTGTCCAGGCGTGCCGATGCAGTGAACAAAATATCTTTTGTACTTGAAATGCTTGGCACCTGGTCATGCACTGATTCAGGGGTAATTGACAACCTGGCTTGCCCCATACCCGCATTTTCCTTAGCGATTGTAAATACACCGTCTGGCCCCCAAAGCCCAAGCCTTGGTTTCATCTTTTCAAGCTGTCTCTCAACTTCATTTTGCGGCCTGCCATCCAATCCGATCCAGCCAAAAATAGCACTCATATAAAAAGCTTTTATAGTTTATATGCGGGTGGCTCTCAATCTATCCAATAACTTTGATCAGGCCTTTATCTTCGAGATCTGGTAAGAAATTAAGTACTTCTTGCTGGCATTGCTCTTCAGAGATATCATAAATTTCTAAAAGTTCTTTGCACAGTTCTTCAACCGTTTTTGATTCCTCAAGAAGGTTCCAGGCCGATGCGGCCACGCGGTTTAATCCGTAATATTTACCAGCATCGGCATCGAACATCACCATTTCATCATCAATAGGAGAAGCAACAACATCTCTGGTTCGTTTAATTTTACTCTTCAGGTTCATAGTAAAAGAAGAATTATTTATAGAGTTAACAATCGTTTAATAAAGGTAAAAAATGAAGGTATCAGGAAAATGTGGAAACCACAACGTACTGATGTGCATTTTCACCTCCGAGAATGATTTCAGGTCCAACTTTTAGCCAGGCATGGGCTTTAAGCTCTTTATTCTCATTTCCTTTCTTAACACCAAAAAACACCGTACATCCGATTTTTTTTCTGCGAAGCAACAGTTTACCGGTTGCGGCCTGCACAAGGCATTCCGATTTCCAGGGCACAATTTCGCTCATCCGCTCGATATAACACGCCAGGGTCTGTACCCAATTCCACTCATTGGGCAGTTCTTGTTCCGAATCCGCATGATTCTGTTCCCCCAGAAAAGGAGCAAGGCGTTTGAACGGCAGGAAGAGAATCATGAACCTGAAGAAGGCAAGCAATATTAATATCTCCATCAAAAGAAGCTTTTCTGAAAGTGGTTTTTGCAGAATACGGTGAATCAGTCGCTTTCTTTTTTTTCTACTCAAAACAAAAATATCAGAATTTTTTTTTATGATTGGTTCCATACATCATCATGACGAAATACTTTGGCAGCTTTCAGCAGCGGCTTGATACCCTCGGGCACCCACAACTTATAAACCGATGCATTTGAGGCAATCTGAGTACAAAATTTCAATTTTTCTTCAGGAGGCCATTGCAGCCAGTTATCACCATAAAGATAGGGAAGCAAACTGATAACAGCTTTACCCGATGTTATCTTTTCTGTCCTGAATTTATTCGCACCCTTTTCCCGGCCCGATAAAATGTAGATATTTTTCAGAGGTGCAGGGCCATCAAAAAAATCAGTTCCGAATTGATCAGCATGGATCCAGCTCTCCGGGTAGTCGGGAGTTTCCGGAAATATCATTTTCAATTGTGATTTAGTTAAATCAAATTCCCGGGCGGTATGGTTAAAAAGTTTCAAAAGTGGATAACCAGATTGAACTACTGGAACATCTGAGTGAATATCGGTCACAGCCATATCATCGGCATGCAACTGAAAACCATTAAAGGCCAAGGCCGCCGAAATAGTAGATTTTCCCATTCCGCTTGGCCCTAAAAAAAGATATGAACGTCCATCGAGTACAAGAGATGATGCATGCAACACAAATTTTTTCTGAAGGTACAAAGCAGCAGCCATTACCGGATTCAGTAAAACAAATACTGCCTGATTCCAATTTCTGTCTGTTTGAGAAATGCTGATTTTTGATCCATCAAGATTATATTCGAAAATAGTTTCTCCCCCGGAATGATCTCTATAAATTAATTGCCATCCCCCATCTGTTTTTTCCCAAATTCGATTTATTGATTTTGTTTTGGGGTTTTTCACTTTTGGTAAAAATTGATTTTTTTTGACATAGAGATCAAAATGAACCACTGAAACGCCGTTCTTCTTTAAATCAATTTCACTTGCAACAGATAATCCGTAAAGTTTATAAGTTTTTAAAGATGCACTTCTCTCACCAAGTTTATGATCTGACTTTGTATTGGAACCTGAATTCATAAAATCTTTTATGGAACAATCATTTTATTAAATTCTGCATCATATTCTAAAAAAACACTTCTTATATTTTCTTCAGAATACCCTGACTCTAAACAGCTTTTTTTCCATCTTCTTCTCATTTTCTTTATGAGTGATAGCTCCGAATTTTCAGCAAGCTTCAGTAGCCATTTTCCACCTGTTTTCAATTCCTGAACGGACTCAAAACAAAGTGATTCAAAGATCTTTACCAAAGCCAAATAATCTTTCAAGGGAGTTCCGGGATAAAGTGAATAAAAATGCTGAAACCGGAGTTTTTTGCGTTCTTTCTGAACCTGCTCTTTATAAACAATACTTGCCTGTTTTTTATGCCGGCGGCGCTGAAACAGAATCATCGGAACATTACCAATCCGGCAGTGTTGTGATACCCGAATTGGCCACTCATAATCATCAAACATAATATTTTCGTCAAGTGGGAATTTTTCAGCAAGTTCAGCTTTCATCATCATAACAGAATTGATAACAACGACACGAAACAACATTTCTATCCGGATAGAATGATGGTGGACGGGACACCACACCGAATTATTTTTCGCGCCAATATTTTTGTACCAGCTGCCACATAAATCCAAATCAGCAGCTTTCATATATCTTAACTGCTCTTCAAGTCTTTTAGGTGAGTATATATCATCCGAATCAGTTCTGGCAATATATGTTCCCCGTGCATGTTGCAGGCCTTCATGAAATGCTTCCGAGTTACTGGCTCCGTTCAAAAAGACCGGCCGTATTCGGGAGTCATTATTCGCATACTCCTGAACAATTTGGGGAGAACTGTCGGATGAACCACTTTCAACGATGATAAATTCAAAATCACCAAAGGTTTGTTTGAGCACAGATTCAATCGCCAAAGACAGGTATTTTTCATAATTATAACTTGTCATGATTACTGACAAGTACGGAGCAGAATTCTTCATAAACTACGCATGAATTCCAAGTATTTGATCTACGGTGACATAACTGAACTTTTCCGCAAGCCTTTGAAACGTATATCCATCAGCGAGATATCCACTTTTTTGGTCCCAGCCTCCGATTTTAAAAAGTGCCCGTTTTTTTACCATAACTTGCAGAGAGTCTATATTCTTTACCCGTACGGGAATGCCCGAAAGCACTTTGGGAGGATTGCCAAGATGTTTGGGGAGCGGCCCCAAATGAAGAATTTTGCAAACTGCAAATCCCTTTTCTTTTTTTGTACCCGACAGAGAAGCTAACATTTTTTCGAGAAAATGAGGGTAGATTAAATTATCATCATCTAAAAATACAATGAATTTGCCATTAGCATACTGAAGGGAAAACTGTCTGGGCGTATTTCCAAAATCGTTTGAATGTTCTGGCAAATGAATATATCGTAATTTGGATGAATTTCTCTCCTGTATATATTTTTCAAGAGCCGGATTGGGGCCATCAGAACAAATAATGTGTTCCCAGAAAGAATGGGTTTGATATTCAACAGACCGGATGCAGCGTTCCAAAATTTCCAAAGGCCTGTTCCAGGTTGGAGTGATCACTGAAACAAGGTTGTTGTCCATCAATGGATAGTAATTGAATTAATAATTATTTGTTTAACCACGATTACTTTTAAACCGAAAAACTACAGAATTTGAGCACATGTGTATATCCAAAAACACTTGTCTATAATAAACTTATGTTATTATCAATACTTAATTCAAAACATAAAAAAAGCCGTATTAAAATAATACGGCTTAATTTATAGAGTTTAGGTAAAATGGAATTAGGAGTATCCCTCTCCGTCTGTTCCTTCACCCTCTCCCATTCTTGTCTCAGAATAATCTTCTTCAACAATCTTGGGTGTTACCCATTCATTTTTTTCTTCGAATCGATCCATAGTTCTGTTATTTAATTCTTGGTTAGTGCTAATTAGCTCACTTAAGTAAAGGAATAATAATTTAAAAGGCAAACTTAGATTAAACCGTTTATAACTTAACTCACTGATAACATTCTGGTTTCAGATCAATGTCTTTAAAGCGTTCCTGATACCCTCAACACCTGAAAGCAGATCAAACTCAAGCCCGGATGTTTCCGGCATCTCTAAAATTTCTGCCAGTACTGCGGCTACATCAGCGCGCGGTATTTCACCCCGATCGAGATTTATTCCGGCTTTTACCTTTCCTGTTCCCGGTTCGTTGGTCAGCCGCCCAGGTTTTACGATGGTATAATCAAGGCCGCTCTTCCGCAAGGCTTCATCCGCTTCGGCTTTCGCTTTTTGATAGACCTGAAACACCTCGTTACCGCGAGGCGTGTCCAGCCCCATTGCACTGACCATCACATAACGGGAGATACCATTCTTTTTCACTGCATCGATCAGCTTAATGGCGCCGTCACGGTCAACTGTCCACTTTCGGTCGACACCGCTTCCGTGACCGGCGCCCGCAGCAAAGAGTACGGCATTTGCATTACCAACCGCATCGGAGAGATCATCAATCTGTTCAATGTCCGCAATGACCAGTTCTACTCCGGCTTTTTTCAGTTCTGCAGCCTGCTCCTCTTTACGGACCAAACCTCTGACTTGGTGCCTGTTTTGAATCAAAAGCGGGTGTAGCAGACGGGCAATCTGCCCGGATGCCCCAACAATTGTAATTTTCATTGTTCAGAAAGTTAATTTCATTAACAGTTTTTTTCAGCCTTATCGAAATAATGCAGCAAATGGATCACCTAAACTTTTCCTGACTGATACTACGGAAAAATCAGAGCTCTCGGATTCGAATATTTCGGAAGCGTACTTCATCCCCATGATCCTGCAACCCGATGTGGCCTTTGGGTGCATTTCCAAATGAAGGATGACATTCAAATTTAGTGCCGCGGATAAGATCATACCATTCGGGAGACCAGCGTTCAAATTCTACCACAAGTTCACCATTTTGCCAGTACTCAACAGAAGGCCCATCGGATACAATCCTTACGGAATTCCATTCACCCTGTGGTCTTGTATTTTGTGGTTCAGGCGCTTTTTTCTCGTAAAGAGCACCAGAAAGCTGATTATCATCGAGATTCGGGAAAGCATCGTTATCAAGGATCTGCATCTCTATTCCGGACCAGAAAATTGCCTGATCAGGCTGCTCCACAATGTGGTGAAAAATACCACTGTTGCCCCGTTCCGAAATCCACCACTCCAGCTCGAGCTCAAAATCCTGATACCGTTCGTTTGTAATTAAATCCAGAGGGCCGGTATCCACTCCTTCTACAGGGCGGAAAATTAATACTCCGTCTTCAACAGTCCAGCCATGTTCGGGAAACGAATCCTGGTTATAAACCCTCCAGTTTTCAGTTGAAACTCCATCAAATAGCAGCTCCCAGCCTTCGTCAATTTCTTCCTGGGTGAGTGTTTTGGGCAGAGTTTCAGTTTCTGTGTCGGTGTCGGAATTCAGCATAAAACCAAACATGCTGAATGAAAATAAGAATGTGAGAAGTAATGCTTTCATTATAACTTATCATTTAACGATTGCGATTGGATTTTTCTGATTTTGAAAATATCAAAACAACCGCTGGGTTCGAAATGGTTTTCTGCTTTTATAAAGTTATTTACATCTTGCCTGCCATGTTTTCTTTTTTAAAAACATTTGGGGAATACCTCTGTTATTTTCCGATTAAAAAACTTCAACCATTTAAAAGAGCTGACCCATGAAATCTCTATCCAATTTATTAGTTTTGCTGCTCTGTTTTACTTTACCTCTGCAGGCACAAGACCGCCCTCATGTTTTTGAAGGAGCAGAAATTATTCCCATTACAGGTGAACCGATATCTAACGGTGTGCTGGTTGTGGAAAACGGTGTAATCACAGCCGTTGGTGAACCGGGGACCGTTCCCATTCCTGATAATGCCGAACGGTTCGATCTCTCCGGAAAAGTGATTATGCCGGGACTTGTAGACACTCACTCCCATATCGGTGAAGGGGACGGAGGAGACCGATCTGCAGCCCTGCATCCCGATGTGCGTATCCTTGATACCATCGACCCGAGAAGTAAAACCTTCCGGAAAGCTGCCGCTGGCGGATTAACCTCAATGAATATCATGCCCGGCTCAGGTTTACTGATGAGCGGACAAACCGTCTATGTAAAACCCAGACCGGCCAACACCATCGAAGAGATGCTGATTGTGGTGGATGAAGAATACGGTATCTACGGGGGGCTGAAAATGGCCAATGGAACTAATCCACTTCGCACCGATGGCACACCCGGAACACGGGCCAAATCTGCCGCTCTCGTACGCTCCCTTTTTGTTCAGGCACAGGAATACAAAAACCAGCTTGAGGAAGCTGAAGGCGATCCCGAAAAAAAACCATCCCGCGACCTCCGGATGGAAACCCTGGTTGAAGTGCTGGAAGGCAAGCGGATCGTTCATAATCACACCCACCGCCACGACGATATTCTCACCGCAATCCGCCTGGCTGATGAATTTGGTTATCGCATGGTTTTGCAGCATGTAAGCGAGGGCTGGAAGGTAGCAGATGAAATCGCCGCTTCCGGATATCCCGCATCCATTATCGGGCTGGACTCCCCCGGCGGGAAGCTTGAAGCGATCAATCTCCTGAACACCAACGGGAAGGAACTGGAACGAGCCGGGGCTGATGTAGCCTTTCACACCGATGATCCGGTTGTGGACTCACGTTTTTTCTTGCGGATGGCTGCTTTCGGAGTGAGAGAAGGAATGAGCCGTGAAAAAGCGCTCGAGGCCCTCACCATCACCGGGGCCCGCATGATGGATATCGACGACCGGGTGGGTTCGCTTGAGCCGGGCAAAGATGCTGATTTTATCATCCTCTCTGGTGACCCGTTCAGTGTGTACACTCACGTGGAGCAAACCTGGATTGAGGGTGGAAAAATCTGGGACCGCGACAATCCTGAAGACCGGGAATACGCTGTCGGGGGTTATGAAATCTTCCGGGCATCTGCAAACTCTCACACACATCTGGAGGGCTATAAATAATGAAATTTCTTAAAAATTTAATCTCAGATAATACATCAGCAAAATCTCTGCTATACATACTTTTTGCCGGTTTCTTTTTGACGGGAATGTGGCAGAATGCCGATGCACAAATCGCTGTAAAAGGAGAAACTGTGTACCCCGTAAGCGGCGATCCCATTCCGAATGGAGTGGTGCTGATAAGTGACGGTAAAATTGAGAAAGTAGGCCCGGAAGCCAATGTTGAAATTCCGGCTGGATATGAAGTTCTCGAAGCAAGTGTAATCACCCCCGGGTTGATTGATGCCCGAACCGTGGTTGGCCTGGCAGGATACTATAACGAAGCCCACGATCAGGATCAGCTCGAAACCTCTGATGCTGTGCAGCCAGAACTCCGCGCGATCGACTCCTACAATGCAAGGGAGTTTCTGGTCAATTATCTCATGGAAGAGGGGATCACTACGGTTCACACCGGACATGGTCCCGGTGCCGTTATCAGCGGGCAAACCATGATTGCCAAAACCACCGGTACAACGGTAGATCAGGCACTGGTAGATTCCACAACCATGATCGCTGTTACACTTGGCCCGAGTGTGGGCAGCAACTTCAGTTCGCCGGGTACGCGTTCCAAGCTCATCTCCGTACTTCGGCAGGACCTGATCCGCGCGGAAGATTACGCCACAAAGCGAGCAGAGGGGAATGTAAGCAGCCGTGATTTGAAAATGGAATCCCTCGCCGATCTTCTGGACGGTAAAATTACCGCACTGGTTACCGCTCATACTGCCAGCGACATCATGACTGCTCTGCGTGTGCATCGTGAATTCGGCTTTCCGATGGTTCTCGACGGTGCTTCGGAAGCATACCTCGTGATCGATGAGATCAAAGAAGCGGGTGTGCCTGTTATCATACACCCCATTATGATCCGTCCTTTCGGTGAAGCAAAAAACTCATCATTCGAAACGGCCGCAAAACTCCATGAAGCGGGAATTCCCATGGCATTTCAGAGCGGTTATGAAGGATACGTTCCTAAAACCCGTGTTGTAAAATTTGAAGCGGCGATCGCAGCGGCACACGGCTTGGGAATGGAGAACGCACTTTATGCCTTAACACTCGGTTCAGCCGGCATTCTGGGAATTGACAACCGCGTAGGCTCCCTCGAACCCGGCAAAGATGCCGATATTGTTCTTTTTGACGGTGATCCGTTCGAATATCTCACAAATGTAAATTCTGTGATCATCGACGGAAATGTAGTTTATCAGCGGGATTGATTCCATCCATCAAATCTTCAGGATTTCATTTACAGACGAAACCCTGAAGATTTTCTTTAACAAATATTTCAAGAGTAATCCCTCCTTCTTGGCAGACAACTTTTACAAAAGAATCTTTGTTGATTTGCTATGTTTACAGCCCCAAAACACCTGTTTGGGTAGAATATCAACAAGACAACTGCTTCAATAAAAACTTTGCTACATTTTCTCATCCCTTTTTTGATGGCTTTCACCATCGCTTTAAACGGGCAGCTTCACGCCCAGAATAACAATAACAACGGCAACAACGATGGGAAAGAGCCAAGCCACAAAGACCTGCCGCTTGATCCCGACCGCAGGGTCCATTATAAAGCACATCCTGTCATCTCGACTGAACGAACGGAGAGAGAATGGAGAGATCTCCCTGAATCATGCCAAAACTACTTAAAGGGCATGGTATTCCAGTATTTATGATGATTATTTACGAATCTAAACCTTATCTGCTGTCGACTGCCATTTGTTAACTTTTCGGCAAGTGTTAATCAGATGTAGAAAAAAGCCCTGTCCAGTAACGGTTGTTTAACTCACAAAAATCGACAGAATCTTTATTATTTCAGTTAATCTGAGGAATTTACTTTTTCCATTTTATCCGTCCGCTCTTTTTTTGTATGATTTGAATCATGAAAATTGAAAATTACTATCAGAACAAAACCATACTCATCACGGGGGCTGCAAGCGGAATCGGGAAACGGTTTGCTGAAAAAATTTCTGAACAAGCAGAAACCACCCTTATTCTTTGGGATCGAAATCCCGGAGACCTCAAAAAAATCAAATCAAACCTTCAAAAACGGGCCGAAGTTCACATTTCAGGGGTTGATATTTCCGATTCCAGCCATATTCAGCTTGAGGCGGAAAGGCTCATCAAGCAAAAACTACTGCCGGATATCATCATCAACTGCGCGGGAATTGTTGTGGGTAAAATGTTTCATGAACACACATTTTCTGATATTGAAAACACCATTATGATCAATTCAATCGGCAGCATGTGGGTGCTAAACGCATTTCTGGACAGGATGATCGGACGTGGTTCCGGCCATATCGTAAATATGGCTTCGGCTTCAGGGTATATTGGCAATCCCAGAATGAGTGTCTATGCTGCGAGCAAATGGGCCGTACTTGGATGGACCGAATCGCTCCAGATCGAAATGAAAAAGCTAAATACCGGAATCCGTATAACTGCTGTTATACCGAGCTACATCAACACCGGAATGTTTGATGGCGTGAGAGCTCCGTGGCTCACCCCCATCCTCGAAACCGATGAGATTGTAGATCGGATGATCAGAGGAATCGCTCAGGGAAAGCCCACCATTAAAGCCCCTTTTATTGTGCAATTTGTACCGTTTTTAAAATCCATTCTTCCTGCATTCGTTTTTGACTGGCTTGCCGGAAATCTTCTCGGTGTGTACCGTTCAATGGACACCTTCAAGGGGCGCATCCCAAAATCTGAAGGAGACGATTCATCATGAACATTTCCGAACTTGTATCCCGTCAAAAAGAAGCGTTCCGGACAGGAATTAACCGTACTTACAAAAAAAGGAAGGCACATCTCCAGGTATTCCGTTCAATGATTTCCGAACATGAAAAGCAGCTATGTGATGCAATCAACCATGATTTTGGAAAACCAGCGTTTGAATCCTATTCTACCGAAATTTATGTACTCCTGCATGAAATTGATGTGCAGCTAAAAAATCTCTCAAAATGGATGGCTCCAGAGTCGGTCGGAGGGCCAGTGGTTACGTTTCCCTCAAAATATGTGATTAACAAACAACCACTCGGCACAGCTCTGATCATCTCGGCATGGAACTATCCGGTTCATCTCTCCCTTATGCCGCTGGCCGGATCCCTTGCAGCAGGAAATACAGCGATACTGAAACCATCGGGAATGGCACCTGCAACTTCAGGACTCATACACAAACTGATCGAGCAAGAGTTCGACCCAAAAGTTCTCACCGTTGTGCAAGGAGACATACCCGAAACCTCAGAACTTCTCAAACAGCCTTTCGACAAAATTTTCTTCACCGGAAGCACACGGGTAGGCAAAATTGTGATGAAAGCCGCTGCTGAGCAACTGATCCCCGTTACGCTGGAACTTGGAGGTAAAAGTCCGGCAATCGTTCATAAAGATGCAAACATCCTGGTGAGTGCGAAACGAATTATGTGGGGCAAAACAATCAATGCCGGACAAACCTGTGTGGCACCCGATTTTGCTGCTGTTCACCAGTCGCAGAAAAAACAGTTCACGGAGATGGCACAAAAAACTCTCTCCGGGTTTTTCCGGGATGACTATCGTCCCGGTATAAACTACACACGTATTGTAAACAGAGAACATTTCAACCGACTGAAAAAACTGATGGATGGCGGGCATGTTTTGAGCGGCGGAAGTACAAATGCAGAATCTCTCTTTATCGAACCCACTTTGATGGACGCAGATTGGGATGATGAAATCATGCAGGAAGAAATTTTTGGACCTTTACTTCCGGTCGTTTCTTACAATAACGAAAATGAACTGATCGAAAGGCTGCAATTTCGACCTTCTCCGCTTGCTCTCTATCTTTTTACGGATAATCAACATTTTCAAAACAAAATTTTTGATAACGTACCTTTTGGCGGCGGCTGTGTAAATGATACCATCACTCATCTGGGAAATCCCAACCTTCCATTTGGCGGAGTCGGTGAAAGCGGGATGGGCACCTATCACGGCAAAGCCAGTTTTGATACATTCAGCCGGCCACAATCGGTGCTGAAAAAGAGTTTCTGGCCCGATCCAGACATTCGTTATCCGCCCTACAATGAAAAAAAACTCACCTGGTTTAAACGGCTTTTTTCCTGATGGGTGCTTCCACTCACTCATCCGGGTATATAAAACTGCAACAAATCCCGATACTCCGGTACTATGACCTCAACCAAATACAAAGCTCTCGTAGCCGAAGAGGTAAATGACAAGTTTGTTCAAACAGTCAAAACCCTTCAAACCGACGATCTGCCCAAAAATGATTTACTCGTCCGCGTTCACTACTCCTCTCTTAATTACAAGGACGCCCTTTCCGCCACCGGTCACAAAGGTATCACCAAAACCTATCCGTTCACACCCGGAATTGATGCAGCCGGAGTAGTTGAAAATAGTCGGGATGATCGCTTCAAACCGGGAGATTCTGTGATTGTAACCAGTTACGATTTAGGGATGAATACTCCGGGAGGATTCGGGCAATACATCTCAATACCTGCTGATTGGACCATTCCGCTGCCTCACGGGCTTACGCTTATGGAGAGTATGATGATCGGAACTTCCGGGCTGACCGCTGCCATCGGTGCGGAGAAAATACTGGATGGAAACATCAAGCCGGATTCTGTCGATCTTCTGGTTACCGGCGCAACCGGCGCCGTGGGATCTTTTGGCGTTGCACTGCTGGCTCATCTTGGTTTTCGCGTAGTCGCGGCCACAGGCAAAACAGAGCATACAGATTTTTTGAAAAAACTGGGAGCCAGCGAGGTGCTTCACCGGAATGAGGTTTCCGGTGTTGATGCCCGCCCGATGCTATCCTCCCGGTGGAGCGCCGCACTGGATACGGTTGGCGGCTCAATGCTCGATGCGTTGATTCGCCAAACCGCTCACAACGGTGTAGTGGCCTGCTGCGGAAACGTATTGGGCCATGAACTTCAGACCAGTGTGCTGCCATTCATCCTGAGGGGAGTAACCCTGGCCGGAATTGACTCGGGCATTGCCTTGATGAACGACCGCAAAAGAATCTGGAACCGGCTTTCTGCCGACTGGAAACCAGCCGTGCTTGAAAATTTGTGCCGCAAAATAACACCCGGTGATTTACCGCAAGAAATTAAAAAAATGCTTGATGGCAAACAGGTTGGCAAAGTGCTGGTTCAGCATTTACATTAGAAAAAAAACACTGAGAATCTGCCAGCATCAAACAAGTCCTTGCAGTGTTCGTACTGTTTCAACTTATTGGAGTTTCTATACTCGGAAAAGCCGCATAATGCCGTGTGATCTGTAAAAGTATAGAATATTCATCGGTAGTGTCGATCGGGTATAATTCCCCGAATAATAAAATTTGATTCTCAACTTAAGGAGTATCATTTTTCGCCTTCAGATAAATTTCTCCTCGTATTATAAATGATGTACCAAACCTTAATTCAAAACGCCCGGGTTCTGGATGGAAGCGGCTCTTCGGCCCGCCATGTAGATGTAGCCATCTCAGACAACGGCAAACTTTCTCTTTTTCCTCCAGGTAACGGGCCTGCTGCCGGTGAAACAATCGATGCAGGCGGACTCTGCCTGGCACCCGGGTTTATCGATGTTCACACGCATGATGATACCGCTGTTATCAAAAATCCGGAGATGGAAAATAAAATCAGCCAGGGTGTCACCACGGTAATTGTGGGTAACTGCGGCATCAGTGCCAGTCCGGTTTCGCTAAATCGTGATGAACCTCCCAACCCGATGAACCTGCTGGGTGAAGTTGAAGATTTCCGCTATCCCAAATTTTCCGATTATGTGGATGCCGTTCAAAAAGCCCGACCCTCGGTAAATGTAGCCGCATTGATTGGCCACACTTCGCTTCGGAGCAATCACCTGGAAGACCTGTTCCGTCCTGCCAATCCGGACGAAATTGAAGCGATGCGAAATGATCTCCGTGAATCGCTTAAAGACGGAGCCATCGGCCTTAGTTCGGGCCTCGCTTACGACACCGCCTACGAAGCACCAGACACCGAAGTTAAAGCGCTGATTGAAGAAGTGGCCGAAAGCGGCGGCGTTTACACCACGCATATGCGAACGGAGTTTGATGAAATCATTGATGCGATTAACGAATCGTTCGACATCGCCAAACATGGCCGTGTTCCGCTCATCATTTCTCACCTGAAGTGTGCGGGAGCGGCAAACTGGGGCCGGAGCAGCGAAGTGCTGAAGCATGTAGAAAAACAGTCCGAAACCCACAAGTTTGCGTGTGATTGCTATCCTTATTCCGCCAGTTCCAGTAATTTGGATCCCAAACAGGTAACTGACAAAAACGACATCTTTATCACCTGGTCGCGCCCGCACCCTGATCAGAGCGGCAGGCTATTAGCTGAAATTGCAGAAGAGTGGGACCTTTCCCTGCTGGATACCGCCTATAAACTAATGCCTGCCGGGGCTGTTTATCACTGCATGAGTGAAAAAGACATGCAGAATATATTGCGCTATGAGCGAACTATGATCGGCTCTGACGGTTTGCCTGAAGACCCTTTCCCGCACCCGCGACTCTGGGGAACATTTCCGCGTGTACTGGGCCGGTACTGCCGCGATTTAAACCTGTTTGATCTGCCCGCTGCCATCCACAAAATGAGTGGCCTGTCTGCCACGGAGTTCGGCCTCAAGGAACGCGGTTTTATCGCCGACGGCTATAAGGCCGATCTGGTACTGTTTGATTCAAAAAAAGTCAGGGATGTGGCCACCTACGAAAATCCGAAACAGCACTCTGAAGGCATCAAAAAAGTATGGGTAAACGGGCAGCTCAGCTACAGCAGTGGTGAAAAAACAAACGGCCGTGCCGGAGAATGTATACTGAGAAAGTGAACAACTGTTTGAAAATAATGATGACTTCGAATGAAAAGGAAAAACAGAGCTGTCAGACAATCTGAATTTAGTTGTTCAAATTTGAGCTGATAACTATGCAGAATAACCTATAAATCTTCTGCGAATAACAGATTGAAACCGTAGCGGGTTTTTTACCTGATTTTATAAGATCTTTTAACGGATCGAACCTTTTTGGGCAGTTATGGCTCAAAATGATCATATTCTCTCAAACCCAATCAAAAACAATCAAAAACATGTCTATAAATCGTTTTGGATCCGAAGGCGGAGTCGGTACCGGAGGTCAGCATCTCCCCTTTTCAAAAGCCGTTGAAGCCGGAGGATGGCTCCATGTGTCTGGGCAAACTCCCATGAAAGATGGTGAAATCGTAGAAGGCGGTGTGATCGAACAGTCGCGCCTGGCCATTAAAAACTGCCTGGAAATCATGCGTGATGCTGGCTACGGTCTTGAACACGTGGTTCACGTTACCGTTATCCTCACCGATGCACGCTATTTTCAGTCGTTCAACAAAGTATTCAAAGAGGTGTTTGGTGACCATCCGCCTGCTCGAATCTGCTCTGTGGCCGATCTGGTTGTCGACTGCAAGGTGGAAGTGGGCCTTATCTGCTACAAAGATGACTGATTTGTCTGAAAGGCGGAAGTTTTCGCAACGTAAGCCGAGCAGATGAACAGCCTTGTATTTCTTGCTGCCTTTTCCGTTTACATACTTTTCCTGATCTGGCTTGGCTGGTTTGTATCCCGCAAACAGGAATCAGGGGAGGATTTTTTGCTGGCCGGGCGCGGTCTTCCCATTTTTCTGATTCTGGGGACGACAGTTGCTACAATGGTGGGTACAGGCTCTTCCATCGGCGCGGTGGGCTTTGGTTATGATACCGGCTGGGGCGGTGCGCTATACGGGATAGGCGGTGCCATCGGCATTCTTTTGGCAGGCTGGTGGTTCGCTCCCATACGAAAGCTTCGTTTTATGACGATGAGCGAAGAGCTGTCCTACTACGTGGGCGCTAATCGTCTGGTAAAAAACGTGGTCGGATTTCTGATTTTTCTTGCATGCATCGGCTGGCTGGGTGCACACATTCTTGGCGGTGGAATGTACCTGGCCTGGGTGGTGGATATTGACCTTGATCTTGCAAAAGTGATCGTGGCACTGGGCTTCAGTATCTATATCGTGATTGGCGGATACCGTGCCGTGGTGTGGACCGACACCATTCAGGTGATTATTTTATTCTTCGGCTTTATCCTGATGGCATGGCTTGCCGTGCAGCAGGCCGGTGGCTGGGAGTCACTACTGAGCCTCCAGTCTGATGGAAGTACCAGTTTTTTGGGTATTCAACAAGTGGGTGGAATTCATGCCCTCTCCCTGGTGGTGGTCATTGCCGTAGGTGTGCTTGCCACGCCATCCTTTCGCCAGCGGATTTATTCATCTGAAAGCGTTTCGGCAGCTCGAAAATCGTTTGCGTGGTCGGGTGGCATCTACCTGCTGTTTTCATTCATCCCGGCTCTTATTGGCATGGCTGCTTTTGCCCTGAACCCCGAACTGGACAACCGGAATTTTGCCTTTCCTTTTCTTGCCATTGAGGTGCTGCCACTCTATGTCGGGGTGATTGTGCTGATTGCGGGCCTCTCCGCCACAATGTCCAGTGCCAGCTCCGATGCCATTGCCGGAGTTACGATTCTCATACGAGATCTTTACGTTATGTTTAAGGGCGAAATGCCTGCCCGGGAAAAAGTTGTGTTTTATTCCAGAATTTCAATTGTTGCAGTGGTCGGCCTCGCTCTTCTGATGGCACTCACATCCGATGATATTATCACCTATATCACCAACATGATTGCAACCATTATGAGCGGAATGTTTACTTGCGGCGTTTTGGGACGGTTCTGGCCGCGCTTCAACTGGCAGGGTGCCATCGCCTCTCTGATTGGCGGTTCGGTTGCATCGGCCGCTGTATTACTGACTGAAGGCGGAACCGAGTATTGGGGCAATCCCATTCTTCCGGCCCTTGCTTTGGCGATGATTACAGGAATTGTGACTACACTCGTTACTCCAAAAAGCAGCATCACGCCCGATCAGGCCCGCGAGATTCTGGACAAAGAACGTGAACAGATGGAGGGAGTCGCTGAAGTGATTGATCCGATTCTGTAGAAAATTTACCTATTTTCGCAGTGATAAAAAGGCCTGCTTGGGAAAGTCAAATGAATATATTTGGCGGGAATCAACAATTCAATTAAATTTTCCAACAGGCCATATCATTTGGGCATATTGAAATTCGCCCTGATTCTTTCTCTTATGTGTTTGATTGAGCATGGAACCTCATGAAAATAAAAATATGATCAGATGAGATTAATTCTATTTCTGCTGACGGCATGGCTGATAACGGGCTGTCATAACAGTCATACCTCAAACTATACTGCTGAAGATGAAAAACGTCTCGAACTGGTACGGGAATATGCAGACCGTGTTCTTGAACAGGGCATGGATCGCTGGAGCGGAGAAAACACACCCTTGCTAAGTGACGGACAGAATGTAGATACTGGTGAACCAGTGGTATGGCGTTATGATGAAGAGGAATATATTATCTCCAATATGGCCAATCAGCAAAACCTCTTCAGGGTATTGGCCGGACTCAGTAACCTGACCGGTGATTCACAATATGTGGATGCCGCAAAAGCATCCATCCGCTATCATATTGAACATTTAGTTGATGAAAGTGGATTACTTCGCTGGGGCGGACACCAGTTTATTGATCTGCAAACACTGGAGCCTGTAGGTCGATTTGATGCGAATCAGCATGAGTTTAAAAACAACTTTCCATACTATGAATTGATGTGGGAAACAGATCCGGAAGCAACAGCACGCTTTATCAGGGCTTTTTGGAATGCCCACATTTTTGATTGGGGAATGCTTGATATGAACCGTCATGGACAATGGAACCTGGAAATGGGTGATTTGTGGGACAATCCATTCGGGAATCCCGAGCCTTTTTTTGAGGGTAACGGACTGACCTTTATCAATGCGGGATCGGATCTGATGTATGCTGCCGGTATGCTTTACGGGTTCAATGGAGAGCAGGGAGCCCTTGAATGGTCACAGCGATTGTATGGAATGTATGTGAATGCACGTCACCCAGATACCGGATTGGGCGTTTACCAGTACAGCCGGCCAAGGCAACGCAATAAACCGATCATACCAATGTCAGATGTCCGGCACACATATTCCAGTTATGGAGATCGCGCTGCCAATCAATTTGGCCCGCATAGCGAATTCGCTCAATTATATGGTGAGGAAATTTTTGGCGATATGCCACGCGAGGGCTGGCGCCACTGGGGTGGGACGATTAAGAGTATCTATGTACATAACGGTTTTTTGCTTTTGGCAATGGCCGAGTTATTAGGGGAAGCTGGTTCAATTTTTTTGGAAGGAACGGCAGAAGGCTTGACGGCCCTGGCAGAGCAAGCTTATTTGCCGGAAGAAAATCATTTTATTCCAATGTGGGCCGATGGTACCGATTTAAGGCCATTGGCTGAACAAATAGATAGAATCCCGTACGGCTATTATTGCCGTCGTGATGATTGCGACCCAAAATCAGTTTGGATAGCCCAGGATGCAGATATGGAATTTCTTATGACATATGCCCGCGCTTTCCGGCTAACGGGTGAAGAACTTTTTTGGGAAATGTCACGTAACATTGCGAAAGGTCTGGGGCTGGGAGAAATCGGCCTGCGGCCCGGTGAAGGAGTTTCCTTGAATATGAATGCTCCGGGTTCTGATTACGAAGAGATTTTTGCGCTGCTGGAGCTTTACCGTTCCTCTGAAGATCAGCAGTTCCTGGATCGTGCACGTATCGTAGCAGACCGGATGATTGAAGCACATTATCATAACGGGTTTTTCCTGCCGTCCCCGAACCATCTCCATGCCGATTACAACCGCCTCGAACCGCTTGCTATATTGTCTCTGGATGCTGTATTACGTGATGACCCCGAATTGGTTCCAGCTCACATAGGCAGCCGGGGTTATATTCACGGCCGCTTTGACGGCATGGGACGCACCACTGACAGCAGTGCAATATGGTCTGTGGAACGATGAAGGTTTGTTCCACAAGAATTTCAAATACTTCACAACAAGGATAAAATCCACGTTATTAAATCACTCATTCCCGCTTGTATTGGTAAACCGGAATCGAACGGTCTGGTTGATGAAAGGATGCGGAATCGGGCAATGTTTCATTTGATCCGATAATCAGGCAACCGCCATCTCTCAATAATTCAGTAATATTTTTGAGAAATTTTTTCTGCTCATTCTCAAGGAAATAGGTAAAGGCAAGGTTCCGGCAGAAGATCAGATCAAATGTTCCATCAGGCAGGGATTTGCTGATGTCGAGCTTCTCGAAGGTTACCTGTTTCTTCAGCCTCTTATCAATTTCAAAAAGTTGAATCTGCTCGTTCCAGTGAAAGAATTGTTCCTTTTCTTTCTTTGTCAGTTCTTTCAGTGAACTTGGCGGATAGTGCCCTTTTTTGGCCCGCCCCAATGCTTCAGGGTTCCGGTCGGCAGCCAGCACATCGATCTGGGAGTATATCCCGGATTTTTCTGCAGCAATGCAAACCGAGTATGGTTCTTCACCGTTACAACATCCCGCTGACCATATTCTAACAGAGTCAGGAGAACATTTATTTGCCATTTCAGGAAAAATTTTTTTCGATAGCCCATCCCACAATTTTCGGTCGCGGAAAAACCGGCTGATCGTCACATTCATCAAGCCGTCCAGCTTTTCCCATTCATCCGGTTTGATTTTCAGGTATGCACGATATTCTTCCAGGCTCTTGAAACCTAAATCTCCTGCTCTCTTCCACACACGCTTCATCACCTGGTTTCTCGGCTTTCGAAATCCCGCCCACCGGTAGCCCATTTTTGGAAGGACCCACTGCAGAAATGCAACATTCTGTTGATCTCGTGTTTTCAAAATGGATTTTTGAGGTTATTTCATTGTAGTCTACGAAAATAATGAAATTCAGCATTGGTATCCGCAACAGCTACAACATCACCGCGATCAGCTTTTTAACCGAAGAGATTGCGGACGGTTCGGCAGTTTGAAGATTACGATCCATGTGTTTTGGATCCATGGTGTCATGCGTACCACCTTTGGATAAGGATGGAACGGTGATATTTGATAACTGATCTTTGATGTCTTGAGCTTTGCATCACCGGCAACACCGAATTTGCTCGGTCCCTGCAGGGTCACGTACAGATCGTGGTTAAGAGTCACAAACGCCCGGTTTACGAGATTAGGCCATTGATCCAGCAGAAACCTCAGCACATGCTTTGGATAAAAATGCGTGAAAAAAAGTTCCGTATATCTTGGGTTTGTAAAATCTCCGGCAGCTTCGAAGACCTTTATGTCTTTCAACACATCCGGATCGAGCTGTTATCCTAAAAAATTGCTGGCGTACGTATTATAGTCGGGAACCGACAGCATCATATTGGAAACAATCAGCCCTTTCAGGTTTGATTGATTTTTAACAATCGAACTCAGTTTTTTACTTTAATTTAAAATCGCACCGCAAGGGATCCCCATCACAAACTCAGTTTTATTATACAACAGCAGCGCAAATGAGTGAGCATCAGAATAGAACAAAAAAAGCAAAAGTACCCTGGCCGACAAAAGATGCCATGGAACAGATCTACACTATGAAGCTTTGGGGAGGCAGCGATTTTGATTTTTACTCGGGTACTGGATCACATCATCCAGAAATAGTAGATCCATATATCGGGGTTGTTACATCATTTTTAAGATCTTTTGAGAACCCGCTTGTAGTGTGCGACCTGGGCTGCGGAGAATTCAATGTAGGGAAAGAGCTGGTTGAGCACACTCAAAAGTATATTGCAGTAGATATCGTAGCAGAACTCATAAATCGTAATAAGAAAAAGTTTAAAAACGATAAGCTTGAATTCCAATGTTTGGATATCGCAGCAGATGAACTGCCTCCAGGAGATTGTGCTATAGTACGACAAGTACTCCAGCATTTATCAAATGCTGAGATTCAACGTATTTTACCCAAACTGGCCGATTTCCGGTATGTGATTGTAACCGAGCATATTCCGGAGGGAGGTTTTAAGGCAAATATGGATATCATTTCGGGGCAGGGAATCAGGCTGAAGAAGAAAAGTGGCGTAGATTTACTGGCTCCGCCTTTTAACCTGAAGATAAAAGAACATAAAGAGCTACTCTCAGTTAAGTCGAACGAATTTGACGGGCTCATCTTGACTACCCTGTATAAAACAGGTTAACACCGATATACCAGATTTCTCATTTAAAATCTTCTTCACTATCATTAACTATGGAAATATTAGGAATTGACGTTGGCGGATCAGGCATTAAAGGTGCTATTGTGGATACAGAGAAGGGTGAATTAATAACAGATCGATACCGTATACCCACCCCGCAACCGCCAAAACCGGGACCAATGATCGAAACGATTGAGGCGATTATCACTCATTTTGAATGGCAAGGCCCCGTGGGCTGTGGTTTCCCGGCTGCAGTAAAAAATGAGATCGTAAAAACAGCTTCAAACATTGATGATTCATGGATTGGCGTAAATGCCTCAGCCAGAATAGAAAAGAAAACGGGTTGTCCTACTCACCTTGTAAATGATGTGGATGCCGCGGGTTTTGCGGAGGTAGAATTCGGAGCGGGAAAAGATTGTTTCGGAACTATTTATATGGCAGCGTTCGGTACCGGAATCGGGACAGCTATTTTCCACAATCATCAGTTGGTACCGAATACAGAGCTGGGGCACATCCCAATGCATGGTATGGCCTCTGAAAATTATGCCGCAAATTCCATCCGGGAAAAAGAAGGGCTGAGCTGGGAAAGGTGGGGCGGACGGGTGAATGAATA
This sequence comes from Balneolaceae bacterium, assembly GCA_020832285.1. GTDB lineage: Bacteria > Bacteroidota > Rhodothermia > Balneolales > Balneolaceae > Rhodohalobacter. Next base: position 113,084 of record JAFIFB010000008.1, read on the forward strand.
TCTGCAACTTATCGAAGAACTCTTTTGGCCAGACCTTATCATTGTGGGAGGGGGCGTAAGCAAAGATTTTGAGGAGTACAGACCTTTTCTCAATCTGCAAACGGAGGTAGTTCCCGCCGAAAGCCGCAACCATGCAGGGATTATCGGGGCGGCACTTTCCGTTCATTCAATCCAAAAAAGTTAAGTTCCTGAACTTTTTTTATCATTTGGTAATGAGATCAAATTTCAAGTGCTTTTGCATCAGCTTGAAGTGTTTATCAATACTGAAAAGTGAAATCTTATTCTCAATCACCTGCTGCAGAATCATTAAATCCGGTATCCCCACTTTGTTAATGTCACTTTTCATATTCATTAGCTTATAATCCCGAATAATATCCCAGTCGATGTTCAGGTGTATTATCTCAATGGCGTTCAGACCCTCAAGAATTTCGGTATCCTTATTCAGCATTGGTATTTGTCCGCGTCTGTTACTTAGACTTTCTTTGCCATCATTATCAATACTTTTCGTAATTTATGAACGATGATTTTCTGTCTGAATGTGGCAAATCATGATGAATTTTGAGTACAAATCAGCATAAACATACGAATGAGTAAAATTTTAGTAACCGGTGCCTGCGGACAACTTGGCAGCGAATTGACCGCCGAACTCCGAAACATCCATGGCAGCGAGTATGTGGTGGCAACCGATATTACTGATCCGAATCCACAAATCGGAGAGGGACCCTATGAACACCTGGACGTGATGAACCGCGACCAGATTGAAAAAGTGATTGAGCAGCATGAGATCAGAGTGGTGTATCATTTGGCCGCTCTGCTGTCCGCCAACGCCGAGAAAAAGATCGGCCTGGCCTGGAAGCTGAACATGGACGGACTTCTGAATGTGCTTAGCATCGCACGGGACAAATCCCTCGAAAAGATTTTCTGGCCCAGTTCCATTGCCGTCTTTGGGCCGGATGCACAGAAAAATTATACCCCTCAAAATAGCCCCTGCAACCCAACAACAGTATACGGCATCAGCAAACTGGCAGGGGAACAGTGGTGCGCCTACTTTCACCGCTCCTTCGGGGTGGATGTGCGAAGTCTTCGTTACCCCGGCCTCATCGGATACAAATCGTTGCCGGGCGGTGGCACCACCGATTATGCCGTAGAGATTTATCACAAGGCGGTGAAAGGAGAACCATTTGAATGTTTTCTTGATAAAGCGAGTATCCTGCCGATGATGTATATGAGCGATGCTGTGAAAGCCACCATCGATCTGATGAACGCATCTGAAAAAAATATCAGCATCCGCACCAGCTACAACATCGCCGCGATCAGCTTCTCACCCGAAGAGATATCAGACGCGATTCGAAAGAACATCCCCGGCTTTGAAATCACCTACACACCCGATCATCGCCAGAAAATTGCAGACTCCTGGCCAAACAGCATTGATGATTCCACCGCCCGCTCCGACTGGAACTGGAAACCTGAGCACGACCTGCACTCCATGACTGAAGATATCCTGAAACATTTGCCTGGTTTTTGGGGTGTGGAAACGCCTTAACCATCAACACTTTCAGGTTACTTCAAAAAAGGAAGATCTCAATTCAAATAAGAGTGCTATTAATTTCTTGGATATTTAATATGCTATGATAAGCCTGATCATAATTCCCTGACTACCATTTAGATGAAATATTCTCTACTGCTGCCACTCTTCTTTTTAATCCTTTTTGCAGGCCGAATTCCAGCCACCGAAATAATGTTTTTTAGCATTCAAATAGACCAGGATGTAAATTATTATACTTTTTCAGATGATGGACTGAAAGAAAAAAACGGTGAAGGTTTTTCCGGCGGAGATGGTTCAGTTGAAAATCCCTACCTTATATCAACACCTGCTCTATTAAGTAATATTCGGAACTATACAGGTACGGATTATGCAGATATTTACTTCCAGCAAATTGATGATATTGACTTAAATATACCACCATATAACGATGGCAAGGAATGGTAGCCGATTGGAGGAGTATCAACCGGGGAGGAATTTTATGGTAATTATGATGAAACGGATTTAAGATCAAAAATCACTACATAAACCGGCCTGATGAAAACTATGTGGCCCTTTTTTTAGCATAACAAGAAATACAACTTTAAAACATATTGGTCTTGTTGATGTAAATATTGCAGGAAATATCAGAGTGAGTGGCCTGGTGGGAAGAAGTTTCAGTGAGGTGGGCACATCCGTTGTAACCCATTCCTATGCTGCCGGAACTGTCAGTGGTACAAGTCAGGTTGGTGGATTGGTCGGGCTAAATCAAAAAATGGGTCAAGATGCTATTGTAAAAAATTCTTTTTGGGACGAAAACTCTTCACAAATAGATCAAGGAATTGGATTAAATAACGGAACTATCGACCGTGTAAATCCCATTCAAAGCATGAATACACAAGAAGAGAATTATGCTTTGCAATAGCTTCATTCTGTATATTAGTTACAATAGTAACAACTTTAAATTTAAAAGGAATAAAGCGAATTCAAACCTGTATAAATTCTATGACTGAAGATTGTTTGAAATCTAAAAGAAAGCTTACTAATTCGAAATTATTTATTAATATTCAGAGATATTCTTATTATAGTGAACCCAAACATCTTATTAAATAAACTGATAAAGGTCTGGAATGAAAACAAATGTAACGGAAAAGTACAATTGCGTGATAATTGAATTGAAAGGCAACGTAATGGGCGGACCATCAACCGAAGATTTCAGTAAATTGCTCCATTCGCTCGTTGATGAAGGAAAAATGAATGTGGTTGTGGATCTTGGCAAAGTTAAATTTATGAACTCCTCAGGCCTGGGAATGCTGATCGGGGGAATGACCACTCTAAGAAAAGCAGACGGTGACTTGAGAATTTGCCGGGCTGATAATAAAATCGAAAGCCTGCTGGTAGTAACCAAACTTATCACCGTTTTCAAACACTTCAAAACTCTTGATGAAGCTGTAAAATCTTACGACTGATTTTTTTTGCATACCCGCCGATCTATTTGGCGGGTTTTTTTTACTGTAAAGTTTAACGTTAAACTTTTCTTTGGTAATCAGACTGCTTTGCTTTGAATTATTCACTATTCATCATCACATTTAGAATTATAGCCACTTTATCAATTATAAAGGAATGGTAGCAATGGAGAATTTGTAGTTCTGTATAGAAAAAAAGCAAAATATAAACTTCTAACAAATGACTACTCAAACAGTTGAATATAAAAGGAGAAACGACATGGATGTAAACATTGGAATATCAAAAGAGAAAAGAAAAAAAGTAGCTGACGGACTTTCAAAAGTATTGGCCGACAGTTACATGGTTTACCTGAAAACACACAATTATCACTGGAATGTAACCGGAGAGCTGTTTCATTCACTTCATGAGCAGTTCGAAAACCAGTATACCGAACTTGCAGAAGCAATTGATGAAATTGCAGAACGCATCCGTTCCCTGGGATACAGGGCGCCGGGATCGTTCAGGGAATACAGTGAGATTACTTCCATCGAAGAAGATACCGACCAGCCCGAAGCACTTGAAATGGTTCGCAGGCTGGCCGTGGATAATGAGACAATACTTCGAACAGCCCGGCAAGTATTGCCCGAATGTGAAGAAGCTGGTGATGAAGCCACTATTGACTTGATTACACAGCGGCTTCATGTACACTCTAAAACCGCATGGATGCTTCGAAGTCATCTTGAATAAATTTATAAAACTTCCTGTCAGGTTTGCTCTTTCATCAGTCCTGGCAGGAAGTGATTTTTATATAACCCGTTAAAAGCTCTTTTCTTAAAATTTGTATGTAATTGAATGTAATAAGGGGTCATTAAAGAACTTTCGTAAAAATCAAATAACCAAAAGCTGACTAACATATGGAAGATCAATTCTCTGAATACACTGATACTCTGGTACCGATGGCTGTTGACCACGGTTTAAGCGTACTCGGAGCAATCATCATTTTAATAGCCGGATATATTGTTGCCGGATGGGCGGCCAAACGAGTAACCAAATCGGCAGGAGATGCAAAAAATATTGATGATACCCTCGTTCCCGTACTTTCTCAGACCACGAGAATATTCATCATCATTGTAACTATTCTTGCTGTTTTGGGACAGTTTGGCGTGGAAACCACAAGTATTGTAGCGGTATTGGGTGCTTCGGCACTTGCAGTTGGACTGGCTCTTCAGGGAACACTCAGTAATATTGCAGCAGGCGTAATGCTGCTTATCTTGCGGCCTTTTAAAGTAGGAGATGCCGTAAGCATTGGTGGGACAATGGGGGTTGTGGATGCAATAAGTCTGTTTACAACAGAAATGCACTCATTTGATAATATTGGTATATCAATGCCAAATTCGAAAGTTTGGGGGGCCGAAATACAGAATCTGAATCGCTTTGATACCCGCCGGGTTGATATGGAATTCGGAATTGGATACGGTGATGACATGGATAAAGCGATAAAAATCATAAAAGAAATACTGAATGAAGACGAAAGAGTTCTGAAAGAGCCCGAACCATTGGTAGCGATAAGTAACCTTGGTGATAGCTCAGTCGATATCCGTGTGAGGCCATGGACACAACGCAGCAATGTGTGGCCGCTTCGCTATGATATTACCAAAAAAGTAAAGGAGCGGTTTGATGCAAATGGAGTTAGTATTCCATTTCCTCAGCGAGATGTTCATCTTTTCAAAGAAAATTAATTCCACTCCAAAGGCCCTGCCAAAACAGGGCTTTTTTTATAGAAATTTTATAGAAAACAGCATTTAAAATAGTTATTGTCAACTATTCATTCTCATTCTAAACGAAATCGGTTAAATGGCTGTTTACCGGTAATACTATTCAGATAAAATATAGGGTGGTGTAAAGGAACAATAACATAATTAAGATCAATGCGTTGTGAATGATTACCGGAAGCGGCCTGTTATTTCTTATAACATTTTCCTTAAGTTGCTTCCAAAATGAATGTTCGTTAAACTATAAAGCTTATAAAGAAGGCTTCGAGCCGTAATTTTGCAATCAAACGAAGTTGCTGTTTTGACTAAAAAAACTGAAAATAATAACATCGGCAGTACTCATCTTTTTGAAAATAACTTTGCTTATATAACAGAAAAAGGCGAAGTAAATTTAAAGGCTACAGAATTTTTCGATGAAAGAACACTGACCACGATCGACCCCGAGTCGATTGAAGATCAGGTAATGGCCTTTGAAAAAGCATTTTCCAATCTTTCTTCCAAATTCGAGCGTTTCTTAGAAGAAGCAGAATCTTTATCAGACGCAGATACAGAAGAGTTGAAAAAAAGGTTTGATGCTCTGGTTACCGAAGCAAAAGAATTTGATGCCATCGGAGATTTTGAAACCCTTCTTGGTGAGGCCAAAGAAAAGTTTGAAGCAATGGTTGAAAAAGAAGATGAATCAGAACCCGTTGAAGATCTGAATGGTGAGCAAAAACCGGCAGATAAAAAGGAAACCGAAAAACAATCGGACGATTCAAAAGAAGAGCCGAAGAGAGAAGAACCTGCTGAAAAATCACTGGATATATCCTCAGAAGAAAAATCATTGCCAGAAATCCACAAACCTGGTGAGGGTTTAAAAACGGAAGATAGTGTCGAAAGTACGGAGTCAGAACTAATCAACAAATCCTCTGATGAAGCCGAAGAAACGAGTGATGCCGGGGAAGAAGAATCTCCTTTAAATTACTACAAAAACCTCGCTGACAAATCGGAAACCCTGCTTGAACTTTCTGATTGGGCACATGCCACCATGGAGTTCGACAATATCAATAATTTATGGGAGCAGGGCCCCGATCCCGGTGATGCTGACATCAAGCCTTACCGAAAGAAAATTGACGAACTCAGAGAGCAGCTTGAAGAAAAAAAGAGAGCCCACTACGAAGAGCAGAAGCGCATCCGGCAGGAAAACCTCGAGAAGAAAAAAGAACTCCTGAAACAGCTCAAAACCATTATTGATGAGAAAAAATGGACCCACACCCGTGACGTTTCCAAAATTAAAGGGCGTTGGGAAAACATCAAACCAATTCCTGCATCTGAACAGGAAAAACTGGAATCTTCTTTTAACAGCCTGCTCAGCACGTTTGATGACCACAAAGTTGACCGCCTCGTAAAGAAAAAACAGCAGGAAGAAGACAACCTGACAGGAAAGCTGGTAATCCTCGAAAAAATGGAAAAATTCCTGGAGGGGGTAGACGAATCTTCCGACTGGAAGGAACTTGATAAGAAATTATCAGATTATTCTCGTCAATTTCGAAAAATCGGACGAATTCCTGCCGAAAAAAACCAGGAAGTGTGGGATCGTTTTCACTCTGTAAACGATGATTTCCACGCAATGCGGTTCAAGTACGATAAAAAATATCGTCAGAATATTGAGAAGTTCCTTTCTAAAAAGAAGAAACTGATAGACGAAGCCGAAGCCCTGATCGATTCAGACGATCTCGCAAAAGCTGCCCGGCAGGTAAATAAACTGCACCGTCGCTGGAAAAAAACGGGCAACCTTCCCCAGAAAGATGAAAATGAGCTTTGGGACCGGTTTAAAGCAGCCACAGATGCTTTTAATCAGAGGAAAAGTGAAAACATCGACACGCTTCGGGAGCAGGAAGATATAAATTACGATGAGAAACTGGAGCTGATTGAAAAAGCCGATGAACTGAAAGAATCTGAAGAATGGGAGAAAACCCATCATGAATTTCAGAAATTAATGGACCAATGGAAGAAAATAGGTCCGGTTCCCCGAAGAAAGTCGGGGAAAATCTGGAAAAAGTTCAAAGGTGCAATGGATTATTTTTACGACCGGCGCCGCGATTATTTCAAAGAAGTAAAAGAAGAGCGAAAAGATAACCTCAAAGAGAAAGAGGATATACTTGATCAGCTTAAGGAGCTGAAATCTCACGAAAACCCGATTGAAGCTGTGGAGCTTGCCAAACCACTTCAGGAGGAGTTCAAAAAAGCAGGTTATGTTCCCATCAAACACAAAAACCGAATGTGGAAAGAGTACCGCGAAACCTGTGATGTTATTTATGACCGGTTCCGTGCGGCAAAATCTGCAGCACAAATAGTGGGCAAAGAGAATGTGGAACACTATTCCACCGACGATATCGCCGAGATCAAGAAAAAACAGGAACAGGCCGAAAAGCTTCGTAAGCAGATTGACAGACTGAGCAGTGAACTTCTGCAAATGAAAGAATCACTCAGCTACTTTAAACCTTCGAGCAGCAGCAGCCCCCTTCTTGATGATGTTAAGAAACGCATTGACAATGCCGAAAATGACATCAACAAGAAGGAAGAAAAACTGCAGCAGCTTGAACTGGATATAGACAGGATCAAGAGAGAATCCTGATAAGCTCAGCCTCAATTAGAGAAAATAACGGATCCCCACTCCGCCGCCAACACCAAATTTTGTGGCAGGGGCCAGATCAAGCACCGGGGAAACCTCAAAAAAGAAAGTGAGCCTGCTGTTAGGTATAATGTACTGAAGGCCCAGAGGTATACGTGCACCAAAACGCGGGTCATCCTGTAAAATAGTTCTTGCCCCAAGACCATAATACAAATATAAACTGCCCCGGTTTACACTTTGAGGATGATGCTTCAGATAATTACCATGGAGATAAATCGCACCATTCCTCCCGAAAGACCATGCTACGGCAAGATCGAATGCAGATGTTCCCGATTGCCAGGATTTGAAACTTATTCCTGTGGGCTCTCCCAGAATAATACCCAGTTCCGTATTTCCCGGCCTGTTTTGTGCCTGAGAATGATCAACTGCTGTAAACGCAAATATAACCAAAAGAGTAGTAGTCAGATAGAGATGACGTTTCAGATAATTCATGTCTTTTTTATGGATTAATATTTACAAAATTATTACACATTTACACCAAAAATGTTCCATTTTAATCTTGAATGCGGGATATAAGCAAGTAACGAAAAGCTGAAATTATTTTTGTGAAAGAAAAAAACATACTCATTATTTTTGTTAAAAATCAGGAACCCGGAAAGGTAAAAACACGTCTCGCAAAAACCAGGGGTGAGCAAAGTGCGTTGAAGGTTTACCGTCGCTTGGTAGAAATTACCCTTGAAGCCGCAAAAGGAGCAGAAGCAGATAAACAGGTTTGGTACTCCTCATATACCGACCAGGAAGACGGAATTGACGAACATGATTTCAAAAAATGTGTTCAAACCGGTACAGATCTTGGAGAACGGATGAGTGTTGCTTTCCGGAAGGTTTTTTATGACGGATGTAAAAGGGCGGTCATCATCGGGAGCGATTGCCCTGACATAACCACGGAACTAATCCAGAAAGCCTTTTCAGCTCTGGAACGATATGATATGGTGATTGGGCCGGCTGCCGACGGTGGTTATTATCTGCTCGGTATGAACCGGTATATTCCCGATCTATTCACTGATATCCCCTGGAGCACTCATATGGTATTAAAAAGCACAATTAAAAAAATAAATGAGAAAAACCTGAGCTGTTACTCACTCCCCGAACTAAATGATATCGACACGGAACAGGACCTGAAAGAAAGCGGACTGAAGCTGTGAGTACTCGAATCAGCGTAATCATTCCCGTTTTGAATGAAGCAGAAAATATCGGTCCGCTGCTGGATTATCTTCACAAAGAAGGTGGAGAATATGTGGAAGAATTGATTGTGGCAGACGGCGGCAGTACCGATGGCACGACAGTAATTTCCGAAAAAAAAGGGGCTTTAACAGTTTTGGCACCAAAGGCAGGGCGCGCTGTTCAAATGAATGCCGGTGCAGAAATGATCTCGTCGACATCTAGCATTATCTATTTTTTGCATGCTGATACGTATCCGCCAAAAAATTTTGGGGAGAAAATCGCACAGGCGATAAATATGGGAGCTGACTCAGGCTGTTTCAGACTTCGCTTTGATGATCCCCATCCGCTGCTTACCGGTTATGCGTGGTTTACAAGGTTCAGGTCCACCTTGCTGCGCTTTGGGGATCAGAGCCTTTTTGTGAAGAATAAGTTGTTCCGGGAAATTGGTGGGTTTGATGACAATTTGACTGTGATGGAGGATCAGGAGATTGTGAGGCAGATCAGGCGGTATGGCAGGTTTGTATTGTTGCGGGATACTGTGGTAACATCAGCTCGGAAATACAGGAAAAACGGCGTTCTGAGACTGCAATTTATCTTTTCTGTGATATTTATTCTGTACTACCTGGGAGCTTCTCAGCAAACATTGGTGCATCTTTACAAAAATTTAATACGCACAGATTTCGGTTAAAAAAGAATTATGAAAGTAAAAATCCGGAAAATGTAAGAGTGAAAAAGCGGTTTTCGGCAGAACTGAAACAGTTTTCGAAAATAATGTAAAAAGCCGGTTCTGCCCGATATTATTAGTGAAAAGCCTTAAATTTCCGCTGTAATATTAATAACGAGATAACAGTAGTGTCCGGTTAACTGAAACTCATACCTTTGTAACTTATTGTTGTGCAATGGAATAAGTGCTATTAAAATTTTTATCGACTTGATCTCGTAATTTACCAGTGTCAATTTAATTCAACTGTCGATTAATAAATAATATCATGTACACTGGCCGAGTCATTTTCTCACAACTTATGGATGTCATTCCTAAATATAAATTTAGGAAAATCGTTGACCGATATAAAGGTGATTATCGTGTAAAAAAGTTTACATGTTGGAATCAACTTCTGTGTATGTGCTTTGGACAACTTACCTTTCGCGATAGCCTGCGGGATTTAACTTCAACGTTGAATGCCCTTGGTTCGAGACGTTATCATTTGGGAATTAAACACCAGGTGCCATTGAGTACTATTTCCGATGCTAATGCAACCCGCTCATGGCAAATCTATCATGATCTGGCTATGGTGTTGATCCATACTGCCCGCCAAGCCTGTTCCACCGATGATGACGATGTAGAGTCCACCTCGAAGGAGATCTATGCTCTGGACTCTACAACAATTGATCTGTGTCTGTCGCTGTTTCCCTGGGCAGAATTCCGAGAGCATAAAGCAGCCATTAAACTGCACACCCTCATGGACTTAGAAGGTTCCATCCCGACTTTCATCTATATCTCTGATGGTCGTACTCACGATGTCAATGTTCTGGATATGCTTCCAATTACGCCCGGAGGTATTTATATTATGGACCGCGCTTATCTGGATTTTCAGCGACTTTTTAAATTACATCAAGCCGGTGGTCGATTTGCTGTTCGGGCTAAAAAGAATCTACAGTTTTATCGAAAATCCTCCACCCCTGTAGACACCGATACAGGCCTAAGATGTGATCAAATCATCCGCCTGACAGGGCCACAATCAAAAAAACGGTATCCGGAGGATCTTCGCCGTGTTCGTATTATCGATCCCGATAACGATCAAAATATTGTCTTATTGACTAATATAACCGACTGCGATGCCGCTCAAATCAGCAGCTACTACAAACAGCGTTGGCAGATTGAATTATTCTTTAAATGGATTAAACAACACCTTCGAATCAAGGCCTTTTATGGGCAAACAATCAATGCGGTGAAAACCCAAATTTGGACTGCGATTTGCACCTATTTAATCATTATAATTGTACAAAAAACCAATCATTTTGACGTAAAACTACACACAATGATGCAAATTCTCAGCGTGGCTATATTGGGCCGTATGACGCTTAAACAGCTATTTTCCGATGAATCACTCACGGATTATAACCCCCAATCCCGTAACCAATTGGGACTCTTTGACTTTTAACCGGACACTACTGA